>CABURV010000082.1 GCA_902494035.1 uncultured Collinsella sp.
GCCGGGCGCACGGGAGGGAAAGCGAGGCTACTCGCCGAGCTTGGGATGCAGCAGCGACGGCGCAGCGCCGAGCAGCATCTTGGTGTAGGGGTCCTGAGGGTGCTGGAAGACCTGCTTGGCCTCGCCCTGCTCGACGATCTTGCCTCCATTCATAACGATGATGTCGTCAGAGATATAGCGGACCGTCTGGATGTCATGGCTGATGAACACCATGGCCAGGCCGAGCTCCTTCTTAAGGTCGGTCAGCAGGTTCAGAATCTGCGCACGGACCGAAACGTCCAGAGCCGAGGTGGGCTCGTCGGCGATGATGGCATCGGGGTTCAGCGACAGGGCACGGGCAATTGCGACGCGCTGGCGCTGGCCGCCCGAAAGCTGGCCGGGAAGAACCTCGGCGGCGGAGCTGGGCAGACCGGTGAGCTCCAAGAGCTCCTTGACGCGCTTCTCCTGCTCGGCCTCGGTACCCAGGTTGTGGACGCGCATGGGGTCGAGCAGTTGCTCGCGAACAACCATGCGGGGGTTGAGCGCCGTGGCCGGGTTCTGGAACACGACCGAGATGACGCGACCCATGTGGCGACGGTCCTCGGCGGTACGTTTGGTAACGTCCTTGCCCTTAAAGTAGACCTTGCCGCTCGTGGGGGCCTGCAGGCCGCACATGACGTTGGCGGTGGTGGATTTGCCGCAACCGGACTCGCCGACGATGCCGATCGTCTGGCCGGGCATGAGCTTAATCGTTACACCCTGGACGGCGTGAACCAGGTTGGGGTGCAGAATCGAGCCGGTACGGGTCCTAAAGGTGACGTGGACGTCATCGAGGAAGATGATCGGCTCGACGCCGTTGACTGCGGTCTCGCTCATCTACATCACCTCCGCGTGAGGGGTCAAACCATTTGCCTTGAGCACCTCGTCGGGGAGCTCGGAATAGAAGTGCTCGGTGCCGGGCACGCGCTTGAAGACCGGACGGGAGTCCAGGCCAATGCGAGGATGGCTCGAGCGGGGCGCGAAGCGATCGCCCTTGGGGAAATCGCGCGGGCTCGGAACGGCGCCGGGCACCTGGTGCAGGCGGCCCGAACCGCTCTCGATGGACAGGACGGAACCCAGAAGGCCGCGGGTGTACTCGTGAATCGGGTTGGTGAGCAGCTCTTTGGTAGGCGCCTGCTCGATAACCTGGCCGGCGTACATAACCGTGATGTTATGGGCGACCTCGGCGACCAGTGCCAGGTCGTGCGAAACGAAAATCATGGCAAAGCCGAGCTTGGCCTGAAGGTCGTTAAGCAGCTTGATGACCTGCTTCTGGACGGTAACGTCCAGAGCGGTCGTAGGCTCGTCGCAGATGACCAGCTTGGGGTCGCGGGTAAGGGCCATAGCGATCAGAACGCGCTGACGCTGACCACCGGAAAGCTCGTGCGGATAGCTCTCGAGCGTACGCTTGGGGTCGAGGCCCACGAGCTCCAGGAGTTCCTCGGCGCTACGGGTGCCGCCACGCTTGGTGAGCTGCTTCATCTGGGCGGAAATGAGCATGGAGGGGTTGAGCGAGGACAGGGCGTCCTGATAGACCATGGCGATATCGGTACCGCGCAGGCCGAACCACTCCTTCTTGCTCATCTTGAGCAGGTCGCGGCCCTCCCAGAGCACCTCACCGGAAAGATGCTCGTCATCGTCGGTCAGACCCATGATGGCCAGCGTGGTGATGGACTTACCGCAGCCGGACTCACCGACCAGGCCCATGGTCTGGCCAGGACGGACATCAAAGTTGACATGATCGACGACGTTGATGTCACCGTGGTGCTCAAACTGGATGCAGAAATCGCGGACCGAAAGGATCGGCTCGACGGACTCATCGGGCACATGGCGGTCGTTGCGCTTGAGTTCGACATCGCGCAGAGCGCCAAGACGGGCGGACAGGGACTGAGCCTGCTCCTTGTAGGCGCGAACGGGGTCGGAGACCAGCAGGTCGGCCTCGCGGCGCTTGGAGGAGTCGGTCGGATCCAGGGCGGCGGAGGGAGCGGCAGCCATAGCGTCGGTAATGCCCTCGGACAGGATGTTGAGCGCCAGGCAGGTGATCATGATGGCCAGGCCCGGGAACAGCGCCTGCCACCAACGGCCAGCGAGCACGCCGCCGCGAGCATCGGCGAGGATGTTGCCCCAGGTAGCGGTGGGCTCCTGGATACCAGCGCCGATGAAGGTCAGCGAGGCCTCGAAGATGATGGCGTCGGCGACCAGGGTAACGGTGAAGACCATGATCGGGGCGATGCAGTTACGCAGGACATGCTTGATCAAAATCCACGGAGCCTTGGCACCGGACACGATGACCGCGCGGACATAGTCCTCACCGTACTCGGACACGATGTTGGCGCGCACGATACGGGCAATCTGCGGAGTATACATAAAGCCGATGGCGAAGATGATCGACGGCACGGAGTTGCCCAGGATGGAGACGAAGACGGCCGCGAGGGCGATGCCCGGGATGGACATGATGATGTCCAGGATACGCATGATCGTCTCGGAGACTGCCTTGCGCGAAACTGCCGCGAGGGCGCCCACGACCGAGCCGCAGACCAGAGCCATGGCAGTGGCGCCAAAGCCGATAATCAGCGAGTAACGACCACCGTAGAGCATACGCGACAGAATGTCGCGACCCTTATCGTCGGTACCGAAGATAAATCCGTTGCCGGGAGCCTGGCGAGCCGTAAAGATCTCGACCGGGCTATAGGGGGCAAGAAGGGGCGCCAGAATCGCGGTCAGGGCGACCAGCACCAGCACGACGGCGGCAATCTTAGAAGACAGCGTCATCTTCTTCCAGCCACCGAGCTTGAGCCCCTTGGAGGCAGCCTTTTCGAGCTGCTCGGTTTGCTTCTCTCGAATTTTTACCATAATCTACACCGTCCTGATGCGCGGGTTGATGAGCAGATAGAGCATGTCAACCACGATGTTGATGATGATGAAGGCAAGAGCAACGACGATGACGACGCCCTGAACCAGGTTCGCCTCGTTGCCCTGAACGCCCTGCAGGATCGCAGTACCCATGCCGGGGAGGTTGAAGATGACCTCGATGACGACAGCACCGCCCATAAGGTAACCGATCTTAAGACCGAGGGTGGTAACCGGGGTGATCAGCGCGTTACGCAAAACGTTAATGCCGACGACGACCTTCTCGGGAACGCCGGCGCCACGGGCCATGCGGACGTAATCCTTGTCGAGCTCCTCGACCATGGCGGTACGCACGATACGGGTCATCTGGCCCGTCAGCGGGAAGGCAAGAGCAATGGCGGGCATGATCATGCGCCCCATATAACCAGCCGGGTTGGTGGTGAAGTGAGGAAGGGCACCAGACGCCGGGAGCACCTTAAGGTAGGAAGAGAACAGCAGAATCAACAGAACGGCAAGCCAGAACGACGGGGTTGCCAAGCCAGCGATGGAAAAGACGCGGATCACTTGGTCCGGCCATTTATCGCGATATAGCGCCGCGATGACACCGAGCAAAAACGAGACAACCGCGCCGATGGCAAGGCCGATGAAGGTCAGCTGCATCGTGACGGGCAGGGCCGTGGAGATGCGCTTGGCAACGGAGTTGCGGGCAGCACCATAAGTGCCCATGTCACCGTGGATCAGATCGCCCATGTAACGCACATAGCGCACGGGCCAGGGGTCGTCCAGACCATACTTCTCATGGTACTCGGCAACCGCCTCGGGCGAGGCACCGTCACCCAACGCCGTATAGGCGGGGTCGGTCTTGGAGAACGACATAAGGAAGAACACCAATACGGTGACGCCCAATGCCATGATTGGCAGTGCCACGAGGCGCCTTCCAATCAAACGTAGAAAGCTATTCACGTTCTCTCCCCTTTCTTTTGTCGGTAGGACCAACTGGTATATGAGTATAGATATTCATTACAAGACCCGGGCGACATCGAAGTCGCCCGGGTCGTTGACTCACATATGAGGATGCGTCCCTATGTCCAACATCCCACACTCAACTCAAATGAGTCTTAGGCCTTGACGGTCGCAACGCCCCTGAAGGACATGCTCGTCGTGCCGATGCCCTTAAAGCCATCGAGGGCCTCGCCGTTGGGCGCGGTGGACGGATCGTTCCAGGAAGCAGAGACGGTCTTGACGTGTACGACAGGGTAAAGGACGGCGTTGTCGGCAATGATGTCGAAGCACTCGTTCCACTTCTTCTGCTGTGCATCGCCCTCGGCAGCAAGAGCCTCGTCCATGAGACCGTGGAGCTTCTCCCACTCAGCGGACTCCTTCCACGGGCAACGGGTCTGCATCCAGACATTGTCGCCGTACCACCAGTTGAGCAGCAGGTCGGGATCTGCGCCGAAGCAGGACGGATCGCCAGGAGCGAGAAGGATGTCGTAGGCCTCGCCGCCATCGATAGCAGCATAGGTAGCAGCCGAAGTATCGGTCTGGATGGTCACATCGAAACCGAGGGCGTCAAGATCGTTCTTGACCTGGGCGGCCATACCCTTGATCTGCTCGTTGTCGGTGGTACGCAGGGTGATGGCGCCCGGGGTGATGCCAGACTCATCAATGAGCTTCTTGGCCTTCTTGGCGTCAGTCTTGTAGACCGTGGAAGCCTCATGGTAGTTCGTGAAGCTCTTGGGCAGATAGCAGCTGGCAGCCGTGGCAAGGCCGGCGAAGGTGTTGTTGATCATCTTCTCGGTATCGAGCGCATACATGACGGCCTGACGTACCTTAACGTTGTTCCAAGGCTCCTTGGCGACGTTGAACATAACGAATCGAGTTCCGAAGCCCTGAACGTTGTCAACCTTGCAACCAGCGCTCTCGAGCTGGTCGACGGCGTCGGCGGTGACGAGCTCCATAACGAGCGTGGAGCCCTCCTGCTGCGCGGTAACGCGAGCGGTGGGGTCGGTCAGGATGCTGTACTGGATCTTCTTGTCCTCGGCAGCATACTTACCGTTGTACTCGGGGTTAGGAACCAGGGTGATCTCGGTATCGGAGATAGAGTCGTACATCCAGGGGCCGGAGCCGATCGGCTGCTTGGCGCGATCCTCCTCGGTCTGTGCGGCCGGGGTAACGCGGATGATGGCCAAACGATCCTTGAGCAGGGAGAAATTGGGGACCTTGGTCTTGACCGTCACGGTGCTGGCGTCCTTGGCCTCAATGGACTCGAAGGGCTTGAAGAACGGAGCATAGGTAGCGGAAGCGGCGCAAGCGGTGTAGGAGGCGACGACGTCGTCAGCGGTGACCTCGGTGCCATCGGAGAACTTGGCGCCCTTGCGGATGGTGACCTCGAAGGTGGTGTCGTCCACGGACTTGGGGTCATCGGTGGCGAGCTCGTTGAACGTGCTGTAATCGTGGTAATCGATACCGTAGAGGCCCTCGATGACGTGCCAGTTAGCGCCCAGGCCCACGGCGGAGCCGGTGCTGGCGGGGTCGAAGCTGGACGGAGCGTAAGCGGAACCAGCGGTGATCACGCCGCCGCCACGGTTGGCGGAATCGGTGGACCCAGAAGCGGAACCCTTGTCACTAGAGCTGCCACCGCAGCCAGTGAGACCAAGGCCGGCGACAGCAGCGACGCTGCCGGTGAGGCCGAGAAACGAACGCCTGGACATACCCTTGTTGATGATGGCCATGTCTTCTCCTAACAATAGAGAATCTTACCCGGGAGCTCCTAGACTCACCCCCGCGCAACTTGCGGACGACATATACCTTACCTACCGACAAACCCAACTGAGGAGTCGCGCTCGGCGACCGTTACATACATCCGCTTGGACGGTATTTACTACCGTTCACCGAATTCGTTGACAAACGATGCTGTAGACAGTATGTTCCGGCGAGGTGAGATATCAGTCTTCGTCAATCCGCAGGATAGCAGGGCTTTTCCTTCGTCGTAGTCAAACGTTTTAGCGTTAATAAAACCCGAAACCAACAGGCAACCGCCGCGAAATAAATGCTTGAAAATCGGCCCATCATGTATATCAGTCGTTTAGAAGCGCGTTGAGTTTTCGGAACGGTTGGCCGATGTCTGGGTGCGCTCGGCATTCCATGCAACAAGTGCCTCGTGGACCGCTTTGGCGACATCGGCCGGAACGCCTCGAACTTCTGCAATCTCCTGCTCGCTTGCCGCACGCAAACGCTTCATCGAGCCAAAATGGCGCATAATGGCACGTTTTCTGGTGGGTCCCACGCCCGGAACGTCGTCAAGCACCGAAACCGTCATCGCCTTATCGCGCAACTCGCGGTGGAACGTAATCGCAAATCGATGGGATTCATCGCGAACCTGCTTGATCAGATAAAGCGAAGCGGAGCCGGTCGGCAGCACGACGGGAGTCTCGTCCCACGGCACGAAAACCTCCTCATCGGCCTTTGCCAAGCCACAAACTGGTATATCGAGGCCGAGCGCCTCAAGTTGCTTAATTGCGGCGGTCAATTGCGGCTTGCCGCCATCGACAACGAGCAAATCGGGGCGCGAGCCAAAGCGCTCGTCCGCCATGCGCTCGGGAGCATAGCGGCGCCCCAGAACCTCGGACATCGATACGAAGTCGTTCGCCTCGTCCAATTCGGCCTGAATTTTAAAGCGACGATACTGGCCCTTGTCGGCACGCCCGTTGGTAAATACCACCATCGAAGCGACGGTAAAGGTGCCGTGCAACGTCGAGATATCGAAGCACTCGATGCGCAACGGCGGCGCAGGCAGCGCCAGCGCACTTTCGAGCTCCAGAAGCGCCCGATTGGTGCGATCGTCAGCATAGCCCGTACGC
>CABURV010000083.1 GCA_902494035.1 uncultured Collinsella sp.
CCGAGATGCGCCGCATCCTCGTTACCTGCCGCGCCACCGTCGGTGAGGTCGGCAACGCCGATCACTCCAACATCGTCATCGGCAAGGCCGGCCGTAAGCGTCACATGAACGTGCGCCCGACCGTCCGCGGTACCGTCATGAACCCTGTCGACCACCCGCACGGCGGTGGCGAGGGCAAGAACCACACCTCTGGTCGTCCCTCCGTTACCCCCTGGGGTAAGCCGACGAAGGGCCTTCGTACGCGCAAGAAGAAGAAGGTCTCGAACCAGCACATCATTCGTCGCCGTAAGAAGTAATTTCGGATACCGAGTTTTAGGAGAAAGCACTTATGAGCAGAAGTCTCAAAAAGGGCCCGTTCGTGGAGACTCGCCTTCTCTCGCGTATCACCGCGATGAACGAGGCTGGCAAGAAGGACGTCGTGAAGACCTGGTCCCGCGCGTCCACCATCTTCCCCGAGATGGTTGGTCACACCATCGCCGTCCACGACGGCCGCAAGCATGTGCCCGTGTATGTTACCGAGTCCATGGTTGGTCACAAGCTCGGCGAGTTCGCGCCGACTCGTACGTTCCGTGGCCACAAGGCCAAATAGGGGGTTAACCGTAAATGGCAACTAAGTCTATTGAAACTGAGGCCACCGAGGTTCGCGCCGTCGCTAAGTACGTGCGTGTTTCCCCCAGCAAGGCCCGCCTGGTGGTCGATCTGATCCGCCGCAAGCCTGTCGCTCAGGCCTTCGACATCCTCCACTTCTGCGACCGCGCCGTCGCCGTGGATGTCGAGAAGGTTCTCCGTTCCGCCGTTGCGAACGCCGAGAACAACAACGGTCTGCGTGCCGACAACCTGGTTGTCGCCGCTGCCTATGTTGACGAGGGTCCGACGCTTAAGCGCATCCGTCCCCGCGCCAAGGGTTCCGCTTCTCGCATTCTGAAGCGTACTTCCCACATCACCGTCGTCGTTGCTCCTCGAAAGGAGGCGTAAAGCTGTATGGGTCAGAAAGTCTACCCCACCGGCTTCCGTCTTGGCATCACCGAGAACTGGCGCTCCCGCTGGTTCGCAGAGAAGGATTACGCTAAGACCCTCGGTAACGATCTCGAGATCCGCAAGTACCTCGAGAAGCGTCTTTCCCGCGCAGCTGTCTCCCGCGTCGAGATCGAGCGCGCTGGCGACAAGGTGAAGGTCATCATCCTCACCGCTCGCCCCGGCGTTGTCATCGGTAAGAAGGGTGCCGAGATCGATACCCTCCGCACCGAGCTCGAGAAGGTTGCTGGCGTCTCCAAGGGCCAGCTCTCCGTCGACGTTGTCGAGATCAAGCGCCCCGAGCTCGACGCCAACCTCGTTGCTCAGTCTATCGCCGAGCAGCTCGAGGGCCGCGTTGCCTTCCGTCGCGCTATGCGCAAGGCTGTCCAGTCCGCCCGCAAGGCCGGCGCTAAGGGCATCCGTATCCAGTGCTCCGGTCGTCTCGGCGGTGCCGAGATGGGCCGTCGTGAGTGGTACCGCGAGGGTCGCGTGCCTCTGCACACCCTCCGTGCCAAGATCGACTACGGCACGGCTGTCGCCAGCACCACCATGGGCGCTTGCGGCGTGAAGGTCTGGATCTACCTGGGCGAGAAGCTCCCGGGCCAGCCTGTTCCCAACCCTGCACTCGAGGGCTCTTCCCGTCCTCGTCGTCGTAACTCCGAGAGGAGGGGTCAGTAGTGCTTGCCCCTAAGCGTATTCTTCACCGCAAGGTGCAGCGTGGCTCCATGAAGGGCCAGGCCAAGGGTAATACCGAGCTGCATTTCGGCGAGTTTGGTATCCAGGCTCTCGAGGCCCATTGGATCACCAACCGTCAGATCGAGGCCGCTCGTATTGCCATGACCCGCTACATGAAGCGTGGCGGTCGTGTGTACATCACGATCTTCCCCGATAAGCCCATCACCAAGAAGCCTGCTGAGACTCGCATGGGTTCTGGTAAGGGTAACCCCGAGGAGTGGGTGGCCGTCGTCAAGCCCGGCCGCATCATGTTCGAGGTCAAGGGCGTGCCCGAGGAGGTCGCTCGCGAGGCTCTGCGTCTTGCACAGCACAAGCTTCCCATCAAGACCAAGATTGTTGCTGCTAAGAACGCTGAGCAGCGCATCGAGAAGGAGATGGCTGAGGAGGCCGCTCTCGAGGCCAAGTGGGCTGCTGAGGACGCCGCCGCCGCCAAGGAGGAGAACTAATGAAGCCCGCAGAGATTCGTGAGCTCTCGGACGCTCAGCTCGTTGAGAAGCTGAAGGAAATGCGCGCCGAGCTCTTTAACCTTCGTTTCCAGATGGCCACCAGCCAGCTGGACAACACCGCTCGCGTCAACACCGTGAAGAAGGACATCGCTCGCGTCCTCACGGAGCAGCGCGCCCGCGAGATCGCAGCGGAGAAGTCCGCTGTCGCCGAGTAGGACCTAAGGAGAGAACATGACTGATTCGCGTAACTCGCGTAAGGTCCGTACGGGTGTCGTTACCTCCGTCTCCGGTGCCAAGACCATTGTTGTCACCATCACCGAGCGCAAGCGTCACCCCAAGTACGGCAAGATGATGACCAGCTCCAAGAAGCTGCACGCTCACGACGAGGAGTGCACGGCTGGCGTGGGCGACACCGTCCGCGTTATGGAGACCCGTCCTATGTCCAAGATGAAGCGTTGGCGCCTCATCGAGGTCGTCGAGCGCGCTAAATAAGCAGTCGCTCTTACGACTTGTACGTTTCCGAAGATGTGCGTATGCCTGGCTTGCATACCACTGGCCGCATAAAGGCTGCGCACCTCTCTTCGGTTCTTAGTTCGGAGGAACATCTACCATGATTCAGATGCAAACCATGCTGAACGTCGCCGACAACTCCGGCGCTCGCAAGATTCGCTGCATCAAGGTGCTTGGCGGTTCCAAGCGTCGTTATGCAGGCATCGGCGATGTGTTCATCGGTGCTGTCCAGGAGGCTACCCCTGGCGCCAACGTCAAGAAGAAGGACGTTGTCCGTTGCGTCGTCGTTCGCACCGTTAAGGAGATCCGCCGCAAGGATGGCTCCTACATTCGCTTTGATGAGAACGCTTGCGTTGTCATCAACAACGATGGTTCGCCCGTCGGCACCCGTATCTTCGGGCCCGTCGCTCGCGAGCTTCGTGACAAGAAGTACATGAAGATCGTCTCGCTCGCTCCCGAGACCCTGTAGTTAGGGGAGATATATGTATATCAAGAAGGGCGATAAGGTCCAGGTTCTCTCTGGTAAGGATCGCGGCAAGCAGGGCGTTATCCTGCGTGCTCTCCCCGCCGAGAACAAGGTCGTTGTCGAGGGCGTTTCGGTCGTCAAGAAGGCCGTCAAGCCCAACGCTGCCAACCAGCAGGGCGGCATCGTTTCGCAGGAGGCTCCCATCGACGCCTCCAACGTCAATCTCGTCTGCCCCGAGTGCGGTAAGGTTACCCGCGTCGGTCACGAGAAGGACGGCAAGAACAAGCTGCGCGTCTGCAAGAAGTGCGGCCACAAGTTCTAAGCTGCCCGCAACAGTTAAGTTGCTAGCAAAGGCCCGGATGCCACGGCACCCGGGCCTTTTTTGATCCCTATTCATTGGGGACAGACTTACATGAGTGGAAGTCGCTTGGCATTCATTGGGGACAGACTTAAATAAGTGCCGTTGAAACGCCGGTAGCTGGGGACGTTCCCTATGTGCCGACAGCTAGGTAAGTCCCTATCTGCCGGCAGTTTGGGACAGCCCTTTGATGGCTGCGCCCCCCCCAGAGGGGTGGAGTAATACAGCCTACTCTGTCTTTTAGGGCTTTGGTGTTCCGCTCCTTTATGTTTCACAAGGATCGTTGCATGCGCATTTACGCGCATAGGCTTGCGCGATAATGCGCATAACCGCGCAAACATCTGCCAACTATGGCTAAATAATGACCGATAAGCAAATAAGCACGCAAACACGAGCAGATACGCGCGCAATTGTGCGAGTATAGGGTTGTTAGAAATGAAGGACTTCCGATAACTCAGGAGGCACATAATGGCAGATTCCAAGCAGGCTCCACTCGACTCCGCGGCAGCCGCAAAAGCAGCGTTCGCTTCGGTCCAGGATAAGCCATTCCCCGATGATATCTTTACGGCCCCCGAGCTCCGCTGGGCTGTGATCGGTTGCGGTGTTATCGCCAACCAGATGGCCCAGTCTCTCGCTCTTGCCGGTCGCAAGCTTGCGGGCGTCGCCAACCGCACGCTGTCCAAGGCTCAAGCTTTTGCTGAGCAGTATGGCATCGAGAAGGTTTATGAAACGGTCGATGACCTCTACGCCGATCCGAACATCGACGCGATCTATATCACCACGCCGCACAACACGCATATCACCTACCTGCGAGCCGCTCTGGCAGCTGGTAAGCACGTGCTCTGCGAGAAGGCCATTACCCTCAATTCCGCTGAGCTCGACGAGGCGCGTGCCATTGCCGACGAGCACAACGTGGTCCTCATGGACGCCACCACGGTGCTTCACATGCCCTTGTATCAGGAGCTGCGTCGTCGCATGGATGTCGGCGAGTTCGGCCGCATGAATCTCGCTCAGCTCAACTTTGGCAGTTACAAGGAGTACGGCGACCTGACCAACCGCTTCTACAATCGCAACCTTGCTGGCGGTGCCATGCTCGATATTGGCGTCTATGCCCTGTCCGTTATGCGCCTCTTTATGGCAAGCCAGCCCGCTGAGGTCGTTTCGCTGGGCAACACCTGTGAGACCGGTGTCGACGTTGCGGGCGGCATCGTCTGCCGTAATGCCGAGCAGCAGCTGGGTGTTGTGAGCCTCACGCTCCACTCCAAGCAACCCAAGCGCTCGATTATTAGCTTCGATAAGTGCTATATCGAGGTCAACGAGTATCCGCGCGCCGATCACGCGACCATCGTGTGGACTGCGGACGGCCACCGCGAGGAGGTCCACGCTGGCACCGAGGCTTACGCCCTGTGCTATGAGATGGCCGACCTGGAGAAGGCCGTTGCCGGCGATGATTCGAAGCGCGAGCTTCTGGGCTATGCTTCTGATGTTATGAAGCTTATGACCAAGCTTCGCGCCGACTGGGGAGTCGTGTACCCCGAGGAGGAGTAAGCGATGCTAGCGGAAGATAGGCTCAACGCGATCGTGTCGATGGTTCAGCAGACCGGCTCGGTTACCGTGCCGGAGCTTGCCGAAGCCCTGGGCGTGACGGCGTCTACCATTCGGCGCGACCTGCAGACGCTCGACCGAGCGCATCGCATCGCCAAGGTCCACGGTGGAGCGACGAGTCTTGAGCGCGCGCACGTGACGCGCGACCTAACGCTTAATGAGCGCAGCGACCTCCATAACGACGACAAGGAGCGTATCTGCGCCCGTGCAGCGGCACTTGTGGAGCCCGAGAGCTTTGTATACATCGACTCGGGTTCGACGACGCTCAGGCTCATCGAACATCTTCCACACCTTGAAGATGTCACCTATGTGACCGATTCCGTGCTCCATGCTCAACGCCTTGCTTTGCGCGGCATGCGTACCGTGGTGCTGGGCGGCGAGCTCAAACCCGAGACCGAGGCTCTCGTTGGCCCCGATGCCTTGGCAACCTTAGACCGCTACAACTTCAACTGTGGCTTTTGGGGCTCTAACGGCATTGCCGCCGAGCAGGGCTTCACAGCGCCCGATATCGAGGAGGCGCAAGTAAAGCGTATCTCGATGCGCCATACGGCCAAGCGCTTCGTAATCTCGGACGCCAGTAAATTTGGCATGGTGGCGCCCGTCAAGTTCGCGGACTTCCGCGACGCAACGATTATTACCGCAGGCGATGTCCCCGCCAAGTACCGGGCAATGGACAACGTCATCACGGTCTAACAGCAGGGGACGGGCTAAGGCCAAAACCACCGCAAAGGGGCAGGAACCTTTGTGGTGGTTTTGACGATTGTCCAGATAAAACCTGCCAAAATAAACCTGTCCCTTTTCGGCAGGTTTTAGGGCTCCCAGGGGCAGGGGGCTTCGATGTGGATGTGCTCGCCGGTTACGGGATGCGTAAAGGACACGCTGTGGGCATGGAGCATCAGGCCGCAGGGACGCGGCGTGCCGTAGAGCTCGTCGCCAACCAGGGGATGACGCTCGCTTGCCAGGTGCACGCGGATTTGGTGCTTGCGGCCGGTGAGCAGCTCGACATCGATATACGAGCGCGTGGGCAGGCCACGACGGCTCTTAAGACGCTTGAGCACCTTCACGCGCGTTTGAGACGGCTTGCCGCTGGCGCCGACGCGCATCTTGCGGCTGTCGTGGCGGTCGCGGGCGATGGGCTTGTCGATGAGCTTTTCGTTCCAGTCGATCTTGCCCTCGGCGAGCGCCAGGTAGTGCTTTCCGAATGCGTGGTCGATGACCATCTGGTCAAAGGCGGGCTGCGTCTGCTTGTCGAGCGAAAACAGCACTACGCCGGTGGTGTCGCGGTCCAGGCGGTTGAGCGGCTGCATGTCGGTCGCGGCAAAGCCGTCGCCCATCGCCAGCAGCAGGTCGCTGGCGTAGTCGGTAAGCGTGCGCTCGCCGGTGCCGTCGCCGTGGACGATCATGCCGGCGGGCTTGTCGATGGCCATGAGCCAGGCGTCGCAGTAGAGGACTTGAGGTTCTTCGTTCACGTGTAAGCCTTTCGGTTAGCTGATTCCCACAAACATGCAGCCCGAGGTCGCCCCGCGCAGACGGGCGGCGGGCTTAC
>CABURV010000084.1 GCA_902494035.1 uncultured Collinsella sp.
CCGATGCACCCGTTCAGGATGCTACGACTTCCGAGGCCGCTCCCGCCGATGCCGAGCCCGCCGACGTCCGCCCCGGTCGCAGCCGTCGCACTGCTGCTAAGCACACGTCCAAGGCTAAGGCTGCCAAGAAGGGTACGTCCGAGGATTCCGACGAGACGACCGCCGATGCATCGACTGATGCCGCCGAGCCCCAAGACGTCGAACAGCCTGCGTCCGAGAAGCCCAAGCGCGGTCGTAAGAAGTCCGCTAAGGCCAAGGCCGCCGAGCAGCATGCCGAGGCCGAGCCGCAGGGCGATTCCAATGCCGAGGCCAGCGATGATGCTTCGGCTAACGAAGACGCCTCCGCAACCGATGGCGCCGCCCCCGTCGAGACCGAAGAGAGCGCTCGCCCCAACCGTCGCCAGCACAAGCGCAACGACGAGCGTAATGACCGCAACGAGCGCAAGGACGACCGCAACAACGACCGCCGCAACCGCCAGCGCGATCGCAAGCAGCGCAACAAGGAGCGTAATGCCGCTCCCACCGAGCCCACGCTTTCGCGCGAGGAACTCGCGGCCATGAAGGTCGCCGAGCTGCGCGAGAAGGCCAAGGAGTTCGAGATCGAGACGACCGGCAAGAAGAAAGCCGAGCTCGTCGAGGAGATCTACACTACCGCCGCAAAGGCCGAGGGTTTCCGCGATATCAAGGGCATTCTGCAGATTCGCCCAGACAGCTCCGGCATCATCCACGCCCATGGCTACATGAAGTCCAACGACGACGCCTTCGTGCCCGCATACCTCATCCGTTCCGCGCGTCTGCGCACGGGCGATGTCATCGAGGGCTCGCTGCGTCCTTCGCGCGGCGGCGACAAGCGCGCCGGGCTCGCCAAAATCACGACCGTCAACGGTCTGGACCCCGAGCAGATTCGCAACCGTCCCAAGTTCGGCGACCTCACCCCGGTCTATCCCAATGAGCCGCTGCGCATGGAGCACGGCAAGGACTCCATTACCGGTCGCGCCATCGACATCGTGTCGCCGATCGGCAAGGGTCAGCGTGGCCTGATCGTGTCCCCGCCCAAGGCCGGCAAGACCACGATCCTCAAGAAGATTTGCCAATCTATCTCGATTAACAATCCCGAGGTGCACCTCATCTGTCTGCTCGTCGACGAGCGCCCCGAAGAGGTCACCGATATGCAGCGTTCCATCAAGGGCGAGGTCGTGGCGTCGACCTTCGATATGCCCGCCGACAACCACACTCGCGTGGCAGAGCTCGTCATCGAGCGCGCCAAGCGCATCGTGGAACTGGGCGGCGATGTTGTAGTTGTGCTCGACTCCATCACGCGTCTTGCCCGCGCCTACAACTTGGCGGCGCCCGCCTCGGGCCGCATCCTTTCGGGCGGCGTCGATTCGGCGGCCCTGTATCCGCCCAAGCGCTTCCTGGGCGCAGCCCGTAATATCGAGAACGGTGGCTCGCTCACCATCCTGGCCTCTGCCCTCATCGATACCGGTTCCAAGATGGACGAGGTCATCTTTGAGGAGTTCAAGGGCACCGGCAACATGGAGCTTAAGCTCGACCGCGACCTGGCCGACCGCCGTATCTTCCCGGCTATCGACCCCGTTGCCTCCGGTACGCGTAACGAGGACCTGTTGGTCGACGAGCAGATGCGTCCGTTTGTCTTTGGCCTGCGTCGCATTCTTGCCGGCATGAACAACACCGAGCGCGCAGCCGCGTCGTTTATCAAGGGTCTTAAGGGCACCAACACCAACCAGGAGTTCCTGGTGCGTTCGGCCAAAAAACACAGCGACTACGAGCAGACGTTCTAGGTTGTCATCCACACGCGGCGATAGTCATCAATGCAATAAAGGGTCGGGGCTTTGAGCCTCGGCCCTTTTCCATATCGCCGCTCCGCGCTTATTTTTGACCATAAGACTGGCAAGCAGCAGGTTTCCCGTTTCAATCCGACATCGTCGCTTGCAATCGACAGGGCGGTTTCGCATAATAGCTTTTAAGCTTCGCGACGGAAAACGCAGATGAAACGAACCATATACCGTTGCTTTGGGGCACAGCCCCGCTTCATCTTCTCTCGCGCAGCCAACTAAATGATGCGATTTGGGTGCTGGAAGATGGGGAGAGCTCATGGCTTCTTCTGATGCAACACAACGAGCAGTCCTTGCCGGACTTTCGTGCGGGATCGGCCTTGCCGCTCCCGTGGTTATGTATGCCGCGACGCTGCCGTTTTCGTCGGTGAACGAGACGGTCGTGGCGGGTGCGGTTCCCTTCGCCGTGGGCGCGGTGGCGGGCGTGGGTATCTATGCCGCCTCGCTGGGTATCTCCGAGTATCGTGCGCAGCGTGAAGAGCGTCTGTTCCAGCCCGATGCCATGGGCGGTGCCGCCAATCTCAATCAGCATCAAAGCGAGTTCAAGACCGCCTCGATTCCAGCTCAGCAGCAGGATGCGACTCCTTACGCTGCTGCTTCTGCTTCTCAGGCTCAGGCGGAGCAGTCTACCTCGGCATTCCTTTCCGGCCTGACTGGTGCGTTCCAGCGCCGTCATGCCGATGATGGTGTCCCTACCATCGCTCGAGCCGCAGATGCTATGGACGAGGACGAGGCTTGGTCCATGATCGACAGCATGCTCGACGACGATTCGCCGGTGAGCTGCGACCCTGCACACTCGCGCGACGTCTATCAAGTCGCCATCGACGAGCTCACCAACGGCGGGCAGACCGGCTCCTTCAATCGCGACGACATCGCCGCCGCGGCGCGTGCCGTATCGGGCTCCCAGGCCGCCCCTGCGGGCAGCACGGCGGCATTCGTGGCACTCGTTGCCAACGCGGCATCCAATAACGCCTACAGCGCTACCTCGGCGGACGCGAACGCTTCTGCCGACAATTCGTACGTTGATGAAGCCATGACCGCGGACGAGGAGGCCGTTGCCGCCCGCCGTGCCGCCGAAAGCTCGCTTTGGGGCGCTCCTGCCCAGCAGCAGGCGGCTGAGGCTGCGCCGTACAACGCAAACCTCGCCAGCATGCCTATCATCTCCGGTGCTGCGGACATCGATCTCGATGACCTCGATGAGCCTGCAGCCATCACCGCATCTATTGAAGCCCAAGATCGCATCGACACCGGCGACCTTCCGGACGCCTCGCTCGAGGTTGATGTCCCCATGGCCGATTACTCGGGCCACGAGGACATGTGGGCCGCCGCCACCGCGATTCTGGATGAGATTGACGAGCCCGCTCCTGTTGCAGCCCCCGCTCCCGTCGCTGCCCCTCAGCCTGCTGCCCCCGCCTATGTCGGCCGTCACAGCGCTGTGTTCCCCGAGGATACCGCCCGTATCTCACGCGAGAGCATCGAGCGGGCCGAGGCTATTGCCGCCGGCATTATGGAAAATCGTCGTCACGAGCGCGTTAATCAGATCCTCGAGGAAGAGATCGAGCGCCTGCAGTCCTCTACCGCCAAGCGTACGGGCCGTGCCTATCTGAGCGTTATCGAGGGCGGTACCGCCAGCTTCGCGCCGCTCCGCGCGGAGGCATAACTTCTGCATGGTTAAGATCAATCGAAAATGGGCGGTCGTGACCTGCCTGATGGCGCTCTTGATCTGGGGCAATTCGCTGGTTCCCGGCTCGGGGTCGGGCTCGCTGAGCCTAACGGTCATGGAAACTATCCGCGGTTTCCTGCACGGCGTGGGACTTCCATATGAATGGGTGACCAACTTTGTTGTTCGCAAGTGCGCGCATTTTACCGAGTATATGGTGCTCGGCATCCTGGCAACGCACGCCTTTGATTTTGAGGGCCGGCGCACCTTTGACGTGCTGCTGCCCACGGCGGTGTTCCTGCTGCTGATTCCCTCGATCGACGAGACGATTCAGCTCTTTGTGCCGGGACGCGCCGGCATGATTACCGATGTGATGATCGACTGCTGTGGAGCGGCAACGGGCGTTGTGCTCCGATATCTCTTACGGTCGCTGATGTGCGCCAAAAAGGCCGCCTAGGACGTATTGTTTGGTCCTAGGCGGCCTTTTTTATTTGAGGGCTTATATGAGGCGTGGTGGCGTCGTTCCGTAGGTCGGATTTGCCGGGCGCGCCACGCCCTGTGGGTGCGTCTGCTACTGAAGCGCCTGTGCGCCCAGGGCCAGGCAACCCATGATGCCCTGCTTGCCCTCGAGGCTGTTGTTGACGATGTAGTTATCGATGTCGTTGACCTCGGGCGTGACGATATAGCCGTTGAGCATTTCGGCGCACTTCTTGCGCGCGAGCGGCACGATGGGGGTGTGGTCGGCCACGCCTCCGCCGATGATGATCTTTTGCGGCGCGTAGCACAGCGTGTAGGTCATGAGCGCCTGTGCCAGATAGCCGGCGAGCAGGTCCATGGCCTCCGGGTCATCGGCCATGTCTCCGGCGCTCTTGCCATCCCAGCGCTTTTTAACGCCGGGGCCGGCAATGAGGCCCTCGAGACAGTTGTCGTGGAAGGGGCAGGCGCTATGCTCGCCGATGGTGTCGCGCGGGTCGCGCGTGACCAGGATGTGGCCGGCTTCGGGATGCATCATGCCGTGCACGAGCTTACCGCCCGAGAGCACGCCGGCGCCCACGCCGGTGCCGATGGTCAGATACACCACGTCAGTGAGGCCCTGGGCGCAACCAAAGGTGACCTCGCCCAAGCAGGCGACGTTGACGTCGGTGTCGTAGCCGCAGGGAATATTGAGCTCGTTTTGGATAGTGCCTAGCAGGTCAAAGTAACGCCATGCCGTTTTGGGCGTCTCCAAGATCTTGCCGTATTGGGGCGAAGCGGGGTTGACTGCGGTGGGGCCAAAGGCGCCGATGCCCAGCGCGGCGATGCCCTTGTCGGCAAACCACGCGTTGACGGCCTCAACGGTCTCCTGTGGGGTCGTGGTCGCGATCTGCTCACGCTCCAGGACCGTGCCGTCCGCATAGCCCGTGGCGCAGACCATCTTGGTGCCGCCGGCCTCGAGCGCTCCGATAAGCTGCTGCTCTGCCATAGTATTCCTCTCTTTGGGACGAGTTGCTCCGTGACTAAAGTATAGAGCTCTAAGCCATTTAAGAAAGCGCTATAGAAAGAAGCCTCGCAACGCGGCGGGCGGTGCGGGGCTTCTTTGGTTGCTTTAGTTGCCGGGCCGTCCTTACCCGCGCGGCTTGATTTTATCACGTAGCGACTTGAGGTTCTCCAGCGCCGCGTTAAGCGTCTCGTCTCGCTTGGCAAAGTGGAAACGAATCAGATGGTTGACGGGCTCGCGGAAGAAACTCGAGCCGGGCACGGCGCCCACGCCTACCTTAGACGCGAGGTCCTCGCAGAATTCGAGGTCGCTGTCATAGCCAAACTCAGAGATGTCCATCATGACGTAGTAGGCGCCCTGCGGCACGTTATGCTCAAGACCGATGTTGTCGAGTCCCTGGCAGAACAGGTCGCGTTTGGCGGTGTAGAGGTCGAGGACCTCATCGTAATAGTTGTCGTCGAAGTTGAGGGCGGTGACAACGGCTTCCTGCAGGGGAGCGGCGGCACCTACGGTGAGGAAGTCGTGGACCTTCTTGATGCGTTCAGTGATCTGGGCCGGGGCAATGGTGTAGCCCAGGCGCCAGCCAGTAATGGAGTACGTCTTAGACAGCGAGCTGCAGCTGATGGTTCGCTCGAACATGCCAGGCAACGTGGCCGTATAGACGTGCTCGTGGGGCGCGTAGACGATGTGCTCGTAGACCTCGTCGGTGATGCAGTAGGCGTCGTACTTTTTGCAGAGGTCGGCGATAAAGGTGAGCTCATCGCGGGTAAAGACCTTGCCACAGGGGTTGGAAGGGTTGCACAGGACGATGACCTTGGGGTCGTTGTCGCGGAAGGCCGCCTCGAGTGTCTCGCGGTCAAAGTCGAATGTGGGCGGGTTGAGCGGCACGTAGATGGGCTCGGCACCCGAAAGGATCGTGTCGGCGCCGTAGTTCTCGTAGAACGGCGAGAAGATGACGACCTTGTCGCCGGGGTTGGTGACCGTCATCATGGCGGCCATCATGGCCTCGGTGGAGCCGCAGGTGACTACGATATTCTCGTTGGGGTTCACCGGCATGCCCATAAAGTGCTCCTGTTTGGCGGCGAGCGCCTCGCGCATGGCCTGGGAGCCCCAGGTGATGGAGTACTGGTGGTAAAGCGGCTTGGGGTCGGTGGCGATGGTGCTGAGGCTATCGAGCAGCTGCGCCGGGGGATCGAAGTCGGGGAAGCCCTGCGAGAGATTGACAGCGCCGTACTTATTGGAGATGCGTGTCATGCGGCGGATGACGGAATCGGTAAACGTTGCCGTGCGATTGGAGAGTTCTTTCATGCTTGTCCTTTCGAACATCGGGGTGGGGCAAGTTTACTCCTATGAAACCGGTGGGATTTGCTCGAAATGGATCCGAAAAACTCTTTTCAAAATTCTTGAAAATTGGGGCTTGCATCGCGTGGCGTTCCTTGCAATAATAGTCGAGCGCGAAGCGCACAGGACACGGTGGGTGTAGCTCAGTTGGCTAGAGCGACGGGTTGTGGTCCCGTAGGTCGAGGGTTCGAGTCCCTTTACCCACCCC
>CABURV010000085.1 GCA_902494035.1 uncultured Collinsella sp.
GATGGCAAAGATACCGGCGATGGTATCGAGCTTGTCGGCGCAGGCCACGATGCAGCCAGCGGTGCCCTCGGGCAGCTCGTCACCGGCAAAGCGAGGACGATAGTGATCACGAATAGCATGAGCGACCTCGTCGTTCTCCCCCATCGCGGTCGCGTAATAACCGCCCATCACGCCCTGCTGGCTCGTGAACTCGACAACGGCGTTGGATACCAGGTCGGCCTTGCACAGGTGCGCGGCGCGAGCAGCGTCGGCGGCAAGGTGGGCGCCCAGATGAGCCTCGCGGGCAATAGAGAGCGCGAGCTGCTCGATGCGCTCGGACTTGGCGAGCACGCTACCGAGCTTCTCCTGGAAGGCAACCTTGGCCAGACGCTCACGGAAATCGTCGAGGGAGATCTTCAGGTCCTCCTCGTAGAAGAACTTGGCGTCGTCCAGACGGGCGCGCACGACGCGCTCATTACCGTCGATCACGCGCTCGGCATTCTCGGGCTTGCTGTTGGAAACGACCACGAACTCACGCGTGAGCTTACCCTCGCCGTCATATATCGGGAAGTAGCGCTGGTTGGTGAGCATGGACTCACAGATGATCTCGTGCGGGACCTTGAGGAACTCCTCATCGAAAGTACCGACGAGCACCGTCGGCCACTCGCAGAGGTTAATGACCTCCTCAAAGACCTTCTTGGGCGTATCGACATGGCAGCCGGGACGGGCAGCCTCGACCTCGGCGATACCGGCGAGGATGGCCTCACGACGACGCTCGGCAGAAAGCACACCGGCGTCCTCGAGCACCTGCTCGTAAACAGCGGGGCTGGCAACCACATGGTCGCCAGGGCCAAGTACGCGATGACCGCGCGTGGTGTTGCCGCTCGTCACGTCGGCAAACGACACGGGCACAACATCCTCGCCCAAAAGGCAGCAGATCCAGCGGACCGGACGAACAAAGGTCGCATGCTCGTGACCCCAGCGCTGGCTGCGGTAGTTGGGCCACTGCAGGCCGGCGATGGTCTTCTCGCACAGAGCGGTCAGAATCGGCGTAGCCGGTGCGGAGGGAATGTTCTTCTCGGCGAACACATACTCGCGACCGTCAGTGTCCTCGCGACGGACCAGGTCCTCGGCAGCCACACCGCACTTGCGGGCAAAGCCCCGAGCGGCCTTGGTGGCGTTACCGTCAGCGTCAAAGGCAATGTTGGCCGCGGGGCCACGCTTGACCTCGTGAACCTCATCGGTCGCGGTGGCGACGTTGGCAACGAGTGCAGCCAGACGACGCGGGCTCGAGATCACGCGGACCTCGCCGTGGGCCAGACCGGCCTCATCGAGACCCTTGGCGATCATGGTGCCAAGCTGCTTGACGGCATTGTTCAGCGGCGCGGAGGGCATTTCCTCCGTACCGATCTCAAACAGGAAATCCTTAGCGTCTGCCATGGCTTACGCCACCTCGCCTTCCTGGTCGGCATTCTCGTTGACTCCGGCGACCTCAGCCATGTAGGCCTCGCAGCACGCCTTGGCGACGGCGCGGACGCGCAGGATGTAGTTGGCACGCTCGACCGCGGACAGCGCGCCGCGGGCATCGAGCAGGTTGAAAGCGTGGCTGCACTTCATGACGCAGTCATATGCCGGCAGCGGCAGCTTGCGCTCCAGGCAGGAGTGGCACTCGGCCTCGTAGTCATCAAACTTCTGACGCATCATCTCCACGTTGGCGACCTCAAAGTTATAGGCACTGAACTCGCGCTCGTTCTCGAGGAACACGTCGCCATAGGTCATGGGCGTGCCGTCGGGCAGGTAGCTCCACACCAGGTCGTAGACCGAGTTGACGCCCTGGGCGTACATGGCGATACGCTCCAGACCATAGGTGATCTCGACGGGCACGGGGTCAACCTCGATGCCGCCCACCTGCTGGAAGTACGTAAACTGCGTGACCTCCATGCCATTGAGCCAGACCTCCCAGCCAAGGCCCCAGGCGCCAAGGGTCGGGCTCTCCCAGTCGTCCTCGACAAAGCGGACGTCATGGTCGTTGGGGTCCAGGCCAATGGCGGCCAGCGAACCCAGGTAGAGCTCCTGGGCGTTGACCGGCGAGGGCTTGATGAGCACCTGGAACTGATAGTAGTGCTGCATGCGGTTGGGGTTCTCGCCGTAGCGGCCGTCGGCGGGACGGCGGCAGGGCTGCGCATAGCAGGTGCGCCACTCGGCGGGACCGAGCGAGCGCAGCGTGGTCGCGGTATGGAAGGTACCGGCACCGACCTCGGAGTCATAGGGCTGCATAATGACGCAGCCCTGCTCGCCCCAGTACTGCTGGAGGCGCAGGATGATGTCTTGGAAGGAAAGCGATGAAGCGTTCATGCCTCTAATATCCCCTCGTCGAAACGATTACACGGTTAGGTACTGTACTATAGCGGTTTTTAGTCGATAGCGCCGATGCGGTTGAGCGGCCAGTAGCGAACGAGTGCCACAGCGATCAAATCAGAGCGATCGACGGGACCAAAGTAGCGTGAGTCGGCAGAGTTTTCGCGGTTGTCGCCCATCACCCACACGCACCCGTCGGGAACGGTGTAGGGATAGCTTACCTGAGCGCCGGGCGCTTGGACCGAAAGTGGCCAGCTCATGCCCGTCGTATAGTCCTCGTCGAGCGCTTGGCCGTCAACGACCACCTTGCCATCCTGCAGGTCGACCGTCTGGCCGGCCGTGGCAATAACGCGCTTGACAAGAACATCATGCTCGGAGGTGCCATCGGGGTTGTGAAACACCACGATATCGCCCTGCTTGACGGGCTGACCGAGCTCGAGGCTCACCTTTTGTGCCAAGATCTGGTCGCCAATCTCGATCGTGGACTCCATGGAGCCGGTGGGCACCACAAAGGGCTCGACCACAAACGAGCGAATCAGGAAGGTGGCGACCAGCGCGATCGCGATGACCGCGATCCACTCAAAAACGCCCCTCAACGCGGAATGTTGCGTAGGAACCATACTCACTCCTCGCTCTGCGAATACGAAGCGTCAAGAATCTCCTGCGCGTAAGCGCGCTCCTCGGGCGTGAGCCGCGCCGTCTCGATCAAGTCGGGACGCCAGCGGCAGGTGCGCTCGATGGCGTTCTTGCGACGCCAGGCATCGACCTTGGCGTGATCGCCACTCACGAGCACAGGAGGCACGCCCTCGCCGTTGAACTCGGCGGGACGGGTGTACTGCGCGTACTCGAGCAGGCCTCCGTCCTCGGCGGTCGAGAACGACTCGTCGACATTGCTCATCTCGTCGCCCAGGGCGCCGGGAATCAAGCGTACGACGGCATCGGCAACGACCATAGCGGGAAGTTCGCCGCCCGTAAGCACATAGTCGCCAATCGACAGACGCTCATCGGCATACGCATACGCGCGCTCGTCGACGCCCTCGTAACGGCTGCACACAAACAGCAGGCGCTCACTTTTGAGCAGGCGCTCGGCCACATGCTGCGTAAAGGGCTCGCCACAGGGGGTGAAGAACACCACAGTGGGCTTGGGACCCTCGGAGCTGATGGCCTCGATTGCCTCCGCAATAGGCTCGACCTTCATGAGCATGCCCTGCCCGCCGCCGTACGGCTCGTCATCGACGGTACGATGGCGGTCGTGCGTCCAGTCGCGCAGGTTATACGCCTTAAAATCAAAAAGGCCGGCCTTGCGGGCGCGGCCCAAGATCGATGTGGACATGACGGGCTCAAACATCTCGGGAAAGACCGAAAGGGTCTCAATCAGCATGTTGTCCTCCCTACTTGTCCATATCGATAAGGCCGTCCATAACATGGACGGAAATTTTTCCTGTGTCGGGAAGATCGAGCACAACCTGCTCGATCACGGGAATCAGTACCTCGCCGTACCGATCGCCCTCGACAACCCAAACATCGTTAGCGGGCGTCGACATGATCTCGACGATCGTGCCGAGCGAACCGAAGCGCTCGTCGACCACCTCGCGACCCATCAGGTCGGTATAGGCAGCGTCGAGCGAATCGAGCTCAAAGTCGTCACGATTTGCCAGCACGTAGCAACCCGTGATGCCCTCGGCGGCCGTCAAGTCGTCAATGCCCTCAAACGAGACCAGATCGCCATCGCCCGTATCGGTGACGGACACGACCGTGCAAAAGCGGTCGCGCTTGAGCGCCGGCGGCGTCAGGGCGACGCGCATACCAGGCTCTAATACAGAAGGAAGCCCCCGCAGCGGCTGCGCGAGGACCTCCCCCTTCCTTCCGTGCGGCTTGACCACACGGGCGATGTTTTTGTACTGGGACCTCAAGGTCCTAGCCCAGAACCTCTACCTCGACAGCAGTGTCGAGGCGAGCGGCCAGTGCACGGGCGAGCGTGCGAATGGCTTTGATGGTACGGCCACGACGGCCGATGACCTTAGCGACGTCATCCTCGGCGACCGAAACCTCAATTGTAGAGGCGTCGTCACCATCGATGACCTCAAGGCTCACGGAATCCGGGTCGTCGACGATCTGAACAACGAGATATTCGACGAGATCAGCGATGCGATCTGAGAGCATTGCCTCACCCTCGAGCTGTGCAGCGTCAACCTCAGGCACGATTTACTCCTCGGCGCCCTCAGCGGCCTCAGCGGCAGCCTTAGCGGCCTCGGCCTCTTTGGCGAGCTGCTTCTTGGACTTCTTGACGACGGTCTCGGTCCTCTCGCCCTCGTTGGCGGCCTTGACCAGAGCGGCGACGGCGTCGGTGAGCTGAGCGCCCTTGGACTGCCAGTCGGCGATCTTCTCAAGGTCGAGGTTGATGGTCTTGGGGGCGGTCATCGGGTTGTAGCGGCCAACCTCCTCGATGATACGACCGTCACGCGGGGCGCGGGAATCGGCGACGACGACACGGTAGTACGGACGCTTCTTAGCGCCGTGACGAGCAAGGCGAATCTTGACTGCCAAAGGAAACTCCTCCAACCAAGCAGCTTTAGGCTGCAAC
Source organism: uncultured Collinsella sp. (assembly GCA_902494035.1). Taxonomy (GTDB): domain Bacteria; phylum Actinomycetota; class Coriobacteriia; order Coriobacteriales; family Coriobacteriaceae; genus Collinsella. Next base: position 4,922 of record CABURV010000085.1, read on the forward strand.
TACAAACAAACAGTTGAATATAATACGCCATCGACGCGGGCAGGTGAAGTCCGTGAGACCAACTTCTTCGGTGTAGTCGAGGGCAAATCCATATCTTAGACAAGAATTCGGGATTTGCAAGCACATACACGCACCCCACATGAGCTGCGCGGTATACTCATGACATGGAGAGACGCGAACATACATACGGTTATGAGGATGCCATGGGCGTCACGCCGCCTCCCTGGACGGGTCCGGCGGTGGGCCTGATGGACCTCGATGCGTTTTTTGCGAGCGTGGAGATGCTCGATCATCCCGAATGGCGCGGAAAGCCGCTCATCGTGGGCGGAGACGCCGATTCGCGTGGCGTCGTGTCCACGTGTTCGTATGAGGCACGTCGCTTTGGCGTGCACTCTGCCATGGCCTCGGCCGAGGCGCGGCGCTTGTGCCCGCAAGCCATTTGGACGCACGGGCACTTTGATCGCTACCGCGAGGTGAGCGCGCAAGTCATGGCGATTCTTGCCGAGGAGACGCCGCGCGTTGAGCGCGTATCCATCGACGAAGCCTTTATCGATATCACACCGGGTCGCTTTGCACCCGAAGACCCACTGCTGGTTGCGCGGCGTATAAGCGACCGCGTGGCAGCGCTGGGAGTAACGTGCTCCATTGGCGTGGGCTGCAACAAGACAGTCGCAAAGATCGCAAGCGAGCGGGACAAGCCGTTTGGGTTGACCATCGTGCGCCCCGGAACCGAGCAGCGCTTTTTGGCCGCGCTGCCGGTGTCTGCCATGAGCGGCATCGGGCGCTCGGCCGAGGAGCGACTGCGCCGTATGCGCATCTACACCCTCGGCGAGCTTTCGCGTGCGCCGGAGTCCACGCTGGCTGCCATTTTTGGCGTGAACGGCGAGCGCATGCGCCAGCGCGCGTTGGGACTCGAAATCTCCGAAGTCACGAGCCTCGATGAAGAGCGCGAGGTCAAGTCGGTCAGCAATGAACGCACCTTTGCTAAAGATTTGACGGAGCGTGGGGATATTGAGGCGGCGATTGCGCTGTTGGGAGAGTCAGTGGGACGCCGCCTGCGCCGTCAGGAGCTGACGGGTGCCACGGTAACGCTCAAGCTTAAATATTCGTATGGCAGCGGGCGTACGGCACAGCGCCGGCTGCCTCATCCGACCGACGATGAGAACATCTTCGTGGCGGTTGCACTCGAACTGCTCGACAACATCTGGCAGGAAGGAATGCACGTTCGCTTAGCAGGCATCGGCATGAGCGACTTTGACCATCAGGGCGGCATCCAGACTGACCTGTTCTGCGAAGTCGACGACCGCGGAGCCCAATCCAGCGACCGACGCGACCTCTCCGTCGCCATCGACGCCGTCCGAGACAAATTCGGCGACACCGCTCTATCCTTCGGCC
>CABURV010000086.1 GCA_902494035.1 uncultured Collinsella sp.
ACGATCAAGCCACGTCTGCAAAAACAGGCTGGCGGCAATCATGTCAATTTTGCCCCTCATCTGCTTTTCGTTGAGGCCCTGCTCGCGCAGGATACGCTTGGCCTCTTGCGAGGACAGGCGCTCGTCCTCAAACTCCAACGGAAGATCGAGCTCGTCGGCAATCTTTTGCGCAACAGCGGCAACACGCTCGGCCTGGGGACCGGGCTCACCGGCCATGGTCAGGGGACGCCCACTTACCAGGATATCGGGCTCATAGTCCTCGACCAGGTAGCGGAACGTCTTGGCCATACCGGTGACCTCTGCAGCCGGGAGAACCTTGACAGGCATCGCCATCTTGCCATCACGGCTCGAGACGGCAATGCCAATCCTGGTCTCCCCTATGTCCAGTGCAAGCGCGACCACAGCGACAACCTAGGTTCTTAGGCGCCAAGCGCGGTCTTGGCGGCCGCGAGGGCATCGGCGATACCGGCAGCATTCTTGCCACCGGCCTGGGCCATGTTGGGACGGCCGCCACCGCGACCGTCAACCAGGCCCGCGATCTGCTTGATCACGTTGCCGGCGTGGAAACCGGCCTTCACGGCGTCATCGGAGCCGGCGGCAAGCAGGGCCGGGGTGCCCTTCTCGGTCACGCTGGCGACGACGCAGGCGACAGGGCCGGCGACCTTCTGGTGCACGGTATCCCACACGTTGCGCAGGTCGGCAGCCTCAAGGCCCTGAAGCTCAGCAACGACGAGCTTATAGCCGTTCAGCTCGACAGCACCGTCGATGGCGCTGGAAATGGCATCGGAGGAGCCACCGGTCAGCGCCTTCTTGAGCTTGCTGGACGTCTCGCGCAGCTCGGCCTGCAGATTCTCCACGCGGGCGGGAACCTCTTCGACGCGGCACTTGAGCGCAGCGGCAGCGGCGTCGACGAGCGCCAGACGGTCGGCCATGTAGTCGAGAGCACCCTTAGAGGTCACGGCCTCAATACGGCGGACGTTGGAGCCCGTAGAGGACTCGGAAATGATCTTGAACAGACCGATCTCGGCGGTGTTGGCGGCATGCGTACCACCGCAGAGCTCGCGGGAGAACGGCTGGTCCTCGGCGCCCACCGAGACGACGCGGACGACGTCGCCATACTTCTCGCCAAACAGGGCGACAGCGCCGGCAGCCTTGGCCTCGTCGATGCCCGTGACGCGGGTCACGACCGGCTTGGAAGCGAAGATCTGCTGGTTGACCAGATCCTCGACAGCCTTGAGCTGCTCGGAGGACAGGGCCTCGAAATGCGTGAAGTCAAAGCGCAGGTGCTCGGGCGTCACGAGCGAGCCGGCCTGGGAGACGTGCTCGCCCAGGACCTGCTTAAGCGCAGCGTCGAGCAGGTGGGTAGCGGTGTGGTTGCGGCGCAGGAAACCACGACGCTCGGCGTCGAGTGCCGCAGTCACGGTAGCACCGACGGTCAGCGTGCCCTCGGCAACGTGCGCAACATGGGCATACAGGCCGTTGTGGTTCTTGGTGTCGGCAACGGTCAGCGCGACGCCTTCGGCGGAAAGCTCGCCGGCATCGCCCTGCTGACCGCCCATCTCAGCATAGAACGGGGTGCGGTCGAGCACGACCTCGACGTCCTCGCCGGCGGCAGCGGACTCGACGGACTCGCCGTTGCGAACAAGGGCGACAACCTTGGCGTCCTCGATGACGTCGTTGTCATAGCCGTCGAACTCGGTCGCGGCAACCTTGTCCGAAAGCTCGACCCAAACGTCGTTGAAGCTGCCCCAGGCATCGCCCTTGGCGTTGGCGCGGGCGCGGGCCTTCTGGTCCTCCATGCAGGCGGTGAAGCCGTCCATGTCGACGTCGTGACCGGCAGCGCCGGCGATCTCGACGGTCAGATCGATAGGGAAACCGAAGGTGTCGTGCAGCTTAAAGGCAACGTCGCCCGAAAGCACAGCGCCGTCGGCGAGCGCGTCCAGGGCCTCGTCCAGGTAAACGCGGCCGTTGTCGAGCGTCGTGGAGAAACGCTCCTCCTCGGAGGCGACGATGCCCTTAACGAGCGCGACGTTCTTGAGCAGCTCGGGATAGGCCTCGCCCATCTGGGCGTTGACCTCGTCGATAAACTTGGTCAGGAAGGCTCCCTCGATGCCCAATAGGCGGCCGTGGAACACGGCACGACGGAGCAGACGGCGCAAAACGTACTCGCGTCCCTCGTTACCGGGAAGGATGCCATCCGAGATCATAAAGTCGACGGCACGAGAGTGATCCGCGATGATACGCAGCGAGCGGCTGGCACCGGAGTAATCGTCGGCGTCATAGGTCTTGCCGCTGATCTCCTCGCCCAGCTTGATGAGGTGCTGCATCAGATCGCCGTCGTAGTTAGCGGTCTTGTGCTGCATGATGGCGGCCATGCGCTCTAGGCCCATGCCCGTATCGAGGTTGCGGTGCGGCAGCTCCGGCATGGAGCCGTCCTCCTGGCGGTCGTACTGGGTAAACACGAGGTTCCAGAACTCAAGGAAGCGGTCGCAGTCGCAGCCGGGCTTGCAGTCGGGGCTGCCGCAACCGACCTCCTCGCCCATGTCAAAGTAGATCTCGGAGCACGGACCGCAGGGACCGGTGGGGCCAGCGGCCCAGAAGTTGTCGTCCTCGCCCAGACGCGAGATGTGATCCTCGGCAACGCCCAGGGAGCGCCACACGTCATGGGTCTCGTCGTCCTCGGTAAAGACGGTGAAGTACAGGCGGTCGAGCGGCAGCTTGAACTCCTTAGTGATGAGCTCAAAGGCCCAAGTGCAGGCCTGCTGCTTGGAGACGCCGCCAAAGGAAAAGTCGCCGAGCATCTCAAAGAAGGACAGATGACGGCCGTCCTCGCCAATGCAGTCGATGTCGTTGGTGCGAACGCACTTCTGACAGGAGATCGCGCCGATCTCCTTCATGGTCTTCTTACCCTGGTAGTACTCCTTAAACTGGTTCATGCCGGCGTTGGCGAGCAGCAGCGAAGGATCGTCGGGAACGAGGGACGAAGAAGGATAGAGCTTAAGACCGCGCTCCTCAAAGAAGTTGAGAAACTTAGAGCGAATCTCGGCCGTAGTCATTGACGGGTAGTCAGCACTCATAGAGGGAATCTCCTCGGTTTCACATCGAAACAGTTCAAACGTAACGATATTACCATCCCACCGCGCCTGTGCAAAAAAGAGGGCCGCCAAACAGCGACCCTCCAGCGAAAGTGCATGTTATTGAGGACTGTCAAATTCTTTGAAAAAATGGTTTAGTAAAATACTAAATAAGAATCATCCGGAAGGAGCGACCGATGAATGCCAAACGATTTGCCCTGAACACGCTTCTGGTAGTAGCACTTTTAGCACTCTTGGCCTTCTCCCACTGGTATTCAAACCAACCAGCATTTGGCTACGTATTATATGCAGTAATGTCCGGCGATAACGCCAGTTGCCCTCTACGCGCAATTGACGTTCTCTATTTCTATGTAGCCGGCCCCTTATCAATCGCTTTGCTCGTGTTTCTTGTCTTTTACAACATCAAAAAACGCTAATAAGACCTATTTAGAATCCGAATCATCCATGGAGCCGTCGATGCCGGTTTTGGTGTCATCGTCCATATTGGAATCGTCGTCCTTGGCGAAGGGGTTCTTGAAGAAACCCGTCGCGTCGGGCTGAAGGCCCGAGAGCTTAATCCAGGAATTATCGAGCTCGGGCTTGGGCATGGCCTTGGCCTCAGGCGCGGTCTCATTGCCGATGAGCTCAGACTCATAGATGAACGTGTCGTCGCCAAGCGCGTCATAGGCGGCGACCGGGTTGCCCTCGGCATCGCGATACGGCGTACCCTTAAACACGGCACCTTCGTAGGCCACGAGCTGGCGGCCGGTCTCGTTTTCGAAGTAGTACACGAAGATACCCTTGAGGGCCGCGCACAGCGGGATGGCGATAACCATGCCGATGGGGCCCATAAGCGCCGAACCGATAACCAGGGCCGTGAGGCTCATGATGGGATGCACCTGGACCGAGCTCTGCATGACCTTAGGCGAAATGACGTTATCGGTGACATTTTGAGCCACCATGGTCACAACCAAGGTCCATAACGCCAGCATCGGGCTAAACATAAACCCGAGCACCGTGGCAATCGCCGCGCTCACCCAGGGACCGACAACCGGGACCAAGTGCATGATACCAGTAAAGATGGCCATGAGCGCCGCATACGGATGCCCGATGATCGTAAAGCCGATAAAGGCAAGGATGCCACCGCAGATGGACGTCACGACCATGCCACGCATGTAACCGCCGACTGAGCGCGAAAGAATCGCGACCATAAAGCGGTACGAGGTTTCCTTTTCCTGACCGATGATGGTGCAGACCTCGTGGTGCATACGGGGATAATCGCAGGCAAGCCAATAGGCAAGCACCAGACCCAAAAAGATCACGAACAGCTGTGAGGCCGTGTTGGTGATAAGCGGGAACACACCGCGGCCGAGCTCGGCGGCAATCTGTGAGACATATTTGGACGCCACCGTAACGAGCGAAGAAAGGTTATCGTCCAAGTACTCCTTAACCGGCGTGTTGTTGAGCGTCTTGGCGCGCGAGATCATCTCATTAAGGTCGCTACCCGCAACACGTAGCTGCTCAGGCAGGCGGCTCAGGACTTCCATGATCTGGCCAAAGAGAATCGGCGACAGGATACAGACGACACCGACGAGCGCGGCTACGACTAAAATGAGCGCGATGAGTGAGCCGATGCCACGGCCCACCCCATGATGCTCGAGCCAGTTGGTGATCGGTGACATCACAAAGGCAATAATGGAGCCGACGGCCAAAAACTCAATAACCGGCGCCAGAATCCCCATGAGGTTAAAGATGACGGCAGCGATCACGATGCAGCCGACGACGGCCCAAATGCGCAGCGTCAGAATGCGGGTGTCGCGCAGCACGCGATCGGTTTGTTGGGGGTGTTCACTCATGAACGAACCATTACTCCGTCGGGGTCAATCTTGTCCTGAATCTTCTTAAGCGTGCGGCGCAGCAGGCGCGAGACCTGCACCTGGGAGATGCCCAGCTTCTTGGCGATCTCGATCTGGGTCATGCCCTTCACAAAGCGCAGCTCGATCACCTCGCGCTCGCGCGGCGAGAAATCGCGAATGGCCTCCTCAATCACCAGACGGTCATCGGTAAAGTCGAGCTCGTTGTCGTCGTCGGCGTAGCGATCGAGAATCGAAGGCGCATCGTCGGAATCGGACGCACCGGGAGCCTCGATGGGTACCGAGGTGTAGGCCGAGGACGATTCCATAGCTTCGAGCACCTCGTCGACGGTCACATCCAGGTATTCGGCGATTTCCTCAACCTTAGGAGAACGCTGTAGCTCGTTGGTGAGCTTGTCGGTGGCCTGGTTGACCTTGGCCGAGAGCTCCTGCAAGCGACGGGGCACGCGCACGCTCCAGCCCTTGTCGCGGAAATGACGCTTAATCTCACCCAAAATAGTAGGTGTGGCAAACGTGGTGAACTCGAGCCCGCGCTCAGGGTCAAAGCGGTCAATAGCCTTGAGCAAGCCCAGATAGCCGACCTGCAAAAGGTCATCGAGCGGCTCACCGCGGTTCTTAAATTTGTTGGCAAGAAACCTTACCAGGTTCATGTGGGACATGACGAGTTGCTCGCGGGCATCCGGATCACCGGTCTCCTTATAACGACGAAACAGCTCGCGGGTTTTCTCCTTGTCCCAAGCGGTCTTACCGCTCCGGGAACGTTCGGTCATATTAGATATCCGCCTTGAGGTCGAGGGAAAGCGTCAGGGGCGCCACGGTCTTTTCGTAGGAATCGCACACGCTTGCAAGAATGAGTTCGGCATACACGGCAGCCTGGTCATCCTCATCGACAGTCGCCTGATCGCCAAAGGTAAAGGTCATTCCCACATGAGATTCGTCGACATCGAATGTGATCGAGATATCGTCGCAGTCGACCGCGGTGCACCCAAAGATGAAGGCCTCCTCGGCAGCCATGCGGATATCCTCGATGCGATCGACGGACATAGAGCACAGGGCGCCGACGTTGGCGGCCGTCATGCGCACCAAGCGCGCGAGACGCGGATCACCGGCAACGCTCAGCGTAATGGGGCAGGTTGTTTCGCTACTCATCGCAGGACTCCTCGGAGGTCTCGGCGGGCGTATAGGTGTAATACTGAGCAGGCTTGGCTGCGGGCTTCTGAGCCGTATCTGCACCATCGGCGGCCTCGTCCTCAGCCTCACCAATCAGAACGTGCTCGGTAGGCTGTTCAGCCTCGGCGGCAGCGGCGAGCTTGCGATCGG
>CABURV010000087.1 GCA_902494035.1 uncultured Collinsella sp.
CATCTGTCTGTACTGGGCCTGCGCGTTTGGCTTGGGTGCGTTGTGTATTTGCCGTTTAGTGGAGCCGGCATTGCTGGGGCTGCTTGGCCGTCTGCCGGTGCTGATTGTGCGGTTGTCCGCCTTTATCGTCGCGGTCGCGATGATGGTCGACGCGTTGTGCTCGCTGGCGAGCTGGCGGCGTCTGTCCGATCAGCTGGAGCGCGTGCGCGCCGATCTTGCCGACCGCATCAACGAGTCGCTTGCCGATGCCTCGGACTCAATGCTCGAGCGCATTCCCGAATCGACGATTGACTCGGTGGCACAAACGCACATCCGTAGCCGTGCCGTTAACGCGTGGCTGGCCGAGCTGGGTGACGCCGCGCTCGATGCCCTGCGCGAGAAGGCTTCAATGCCGACGTTTATCGCGGATGGTGCTCGCGGCCTGGCACTTGCTGCCCGCCGTGTGGCCGATGCCGCGCCGAGCATGCCGCGTCCGTCGCTCAGTCGTCGCCTTGCCGGCAAGCGCATGAGCCGTCCGGTGCCAAGCGTGTCGCTCAGCCGCCGCGACCTACGCTTCTTTAACGCCTTCCCGCGTCTGCGCATCAATCGCTACGAAGGCGTCATTCGAGCAACTAATCTCCGCGACCGAGCCCGCGAGCTGTTCCGCCACTAGCCGAGACGGGCGCGCTCACGGCTTCCTTGCTCGCGTATTTCCCGTTCGTTTCGCGTCCGTTGCCGCGCCGTTTCCAAGATTGCGGCGCCGTTTCCATTCGACAACGCCGCGTTTAACAATGCCGTATCTGGTCTACACCAGTTGCCCCTCGGCCGCATTATGGGCGCCGACAACGTTCATGCGACCAAGGGAGAGCGAATGTACGATACGGGATCGACAACGTTTATGCTCATCTGCACCATGCTCGTGTTTTTAATGACACCGGGTCTGGCGTTTTTCTATGGCGGCCTGTCCAGGCGCAAAAATGTCATCAACACCATGCTCATGTGCTTTGGCGCCATTGGTCTGGTTGGTGTGCTGTGGATTGTTGCCGGCTGGTCTCTGGCCTATGGCGGCGACGGTTCGAGTCCGTTTATTGGAGGCCTTGACCAGCTGCTGTGCCTGCCGGTGCTCAACCAGGTGCTGCAGGCGGCTGAGGGCAATGCTGCGGACGGTGTCGTCTACCCTCAGATCATCAACATCGCCTTCCAGATGGCATTTGCCATGATCACGGCTGCTATCGTCACGGGCAGCCTGGCCGGCCGCGTTAAGTTCGGTGCCACGACGGCCTTCCTGGGTATTTGGCTGCTCGTGGTCTATGCGCCGCTCGCTCACATGGCTTGGGGCGGCGAGGGCTCCTTTATTGGCGATATCATCGGCGCGCTCGACTTTGCCGGCGGCGACGTGGTGCACATCTCGTCTGGTCTTATGGGCCTGATTCTCTGCTTAATGCTCGGCCGTCGTCGCGGCTTTGGCATGGTGAGCTACCGTCCGCATAACGTGCCGTTTGTGGCGCTGGGAGCCGGCCTGCTTTGGTTTGGCTGGTTTGGCTTTAACGGCGGCAGCGAGTTCAAGGCCGACGCCGTGGCGGCACTTGCCATCCTCAATACCGTGACGGCCAGCGCGGCGGGCATGGTCTCGTGGCTTGCCGTCGAGCGCGTGCACACAGGTCGCCCCACGCTGGTGGGCGCCAGCACCGGTCTGGTTGCGGGCCTTGTGGTGGTCACGCCGGGCGCGGGCTTTGTCGAGCCGTGGGCGGCGCTGGTCATGGGCCTGATCGTATCTCCCGTCTGCTACCTGGCCATCAGCCATCTTAAGACCAAATTTGGCTACGACGATGCGCTCGACGCGTTTGGCTGCCACGGCATCGGCGGCATCCTGGGCGGCGTGCTCACGGGGCTGTTCTGCGTGCCGGAGCTCTCGTGGACCGGTAAGGGCGGCCTGTTCTACACGGGCGATGTCTCGCTGCTCATCTCGCAGATTTTGGGCATTGTGGTGACGGTCGCTATTGTACTGGTGCTCGACTTGGTGATCGCCGCGGTGGTCAAGGCGCTGTTCCACGGCAGCCTGCGCGTGGACGAGGCCGACGAGGCGCTGGGCCTGGATGCGAGTCAGCACGGCGAGAGCGCCTACCCTTCGTTCTCCGGACTCGATTAGCAGCTTCCCCAAGCTCCGCACCTTGCCGTTCAATCGTCGCGCGGCTTCCCCAGGCACCCGACCTTGCCCCTCAAACCGTCGCTTGCGTACCGAAGTACGCGGCGCTCCTCTTTCGGGGCAATCTCGGGCACCTGGAAAACCCGCGTCATTGAATGACAATTCATTTCTTTATTAAAGAGAGGAATTCACTATGAAGAAGATTACGGCGATCGTTCGTGCCGAGAAGCTTGAGGTTCTTAAGGACGCGCTGTTTGCTGCTGATGTTCGCGGTATGACTATCAACCAGGTGCAGGGCTGCGGTGCGCAACATGGCTGGAAGGAATACGTGCGCGGCAACGAGTTGCTTGTCAACACGATCCCTAAGGTACAGTTCACCCTCATCTGCGCCGATGAACATGTCGACGGAATTGTCGACATCATCTGCAACGCTGCTCGCACCGGAGCCGTCGGCGACGGCAAGATCTGGGTCGAGCCGGTCGAAGAAGTTATCCGCATTCGTACCGGCGAACACGGCCCCGCCGCGGTGTAGGACAATCTTTCGCCTGACGGGCGTGCCTCTCTTGGGGCGCGCCCGTTCTCGTCTACAATATCGTGCAGACGAAGGAGAGGCATGCCCATGATCAAGATGTTTGCGAGTGACTTAGACGGAACGCTGCTGAATGCCCTACACGAGGCCGACGGAACCATCCGCCGCGCCATTCGCGAGCTGACCGAAGCCGGGCTGCATGTGGTTCCCGCGACCGGACGCTCGACGCTGCCGATCGGCGAGCATGGCTTCACAGGTCTGGCACTCGACGCCTGCTGCTCCAACGGATCCATCGTGCGCGACAGCCATGGTGAGGTGCTCAAGACCTGGACCATCGACCCGCAGGTTACCGAGGAGCTGCTCAAAGCGTTCCCGGACATTTGCTTCGACTGCTCCACGCCCGACGGCATGTTCTCGAGCGGTTCGTTCGAGATGCACCAGGCGGGCTTTAAAAAGGACAGTCCTATCAAGCGCATCGTGATGCGCGGCATGCGTGCACGTGGCGGGTATCACGAGGAACAGTATTTCGACCAGTCGATCGGTGACATCCTGCGTCATGACGTGTGCAAAATCAACTGCCGCGTGACCTCGCCCGAGCTGGAGCGCGACCTTAAGGCATATTTGGCTGAGCGATCGGACCGCGTGGTCAACGCGCCGTTCGATCCGGTGATGTTCGAGATCACGGACGTGGCGTGCAACAAGGGCGAGAGCGTGGCGTGGCTGGCGGGCTACTACGGTATTGCCGAGGACGAGGTCGCGGTCTACGGCGACGGCGGCAACGATATCGCCATGCTCAAGCGTTTCCGTCACAGCTACGCGACCAAAAACGGCAGTGACGCGGCCAAGGCCGCCGCGAGCGTGACCATCGGCAGTTGCATGGTCCACGCCGTTCCCAAGCATATGCTCGCCACCATGCGCAAGCAAAACTCCCGCACCGTCATCGAATAATGTGACAAAGGGACTGCCCTTCGTCACATCCTAAATATTGCCTTTACGTGTTGATGCACACGGTGTGCAATAATACTCGCACTGTGCAATAGCGCACAGGCTGAGTAACAAGGAGGACGCTTGTCCCAGCTCGAGAAATGCGATCGCCGGTCCCTTCGCTCGCAGCGTGCCCTTCGCCAGGCGCTTGCCAGCGAGCTTGCCGAAAGCGGCGACTTTTCGCGCATTAACGTCGCGTCGCTCACCGAGCGCGCCGGTCTTACACGCCGCACGTTCTATTCGCACTACCGCGATATTCCCGACTTTATCAATCAAATCGAGGACGGCTTGCTGGCCGAGATCCGTGAGCGCATTGAGCTCATCACTGCAGCTCAGCTGCCTGATCTCTATCACAATATCGATGAGCTCGAGCCGGCGCCCGGTTCGGTTGAGCTGCTGCGTTATCTTGCGGCCAACCGCGACTTAATCGGTGCGCTGCTGGGTCCGGGCGGCGACCAGGCCTTCATTAAAAGGATCATCGACACCGCTCGTGAGGCTGTGGTGCCGCGTGCGCAGACGGGCATTTTGGGCCTGGCGCTGGGTACGTTCTTTGACTACTACGTCACCTACGTCGTGAGTGCCGAGGTCGGCATGATTCAGCGCTGGTTTGAGCGTGGGCTCACCGAATCGCCCGAGGCCATGGCGCGCATTATGACGGTGCTCGCTTTTGTGCGCCCTGGTGACCTGTATGGCCAACCCATCGATATCAACGTGCCGGAATATGGCATGAAGCTATTGAACTTGCAGCTCGAGGACGCGGCCGACACCGTCGCAACCGTCGAGTCCAACAACTAAGAGGAGAGACAGATGAGCAAACTCGTCGAGGGCATTAAGGACCGTATGGTTGCTGCCGCACGCGAGGCCGCGCCTGCCGTGGTGGACGCCGCGCAGAAGGCCGCGACCGCGGCTGCCGAGAAAGTTGCCGAGGCAGTTGCCGATGCCAAGAACGCAGCAGGGGAGACGTCCGTCGCTAGCGAGCTCGCCACCGCCGCTGAGTCCGTGGCCGCCGCCCACGCCCCCGAAGGCGCGATCTTCAACCCCGAGAACGCTCGTGGCAACCTGCACCTGGGCATCGACGTGGGCTCCACTACCGTCAAGCTCGCTGTGCTCAACGACGACAACCAGATCGTCTACGCCAAGTACCAGCGCCACCACACCGACGTCCGCGCCTGCGCCCGCGACCTGTTCGAGGGTGCCGCGACCGTGCTGCCGACGGCCCAGATGACCTGCGCCATTACCGGCTCGGGCGGCCTGCTGCTGTCCCAGTGGCTCGACCTGGAGTTTGTCCAGGAGGTCATCGCCAGCAAGCGTGCCGTCGAGACCCTCATCCCGGCCACCGATGTCGCCATCGAGCTGGGCGGCGAGGACGCCAAGATCATCTACTTTGACAACGGCATCGAGCAGCGCATGAACGGTACCTGCGCCGGCGGTACAGGCGCGTTCATCGACCAGATGGCAACCCTGCTGCACACCGATGCCAGCGGCCTTAACGAACTCGCGGCCAACGCCACCACCATCTATCCCATCGCTAGCCGCTGCGGCGTCTTTGCCAAGACCGACGTCCAGCCGCTGCTCAACGAAGGCGCCCGTCCCGAGGACGTCGCCGCTTCCATCTTCCAGGCCGTCGTGACCCAGACCATCTCGGGTCTGGCGTGCGGCCGTCCCATCCGCGGTAACGTCGCCTTCTTGGGCGGCCCGCTGCAGTATCTCTCCGAGCTGCGCCATCGCTTCTACCTCACGCTCAACCTGGACGAGGAGCACCGCATTGTGCCCCAAAACGCCCACCTGTTTGTGGCGAGCGGCGCCGCCATGGCGCATGAGTCCAACAAGCTCAGCACGTTCCCGCAGCTCATCGAGGCTATCGATGCCCTGGGTGACACACAGGGTGCCGAGGTCGAGCGTCTGGACCCGCTCTTTGCCACCGACGAGGACTTTGCCGAGTTCAAGACCCGCCACGACCAGGAAGTCGTTCCCAAGGGCAAGCTCGACGGCTACACCGGCCGCGTGTTCATTGGCATCGACGCCGGTTCCACCACCATGAAGGCCGCGCTCGTGGGCGAGGACGGCCAGCTGCTGCACACCTGGTACGGTAACAACAACGGCGACATCCTTGGCACGGCCAAGGTCATCATGGCCGATTTCTACAACCACATCCCCGCCGGCTGCACCATCGGCCACGTGACCACCACGGGCTACGGCGAGGCGCTGCTCATCGAGGCCCTCAAGGCCGACTCCGGCGAGATTGAGACCGTCGCGCACCTGCGCGGCGCCAAGGCATTCCTGCCCGGCGTCGAGTTCATCCTGGACATCGGCGGTCAGGACATGAAGTGCCTGCGCGTCAAGGACGGTGTTATCGAGCACATCATGCTCAACGAGGCCTGCTCGTCGGGCTGCGGCAGCTTTATCGAGAGTTTTGCCGTCTCTATGAACATGGACGTGCGCGCGTTCGCCGATGCCGCTATCCATGCCAAGGCCCCCGTCGACCTGGGTAGCCGCTGCACGGTCTTTATGAACTCGCGCGTCAAGCAGGCGCAAAAGGAAGGCGCCACGGTGGGCGACATCGCGG
>CABURV010000088.1 GCA_902494035.1 uncultured Collinsella sp.
CGTCGACGATGAGGTCATGGCTAAGATCCTTGAGGTGGCCCCGCTTGCCCCGCTGCACAATTACGGCGAGGCCGCGGCAATCGAATACTGCCGCGAGAAGTATCCGGAGCTGCCCAATGTGGCCGTCTTCGACACCTCGTTCCACATGACCATGCCCGAGGTCGCCTACACCTACGCCCTGCCCAAGGACGTGTGCGATAAGTATCACGTGCGCAAGTACGGCGCGCACGGTACGAGCCACCGTTACGAGTGGATGATGGCCAAGGAGATCCTGGGCTCGCGCTGCCATCGCCTGCTTTCGTGCCATCTGGGCAACGGAGCCTCGCTTGCCGCCATCGAGGACGGTGTGTGCCGCGACACCACGATGGGCCTCACGCCGCTCGACGGCTTGATGATGGGCACCCGTTGCGGTTCCATCGACCCGGCCACCGTGTGTTATCTGCAGCGCGAGGGCGGCTACAGTTACCAGGAAGTCGATGACATGATGAACAAGCAGTCCGGTCTGCTTGCCATCTCGGGCATCTCCAACGACGCCCGCGACATCCGTACGCGCGCCTCCGAGGGCGACGAGCGCTGCCTGCTCGCCTTCGATATGTTCGCCTACAAGGCCATGCAGCAGGCCGGTTCCATGATTGCTTCTATGGCAGGCGTGGATACCATCACCTTTACCGCTGGCATCGGCGAGAACGACTGGTCGATCCGCAAGGCCTTCTGCGACTGCTTTGAATGGCTGGGCGTGCGCATCGACAACAACAAGAACCGCGAGGCCGTGGGCAACGGTCCGCAGGTCATCAGCGCCGCCGGCTCTTCCGTCACGGTCATGGTCATCCCCACCGACGAGGAATACATGATCGCCCACGACGTCGAGCGTCTGACCAAGAACAACTAACGCGCACATTTGCAAGTAAACGACAGGCCTCCAGAGCAACAGCTCCGGAGGCCTTTTTACTAGCAGGCGGAAATTCCAGTCCCAAAGTGATCATCACCAGCAACGCTTGCGCTCCCAACAACGGCATCCAATCATTCAGATCTTCAGCCCCAGCTCGTAGCCAAGCCGCCGTCCACTCCAGATGCCCTGAATGCCACGTGACGGCAGAAGGCCGCACGGGCTAACCCCTGAAAACAATCCGCAGACCAGAAACGCCCCCGTTCGTAGCTCCGGAGGAGCAGAACGGGAGCGTTTCATTGGTCGAGGACGTTTTCAGGGGTTAGCCCGTACGGCCTTCGGGCGAGTGCGTCCGCTACTCAGCCATCTGAGCCTGGACGGCAGTGATGGCCACGACACCCACGATGTCGTCGGCAGAGCAGCCGCGCGAAAGGTCGTTGACCGGCTTGGCGATGCCCTGCAGGATGGGGCCGTAGGCGTCAGCGCCAGCGAAGCGCTGGACCAGCTTGTAGCCGATGTTGCCTGCCTCGAGGTCGGGGAACACGAGCACGTTGGCCTTACCGGCGACGGAGGAGCCGGGAGCCTTGAGCTGGGCGACGGTGGGGACGATGGCGGCATCGAGCTGCAGGTCGCCGTCGATGGCGAGCTCGGGAGCCTTCTCCTTGCAGAACTTCACGGCCTCCTGGACCTTCTTGGCGACCTCGCCACCGGCGGAGCCCATGGTGGAGTAGGAGAGCATGGCCACGTGCGGCTCAACATTGCCCATGAAAGTGGACCAGGAGTGGGCCGAGGCGATGGCGATCTCGGAGAGCTCATCGGAGGACGGGTTGATGTTGAGGCCGCAGTCGGCGAAGATCAGCGTCCCGTCGGTACCGAACTGCGGGGTGTCGGTGCACATCACGAAGAAGGCCGAGACCAGCTTGGTGCCCGGGGCGGTCTTGAGGATCTGCAGCGCGGGGCGCAGGGTGTCGGCGGTGGAGTGGCAGGCACCGGAGACCAGGCCGTCGGCGTCGCCCATCTTGACCATCATGGTGCCAAAGTAGGTGGCGTCCATCACCTGGGCGCGAGCCTGCTCGATGGTAACGCCCTTCTTGGCGCGGAGCTCGGCAAACTTCTGCGCGTACTCTTCGTGCTTCTCGGCATTGCGCGGGTCGATGACGGTAGCGCCGGGAACGTCGATCTCGTCGGGGTTGCCCAGGATGACGATCTTTGCTAGGCCCTCCTCGATGATCTTGGTGGCCGCGACGATGGTGCGCGGATCCTCGCCCTCGGGCAGGACGATGGTCTTAAGGTCGGCCTTGGCGGCAGACTTCATACGGTTTAGGAAATCGCTCATGTTACTCCTTACAAGCGTTTCGCTAAGCTCCAGGCGCCCGGCTGTTCACGAATAAACCCGCTGCTAGCGGGTTTACCTTTCAATAATGTACGCCGCGGTGCTTGAGCTTTCCTTGTGTGGCAAGCTCATTATAGGACGCATTAGCGCTATAATCGCTCTGATAAATATGTCTCGAAGGATGTTCGAGAAAAGCCCAGCTAACGAGCCCGTGGCTTTTGACAAGGAGTATCGATGCAGATTACCTCAGGCCTGCCTGAAGGCTTTAACGCCGGCGCGTACGACATGATTGTCGTCGGTGCTGGATATGCCGGTGCCGTTTGCGCCCGCCGTCTTGCCGAGACCATCGGCTATCGTGTTGCCGTTTTGGAGCGCCGTAGCCACATTGCGGGCAATGCCTTCGACTGCACTGACGAGGCGGGAATCCTTGTCCACGAGTATGGCCCGCACATCTACCATACCTTTAACGAGCGCGTGCATAACTTCCTGTCGCGCTTTACCAAGTGGACGGACTACCAGCACAAGGTGCTCGCCAACATCAACGGTACCCTTATGCCCGTGCCCTTTAACCATGCGAGCCTCAAGCTCGCCTTTGGCGATGAGCGCGGCGAGGAGCTGTATCAGAAGCTCGTGGAGACCTTTGGCAAGGATGTCAAGGTGCCCATTATGGAGTTGCGTAAGAAGAACGACCCCGACTTGGCCGAGGTCGCCGATTACGTCTACGAGAACGTCTTTTTGCATTACACCATGAAGCAGTGGGGCCAGACGCCCGATCAGATCGACCCCTCGATCACCGGCCGCGTTCCCGTCTTTGTGGGCGATGATGACCGCTACTTCCCGCAAGCTCCCTTCCAGGGCATGCCGCAGGAGGGCTACACGGCGCTCTTTGAGCACATGCTCGACCACGACCTGATTGACGTGTTCTGCGACGTGGACGCCCGCGATCTTTTTGAGATCGACGAGACCACCGTCAAGGTCGACGGTAAGGTCTACGGCGGCGAGATTGTCTATACAGGTCCGCTCGATGAGCTGTTCAACCTCGACTTGGGCGCGTTGCCGTACCGCACGCTCGATATGAAGTTCGAGACGCTCGATATGGACCAGTTCCAGCCCGTGGGCACCGTCAACTACACCACGAGCGAGGACTACACGCGCATCACCGAGTTCAAGAACATGACCGGTCAGGTCCTGCCCGGCAAGACCACCATCATGAAGGAGTACTCCAAGGCCTATACGCCCGGCTCGGGCGAGACGCCGTACTACGCCATTCTTGAGCCCGAGAACCGTGAGCTCTATGAGCGCTATCTTGAGCGCGTCCAGAACCTGACGAACTTCCACCCGGTGGGTCGTCTGGCCGAGTATCGTTACTACGATATGGACGCTGTGACCAATTCCGCCCTCGATCTTTCGGATGAGATTATCGCCTGCCATGCATAAAGTCATAACATTCGGTATTCCCTCGTATAACGCCGCCAAGGACATGGACCATTGCATCACCTCCATCTTGGAGGGGAGCAATTACGCCACCGATATCGAGATTATCGTGGTGGACGACGGCTCCAAGGACGAGACGGCCGCCAAGGCTGACGAGTGGGAGGCCCGTTATCCTGGAATCATCCGCGCGGTGCACCAGGAGAATGGCGGTCACGGTATTGCCGTCCTTTCGGGTCTGCGCGAGGCGCAGGGCACCTACTACAAGGTCGTCGACTCGGACGACTGGCTCGATGCTGCGGCTCTTTCGACTATGCTGTCGATTCTGCGTGGCTTTGAAGAGCGCGATCAGCGCGTTGACCTGTTTATCTCGAACTACGTGTACGAGAAGGTTTACGAGGGAACGCATACCGCTATTGGCTACAAATTTGCCCTGCCGCGCAAAAAGATCTTTTCCTGGGATCAGATCGGTCATTTCCGCCTGGACCAGAACCTACTCATGCACAGCCTGTGCTATCGCACGGATGTGCTGCGCGAGTCCAACCTTCCCATGCCGCCGCACACGTTCTATGTGGACAACATCTACGCCTACGTGCCGCTGCCGCGTTGTAAGACCATGTACTACGCCGACATCGACCTCTATCGCTACTTTATCGGTCGCGAGGGCCAGAGTGTCAACGAGGCCACGATGGTCAAGCGTCTGGACCAGCAGTTCCGTGTGACGCGCATCATGATGGAGTCGTACCACCTGTACAGCGATGTCGAGTCGTCGCGCCTGCGTTCGTACATGATGGGCTATTTCACCATGATGATGGCGATCTGCTCGGTGCTCACCAAGCTTTCCGAGGAAGATTGCGCCGACGAGCGCCTAAAGACGCTGTGGAATGATTTGAAGGCCTACGACGAGCGCATGTATCGTCGTGCCCGCTACGGCGTGGTCGGGTTCTTCACCAACCTGCGCGGACGGGCCGGAGACAAAACCACACTCGGCCTATACCGTCTTGCCTCAAAGATCTTCAAATTCAACTAGCTGTTGAGTAATCGCTGCTGATAGGTTGACTGGGCCCCTTGGCCTTTAGTTTGCTACTGCGAACAGTCCTGCTCGCACGGAAAGCACATTAAGTGCTTTCCGGCTCGTGCGGAACTTGTATCAAACTAAAGGCCAAGGGGCCTCTGCTATAAGAATCGATTGTCAGGTTATTTGAATTTGAAGATCTTCGACGCGCGGTACACATGGGCCTGGGCTGAAAAGACTTGGATGGTAGGTTGCCCGGTGGGGCTTGGTTATGTTTGTCGCGAGTTCCGCACGAGCCGAAGAGCACTTAATGTGCTCTTCGTGCGAGCCAGGACTGTAGAGCAGCAAACATAACCAAGCCCCACCGGGCAACCGGTTAGGTTAGGCTACTTCGCGGCGCCGGGGATGCCGTGGGAGGTTTTGGCGGTTTTGGCTCCGTTTATGATGGCAGTTTCCAAGGCCCTTACTGCGAGCATGCCCAGCAGGTCTAGGGGAACGGCGGCGCTTGCCTGGGCGCCCAGTTTGCCGCTGGCGAGGGTGTAGATGGTGTCGCCGTCGTTGGTGGTGTGTGTGGGGCGGATGGCGTGTGCGTAGGCGTCTGCGGCCATCTGGGAGACCTTGGTGGCTTGTGCCTTAGTGAGTTCCACGTTGGTGACGATGCAGCTGATGGTGGTGTTGGTGCGGTCGAGCGGCATCTGCATGGATTCGGCGGCGGCAAAGGCTGCGAGTTCCATGTCGACAATCTGGTCGCTATCGGCTGCGGCGCGCATGCCGGCCACCCACTCGCCGGTGAAGGGGTCGACGACGTTTCCGCAGGCGTTGACCGAGACCACGGCACCCACCTTGATGGGGCCGAGCGCCACGGCGGCAGCGCCAAGGCCGGCCTTCATGCAGGTAGCGGGGCCCATGAGCTTACCCACGGTAGCGCCCGTGCCGGCACCCACGTTGCCCTGTTCGAGCTTGGTGGGGGTGTTGTCGAGCGCTTCGCGCACGGCGGCGATGCCGGCTTCAATGTCGGGGCGAACGGTGGGGTTACCAAAGGCGAGGTCGAAGATACAGCTGGAGCACACGATAGGCACCTGCGTGGGGCCGACGGGAAGGCCGATGCCGCGGCTCTCAAGCTCGCGAGCGACGCCGCTTGCAGCCTCGAGGCCAAAGGCCGATCCACCCGAAAGGCAGACAGCGTGGACCTTGTCGACGGTGTTCTCGGGACGCAGCAGGTCGGTTTCGCGCGATGCCGGGGCACCGCCGCGAACGTCAACGCCGCCAGTGGCGCCCTCGGGTGCCACGATTACGGTGCAACCGGTGCCGGCCTCCTCGTCCGTATAGTTGCCATAGCAAAAGCCATCGACATCGCAGACGTCAATGGCCTCGAGCAGTGTATCCATGTTTAACTCCTATCGGTTTTCCGCCGCGCCTTGTGCCCGGTCGGGATCCGTACGGTACGCCAAAATTGTAGGCGCTGGGGGACACC
>CABURV010000089.1 GCA_902494035.1 uncultured Collinsella sp.
CATTGGGCGCTTCCTCGCCATAGCCAACCTCGCCGGCCACCGGGCCGTCTTCGTCGCCCGGCTGCAGCAGGCCCATAACCTGATAGCGCGTCACGCCCATGTCGGCATAGTCATACACCGAGTACGTATTGATCTCGGCCCAGCTGTGGTCGGTGTTCTCGGAGCTGTTGCCGCGCGAGACCGTCAGGTACATGGTCACAATGCCCGAGTCGTCGTAGACCTCGTACAGCTCGTCTTTATCGCGTAGGTGCTTGGTAGCGTCCGAGGACTCGGCCTTTTTAATCTTGTCCTGCTTTTTGACCTTTTTGGTCGAGGATTCGTCCTGAGATGAGCAGCCCGAAAGCAGCAGCGCGCCGGCAGCCGCCTCGATCAGGCAGCGGCGAGACATCAACTTATCGATCATCAGAACCTCCCCAATGGTTGCGATACACGCAAACTACTGCGCGCTGAAACGCGCCGTGCGGCACGCCCTTGCGGCGGCACTCCTCATAGCGCTGCTCGGCACGGTCGAGCAAGCGGCCCAGCTGTGTAAAGCGACCCGTTTTGTCGGTCGCTACCATGGGCTGCTGGCTCAGGATACGATACGGCAAGTTAGCGGTATAGGTATCGAGCCGCAGCAGGGCCACGATAAAAAACACCACCGCACCCAACAAAAAGCCAAAGCCGTAAAACTGCTGCGGCAAAAGCAACGACACGGCGGTCGCGAGCCCCGCCACACCGGCAAACAGACCCGAGGCCAGAACGGCTCCCTTGTAGTCGGTAAAGTACAGCAAGATAAGCAGAATCGTGTTGCCCACGGCATACAAGCCGTAGCCTACGCATAACGTGCGAAAATACCCGTGCATAAGGTTGTTGAAGCCCAGCGGTAGGGCCGAGAGTACCGTGGTCTCGAGCGAAATGACCGCCGCGGTCACAAACAGCTGCTTGAGCGCGCAAAAGCGTAGTTCGCTATTGAGCGTGGCAAGCATTTCCTCCTCGGCCACCACAATGTCGCCCACCACGCCACCGTCGTTGAACAGGCTGTAGTAGTCGCGGTAGCGCGGATAGAAATTGACCTCGACCGAGACCACAAAGTTGACGGTCGTGACGAGTGTGGTCAAAAACGCAATGAGTGCCGGCACGTCATGGTAAGGAGCCCCGTAAAACAGGCCTTTGATCTGCACGCCAATAGGGCCCGCCCAGATAATAACCAGGTGTGCGAAAAGCCCCAAGTTGGTAAACAGCCCCGTAAGCGCAAGCGGCATAAATTGGTCGAGCCAGCGCAAAAAACGCCAGGGGCTCCGGTCACTCCGTGGAAAATACCGGTAAAGCAGCACCACGTCCCAAGCGAGCATCACGCCGTAGCCCAGAGCGATTGACGCCAGCAGGCCCTCGACCGGCGGCAGCCCCAGTGCCAGCGCGGCCAGGGCGCACAGGCACGCCACGCCAATGGCGGCCGCAAAGCTGCACAGGATGCCGCGGTAGTCTTTGATGGCCGTGAGATAGCTCATGCCGTTCCAGTTGACGATCATAATGTTGAACAGCCACAGGCATAGCAGCCCCTGCAGCAGCGTGGCGCCCGAGAACAGCAAAAAAACGCCGTAGAGCACCGTGCCCGCAACGAGCATGACAGCATTGGAGCCCCAAAACGAAGGCAGTATCTCATCCTCACGCTCGGCAAACAACATATCAGCCAAAAAGCGCGTGACCGGCATGGAGAAAAAGCTCGTGAGCGCAAGCGATGCCAGCAGCGTATAGGTCACCATGCACACCAGCAGATCCTGGTTGGCGCGGCCCACGCCCCACAGACCGCACAGCACCAAGATACCCACCTGGAGCAGGACGCCCAGCAGCATGGGACCCGTGCACACAATGCCGGCGTAGCCGTAGGCGCGCATCGTGGCAAACAGGCCCTTGCGCCTAAACAGGCGTTTGAGCTCAAAACCAATTCCGGCCACCGGCTACTCCCCCTCTCTGGGCAGGCCAAACGCGCGCGCCGTCTCGTCGTACAGCGCGCGATAGTTGGCGAGCATCTGCTCGTGCAAAAAGTATGTGGCAACGCGACGCTGGCCACGCTCCCCCATCTCAATGCGACGGGCGCGGCTTGCGCACATGCGCTCCATGGCATCGGCCAAGCC
The DNA here is from genome assembly GCA_902494035.1 of uncultured Collinsella sp. Taxonomy (GTDB): domain Bacteria; phylum Actinomycetota; class Coriobacteriia; order Coriobacteriales; family Coriobacteriaceae; genus Collinsella. The sequence continues at coordinate 2,118 of CABURV010000089.1, forward strand.
CTTGCGATACATAGGCGGCGTCACAAAACCCGCCACGCCAAAATCATCGCCCGGGGCGCCTTCGAGCAGCTCACGGCAGCAGCCCACCTCGGTCGTCACGCAGGGCCGACGCGCTGCAAGCGACTCCAGCACGCTGAGCGGCTGGCCCTCGGAGATGCTCGTTAAGATTGTAAAGTCGAGCTTTTCCATGTACTCGACCACGTTGACGCGGCCGGTAAAGATCAGGTCGCGCACGCCCAGGGTCTCGACCAACGCGTGGCACTCGGCACCGTATTCCTCGTCGTCCACGCCGCCCATAATGTGCAGGCGCACCTTGGGCAGGCGCTCGTGCAGCTCAAAGAACGCATAGATCATGGTCTTGACGTCTTTGATGGGCGCCAGGCGCACCACCGCGCCAATGTCCACCCAGCCGTCATCGGGCTTTAAGGGAATGTCCTTAAAGCGATCGAACTGGATGCCGTTGGGAATGACCAGGCATTTGTCCGCATCGCAGCCCATATCGATCTGCGTCTTGCGGGCGTTGTGAAACAGGCTCGTCACGCGGAAGGCGCGGCGGTAGATTTCCTCCGAAAGCAGGTAGAAAAAGCGAATCCAGCGGTCCTTAAACGACGGCACCACCCAGTCGGCGCGAATGATCTCTTCCTCGCGTTCGCGGGTATAGATGCCGTGCTCGGTGAGCAGCACCGGCGCATGGAAAACGCTTGAGCCCAGGCAGGCGAGCAGGCCGCCGTAACCAGTCGAGATGGCGTGGTACACATCGGCCACCGGCACCTCGCCGCCCAGCAGGTAGAGCACGGGCAGCAGCATGGAGCGCATGGTATGGAATGCGTCGGCAAAGGGCGTGTAAGGGTACTCGGCCAGGCACACGTCGCGAAAGATATCCATAAAGGCGCGGCTCTGCAAAAACGAGAGCGGATGCACGCGGCGGCGCTGGAAGATATCGAACAGCACGTCCCAATCCGGATTAGAGAGCGACACCAGGCGGCGTAGCGCCTCGCGCTCGCGGTCGTCAAAGTCGACCTCTTCCTGCTCGCCCGAAAGACGCAGTGCATCGTCCAAGAACACCTCGTGCACCTCGGCAACGTTGCCAGGCAGCTCGTAGACAAACTTGCCGCGGTCGGCAGCATGCGCGCCGATCACCCACAGCACAAACTCGTGCTCGGGCATGGCCTGGATGTAGCCGTGCATCCAAGTGGACACGCCGCCGTGCACATAGGGGTAGCAACCCTCGAGTACCAAGCAGATTCTCATTTGGCGCCACCCTCCTTGCGTGCAATGGTCACCGTCTTGTCCGTGGCTTTAACCAGGTACAGATCGCCCGTCAGATGCGTAATCTCGCCACCCGTGGCTACACCCGGCTCGCCGTTGTTGGCGCGAAACATGAGCCACGCCTCGTCGTGGAAATTGCCCAGGCTGAGCGTCCAGGCATCCGCACTGGTATCCACGCTCACCGTCACGGACGAAAAGCGCTGAATAGCGCCCGAGCATTCCGAGCCGGTCTGGCGACGCAGGTCGGGCGCAGACTTGGAAAGCCAGTCCAGGTAGTCGGTCAAGCCGCCCTTGTAGACCTCCCAGCCCTCCTTGGCACCACGATCGGGATCGAGCAAGTCGTCCGGGTGCATAAAATGCGTGCTCACGTAGTGCATGTTGAGCTCGGACACGGCTGCCAGGCGCATATAGGAATCGTCGACCATGCCGCCCGAGACAATACGTGGCTGCTCCACAATGCCGTCGCTCGCCACGCCAAACTCCTGCACGTAGGGCAGGTCGGTGCCATCCTCAAAATACGTGCTGGCGATGGTCTTAATGCGCGGAACGTCGGTGCCGATGAGCTTGCGCGCTCGGGCCGAAAGGATATTCGACGGCGGTACGTAAACCGAGCCATGAGCGTTGGGCAGAACCTCGTCCTGAAACGCGATAAGTTCGTTGAGCGAAGCGACGAGCGTCTCTTTGTTCTTCCAGGTCTTGTAGACGTACAGCGTGCCGTAGTCGGTGTCCCAGAGCGCGAGCGGCTGATGGTTGTAGCCGTGAAAGCCCAGCTCGCCGCCCATCTGCAGCAGCATGCCGCCAAAATATCGAAACTGCGTGGTATCGGGTTGGCGCGCGGGCTCGGTCTGGTTGACCGCGTCCTCGTAGTTTTCGATCATCACGCCGGTATAGCGAATGCCATATTTTTGCGCGAGCTTTTGCAGATCGGGCCACCAGACCTTGGTGTAAAAATCCGCAATGGAAAGGCCGTAGTCACGCTTGATATAAGTACCATCGCCCGAGGGCACGGGGCTAGGAAAGTCGTCCAAATAGAACACGGCGCTGTTGATGACCGGATAGGCCGTAGCATCGCCCAGCAGACTGATCGCCGCGGCGAAAAAGCCGCGCATGACCTTGTCGTAGATACCGATATTGCACACCACGGTGCGCCCGCTACCGCAGTCATTAGACCAAATGAGCGGGGCGCCCGCATCGCCAGTCTTAGCCCACTCACGCGCCGTCTCGCGCAGCGATACTGAAAGCGACGAATCAAAGGGGTCCGAGAGCTCGTAGCGCTCTCCCCCGCCCAGCATAAAGTCCTCACTCGGCACAATGCTTTCGGCTTTTACATAGTCATATCCGGCCGATTCAATGCCAAGCTTGGAGGCAATCACTTGCAGATAGCTCGAGTTATCCGGCGGCATGGCGAGCATAAGCGAACCGCCGGCACTCACCCAACTCATAATGTCGCTCAGGTGCGTACCGAGCCCATCGAGCGACGGCATGAGCAAAATCACGCGATCGAAGGAGGTCAGCGAGGGAATGACATCCGCACCATCCAGGGCAAGATCCACGTCGCGATGGGCGATCTTCATGTCCAGCAAAATCTGGTCGAACTGGTCTTTGACGTCGTCGACGCCATCTTGGTCCGAGTCTGTAATGACCAGGCACGTGGGCTTTTGGCCAAAGATTGCCGAGGAGGCCGGCACCGCGTCGTTGGCGGCAAGCATCCCCAGCCTATGCTGGCCCGCACTGTACTGCACGCCGGCACGCTCCACCAGCAGCACGGCGGCCATGGCAATAAAGACCGCCCACACCACGAGGAGTCCCATCCAACGAAAGCGGCCCACACGGTCTCGGATATGTTGCGCCACGCTCATCGGGCCTCCTCCCAATCGCGCCAAAACGCCAACTTTTCGCGGTTGTCGGCGCTCAAATACACACGTTGCTTGTCAATCGCATCGATCACACAGTGGACCTCGTCACCGTCGCGGCGCATCACGGCTAGGCGCAGGCAAAGCATCCAAACCTCCTGCTCCTCGGGCACGTCGAGTACCAGCTGGTCGGTCACGGCCTGCGCCTCGTCGATCTGTCCGACATCGGCCAGCGCCGTCGCGTATCGAATGCGCAGCTCAAGGGTATCCTCGCGCTCGCAGCGACGCGCAAGCAGGCGCGCGTACTGTTGGCGCTGAATCTGAGCAACGCGCCCCTCAGCCAAGCCCGAGCCCAAGTATTCACCAAGAAAATCACAGTATTCGTTGAGGTTTTGCGCGCTCGGGTCCGTCTTAAAGGCACGCTCCAGCTGCTGCAGTTTAAGGTCGGACTCCTTGGAGATCTGCGCCACCGCCGTCGCGGCATAGTGCGCCACCTCAACGTCGTCGTTAAGCTTAGCCGCCTGCAGCTGCGCCAGGTACGCGTCGGGCTCCTCGGTGAGCATGGAGAGCATGAGGCGGCGCCGGTATGCCGGGTCGTTGACGATAAGCGCCTCCTCGAGCGGCACTACGCCTGCATCGTCCTCACCGCTCGGTACCGACATACTACGATGCAGGTCGTCGTTGAAGCGCAGCGACTCCAGCGCAGACTCTTTCAGCCACTCGCCAAGCACCGCGCTGCGCACCGATAGCAAAACCACCAGCAACGGGCCCCACAGCGGCACCAGCACTATTACAGCCAGCATGTGCCCGCGCACCGGCAGCAGGCCCAGCTTCATGAGCGTCCACAGCATCAGGCAAACCAGCGAATGAATCAGCAGCA
>CABURV010000090.1 GCA_902494035.1 uncultured Collinsella sp.
GTGACGAGTCGGCGACCGACGAGGAGCTCTGGGCGGCGCTCGATATGGCGCAAGCGAGCGAGTTCGTGCGCAACAAGCCGCAGGGGCTCGACGCCCCGGTCGAGGCGGAAGGCAAGAACTTCAGCGGCGGTCAGCGCCAGCGCCTGACCATTGCGCGTGCCCTGGTGGGCTCGCCGCAGATTCTGATTATGGATGACTCCGCCTCGGCGCTCGACTTTAAGACCGACGCGGCGCTTCGCCACGCCATCCGCGAGCGCAGCGTACGCGGTGCCGCCGCGGGCGGGATCCCGCTGACCACGGTGATCGTGAGCCAGCGCGTCTCGACCGTGCGCGATGCCGACATGATCTGCGTGCTCGACCACGGCTCGGTCGCGGGCCTGGGTACGCACGACGAGCTGTACGCAAGCTGCCAACTCTATCGCGAGATTTGCCAGTCGCAGCTTCGTCGCGAGGAGCTCGAGGGTCAGCAGGGGAGCGTGACGCCCGCGTCCGTCCCAAGTCTCGCGTCCACCCCGGCTGCCCCGGCATCCACTTGCGCAAAGGAGGGCTGCTAAGTGAATCCGTATACTTCTTCCGGTTCGGTCGCCACGATGACGGCCAACGTGTCCGGCAACGATAGCCTCAACGACCTGGGTGATGGACCTCGTCAGCCCGGCGACCCCGAGCGCTACCCCGTGAGCGTGGTAACTCGCCGCCTACTGGGCTACGTCCGTCCGCACCGCGTCTCGCTTGCGGCGTCGTTTGTGAGCGCCGCCATCTCGGTGATCTTGCAGCTCTATACGCCCATCCTCATTGGCGAGGGCATCGACCTCATCGTTGCCGCCGGGCAGGTGGACTTTAACGCGCTGCTGCCGCTTGTTACCAAACTCGCCCTCGTCGTGGTGGGGGCCGCGGCCTTCCAGTGGCTGCAAGGCTATTGCGTCAACCGCCTGTCCTACGAGACGGTGCGCGACATGCGCGTGGAGGCAAGCGACAAGCTCAGCCGTATGCCGCTCAGCTTTATCGACGGCCATGCCCACGGCGACCTCATGAGCCGTGTGGTCAACGACGTCGATCAGGTGGGTGACGGCCTGCTGCAGGGCTTTACGCAGCTCTTTACCGGCGTCATTACCATCGTTGGCACGCTCGCATTTATGCTCTCCATCAACCTGACCATGACGCTTGTGGTGGTGCTCGTCACGCCGCTTTCCATCTTTGCGGCCGGTGCCATCGCCAAGCTTTCCAATAAGAGCTTCACTGCTCAACAGTGCATCCAGGGCCAACTCGGCGGTCATATCGAGGAGTATGTGGGTGAGCAAAAGCTCGTGGACGCCTTCGCCTACGGCCCGCACGCTCAACAGCGCTTCGATGTCCTCAACGCCGAGCTCTATACGGCGGGCGAGCGCGCGCAGTTTATGGGTTCGCTTTCCAACCCCGGAACGCGCTTTATCAATAACATCATCTACGCCGTGGTCGCCGTGATCGGCTGCGCGGGCGTGATTACAGGCGTGCCCGCGACGCTCACGGTGGGCGGCGTGCAGATCTTCCTGTCCTACGCCAACCAGTACACTAAGCCGTTCAACGAGGTCACGAACGTCATCACGCAGGTCCAGACCGCGTACGCCTCGGCGCGCCGCATGTTCGCGTTGCTCGATGCGTGCGAACAGGAGCCCGACGCTGTGGATGCCATTGAACTCGCCGCCCCGAAGGGCGAGGTTTCGTTTGAGCATGTGGACTTTAGCTATGTGCCCGACCGCAAACTGTTGCAGGATATCTGCATCGACGCCAAGCCCGGTATGCGCATTGCCCTCGTCGGTCCCACGGGCTGTGGCAAGACGACGCTCATCAACCTGCTGCTGCGCTTTTACGATATCGATGCTGGGCGCATCGCGGTCGATGGTCGCTCCTCGCGTGACTACACGCGTGCGAGCCTGCGCCGCGCCTTTGGCATGGTGCTGCAGGACACCTGGCTGTTTGAGGGCACGGTGGCCGAAAACATTGCCTACGGTTGCCCCGATGCCACGCGCGAGCAGATTGTCGAGGCCGCCAAGCGCGCTCATGCGCATAAGTTTATCGTGCAGCTGCCAGCCGGCTACGATACGGTGATCGGCGAGGGCGGCGGCACGTTTAGCCAGGGTCAAAAACAGCTGCTGTGCATCGCGCGCGTCATGCTCACCGATCCGGCGATTCTGCTGCTGGACGAGGCAACGTCGAGCATCGATACCCGCACCGAGCTGCAGGTGCAGGCGGCATTCGACGAGCTCATGGCTGGCCGCACGAGCTTTGTCGTGGCACACCGCCTGTCGACGATTCGCAACGCCGATTGCATCCTGGTAATGCGCGATGGCGAGATTATCGAGCGCGGCACGCACGATGAACTGCTCGCGGCAGGCGGCTTTTACGCCGAGCTCTACCGCAGCCAATTCGCCCAGTAAGCAAGACGTGGGGCAAATGAATCAATCGGCAGACGGTGGTTTACATCTGCCACGTTAGTACTAAGATATTCATCTAATAAATTGCATTAGTGGCTTTAGTTTTGGGGGAAACGAGGCAACGTGACTATGACGTGCTCTTTGGTGGTCAACAGCAAGAGCGGTAATACCAGGATGGTTTCGGGCGCGATCAAGCGCGCTCTGCAGGCTGCGGGTGTCGAGTTTGTCCATGCCGCGGCGTTGAGCGACGATGCAGATGCAGATCAGGTTGCACTCGAGGCGCAGGGCGCCTGTGCGGCCGACATGGTGCTCGTCGGTTTTTGGTGTGACAAGGGCGCATGCACGCCTTCGGTCGCGGCGTTGCTCTCCGCCTTGCACGGCAAGCGCGTCTTTCTGTTTGGTACCTGCGGTTTTGGTGCCAATCAGAAATATTACCAGCAGATTATCGATCGTGTGACCTCCAATTTGGCCGATGATGCCGAGCTGGTGGGCTGGGCAATGTGCCAGGGCAAGATGGGCCCCGCGGTCAAACAGCGCTACGAGGCCATGCTCGAGCAAGATCCCGACAACGCCCGCGCTAAGTTGCTGCTCGACAACTGGGTTGCCGCAAAGGATCATCCCACCAAGGATGATCTGGACCATATGGCGGTGGCGGCCAAGAAGGCCGTGCTGGGCGAGTAGCTTCGCCGTTCGCGGTCCTTCGTGCAAAACAATACAAACGTGAAAGCCTCGAAGTTCTCGAGGCTTTTTTCTTGACACTCGTGGGCGCAACCGTGGCAAGCGTCTGGGGCGATATTTTCCATCACCCCGATGACGAGGCCGTCTTGGACGACACACTCGCATGCGTTTGCCGGATGTATTCAGAGTGGGACGGGCTTTCCGGATGGGCGGGCTCTCGGAAAAAGCGTCCCGGAATTTGGCTTTGGAATGGGATGCAGTTTCCGGTTGAGGGGCTTGGCGGAAAGTGCGACCCGGAATTTGCAATCGGAGTGGGATGAGGTTTCCCAACGGAGCCACAAGCGGAAACTGCATCCCACTCCGAACGTGAATTCTGGGACACGGTTTCCGGATGCAAAAAGCCACATGACGTGGCCTTCATCTTATATGTGTTGCGGATACCCCCCCCATGACAAGCCGCGCTCCAACAACAAGGCGTCTGTCCGAGCAGGGAACCTTACGTTCCGCGCCGCCCGGGCAGACGAACCAGTTAAGACGTGTCGCTACTTGATCTTGGTTGTACCCGGCGCCAGGTTGGGGTCGGTCTCGTTGGCCTCGGTCTGGAAGTGCTCGGTATAGACGTTCTTGCCGTCGCGGAACATCTCGTAGTACTGCATCTTGGCGTAATCCTCGCGTGCCTTGGTGGCGGCAGCGGCGGCGGCGTCGTCACCGGTGACGTTGGAGGAAAGCGCCCAGCGCAGGCTGGCGTCCTCGTAGCCCACGGAGTTGATGGCGGGCAGCGACTCGCGCAGCGTCATATGCGCCTTTTGATAGTCGGAAAGCGGGGCGCCGATCAGCTGCATAAGCTGGGTGGACAGGTAGTTGGTGGATAGGTCGTCGACCTTACTTGTCTGGTCGCAGCCGGCAACGTCGTAGTTAGCCCAAATGATGTAGTCGGTCTGCCACAGACGTTCCTGGTGCGTGGCGTCGTCCTCGCCGGTAAACCACTTATCGTTGAACTTGGACGGGAAGAACGGCTGGTGATCGCCCCAGAACACCACGACCACCTTGCGGTCGAGCTTGCTCAAGGCATTGAGGAAGTAGCGCAGCGCCTGGTCGGACTGCTCGATGCACGAGACATACTCGTCGACATCGGAGAGCGTGCCGTCCTCGACGGTCTTGGTGTCCAGGTCGGTCGTGTCGATGTTGAGATGCATCTGCTTGTCGACCGGCACCAGACCCGTGTCGTAGCCCGAGTGGTTCTGCATGGTCACGTCGAAGATGAACTGCGGATCGGCGTTCTGGTCGAGCAGCTCCAGAATCTTGTCGTAGGTCGCCTGGTCGGTCACCATGCCGCGCAGGGTATCGGCGCCCTGGAAATCGTTGATGGACAGGAACTGGTCAAAGCCAAAGTCCTTATAGACGTTCTCGCGGTTCCAGTTGGTGGCGTGGTTGGGGTGCATGGCCGTGGTGGAATATCCGAGCGACTTGAACTGCTCGGCAAGATTCTCGGTCGTCTCCATGTTGTAGATGGTATAGGGATAGACGCCCGACCCCAGGTTGGCCATGGAGTTACCGGTCATAAACTCAAACTCGGTATTGGCGGTGCCGCCGCCGTAGGCGCTCACGTAGAGCTTGCCGCGGCTGAGGCAGTTGGACAGGCTCTTAAAGTACTGCGGGCCCTCGTAGCCGGCGTGCATGTTCTGGTAGATGGATAGGTCCGAGAAGGTCTCGTTCATGATGGCGATGACCGTGGGCTTCTCGCTGTCGAACTGCTCCTTTGCGGCGGTGCGCTCGTTGCTCTTGGCGGCGTCGGACTTGTCGTAGGCCTTGGCGTACTTTTTGAGCGTGGCCTTGGCATCGTCGACGGAGTAGTCGGCGGGTTTGGGCGGCTTGATGGACTGCGCTGCGCTAATGAAAGCGGGCAGGTAGCCCTCGCGCCAGTAGCTCTCGAGCGGACGCCAGGTGTAGACGGTGATGCCGAGGGTGTTGTAGTAGTCGACGAGCGTGACATGTGCGGTCACGCCGCCCAGGCACAGTACAGCCACGAGCAGGTTGGTGAGCAGCATACGCTTGGCGTTGGCGGCACCCTTCTGACGGTGCGGTGCTGCCAGGCCGGCGTACTCGCACAGCAGCATGGCGATGGCGGTAAAGCCCATGGACAACACGCAGAACAGCGAGATCGAGAAGGTGTAGCCGTTGCCGGCGACCGCGGCGGCGGTGGAGATGGCCGAAAGGTCGCCTGGCTGGATGGGCATGGATTTAAACGTGATGACGAAGAACTCGGCAATGCCCAGGACAAAGAGGGCAAAGGCCAGGACCGCGGGAGCTGCGCCGTGGCGCTGGAATAGGAAGAACAGGCCGACCATGAGCGTGGTGATGATGGCCCACTCGAGCAGGATGCACAGGGGGTAGACCCAGGTAAAGTCGTGGTTGGACGAGACCTCCATGCCCAGCAGCGCAAAGACGCCGGCGAGCAGCAGGCACAAGACGGCGGCGACGAGCGGGCGGCCCACAAAGGCACCGCGCAGGCGGGCGAGCTTGCCGGTGGGGGCGGGGGCATCGGTAGCAGCGAGCGCGAAAACGCGCGGGGCGATGCGGTCGCGGGCGATGCTGGCCCAGGCGCAGCCGGTGAGAATGGCATTGGTCAGGATGAGCATCACAAAGGCGAGCGGCTCGTTTTGGGCGACGAGGCCAATGGCACCCCAAATGGTCAAAAAGAGCTGGAACAGGCCGAAGGCGGCGCTCCACCCAAGAGCGCTTTTGGCGACGGTGCCCGACTGAGCGCGAATGGCCTTGGCCTCGCGCAAAACAAGGTAGACGGTCGCCAC
>CABURV010000091.1 GCA_902494035.1 uncultured Collinsella sp.
ACAGCAGGATCGCACCGCGAACCGGCAGGCTCACGCCCAGCTTGCGCAGCGACGAGATTGAATAGGCCATGCAGGCGGCCGTAATGACGAACTGAGCGCAGGTATAGATGATGAGGCCCGCGTTGGCGCTGTTGAACAGTGAAAGCCCCAGCTGGACGTACGAACCGATGATAGCCGTGTGCACCACGGGATGATGTCCGTTGAGCAACACATTGGGGTTGAGCAGACGCAGGTAGTCACTCGTGCCGTTGGGGTAGTTGAACCACTGGCGAATCTGCGCACCCGTGTCTCCCATAAAAAGGCCGGGCAGCGAAGCGATGAGCGTGGGCGCCCAGGCGACCATAAGCACCAGGAAGGGCCCGGCAAAGGGATGGACCGAGAGCACGGCGTGAGCCACACGCCATACGCGGCCAAAGTGCGCTTCAGAAAACGGAATGCGCCGAGAGCTCAACCAATCTAGACACTCAAAGGCGAGGTAGAAGGCAACGACCGCCAAGAGCATCCAGCCCGCACCGCCTATCCAGGCGCAGATGATGCGGGCCTTGTCGCCAAGGACAATCTCGGCCGAGTCGGTGAGGTCGTAGCTGCGGCCAAACACCATGCAGACGGCAAAGAACAGCGACGGAAGGATCACCGAGGGACGCCAAGCGTCGCCGCGGCCAAAGAATACGTAGCGAAACGGCAGCATGAGCAGGCAGGCAAGCGCAAGCAGCATGACCGCGTCGGTATGGCCGGCAAACGAGAGGAGCACCTCGTAGCACACGTACAGCATGCCCGAGGCTTTGGGGTCAATCGCCAAGACTGCGTTGCTCGACACCGGGGAGGGATCGATGGAAAACGCCGTGGTCGCCAACAGCGCGAGCAAAAATGCGATGAGCGTCTGCTTGGCGGGATAGCGCTTAAACCAGACGATGCGGGCAGCGTCGCGCGCAGCCGTTGTGGAGAGATCGGAATCCTTCACAGTCCGAAAGCCTTTCTAGAAACCTGCCAAAAAGGGACAGGTTTATTTTGGCAGGTTTTATCTGGGGAAACGTTACGGTTCTGTCATCGTTGCCCAGCAAACCACCACAAAGGTGCCTGTCCCCTTTGTGGTGGTTAGGCGTCGAGGTAGATGCGCTGGGGCCGGTTGCGGCGACGAGCAAAGATGACGAGCGCCAGGCCCACGATTACGAGCGGCAGGCTCAGCAGCTGTCCCATCGTGATGACGCCTCCCAGCAGATAACCCAGCTGCGCATCGGGCACGCGCACAAACTCAATGAGGAAGCGAACGATGCCGTAGCCCATCACAAAGACGCCCATAAACGTGCCTTGGGGCAGTAGCGGCTTTTTGCGGCTGAGCACCTGCAGAATGCAAAAGAGCGCGATGCCCTCAAGAAATGCCTCGTAGAGCTGGGAGGGGTGACGCGGCATATCGCCCGCAGTCCCGCCAAAGACCACGCCCCAGGGCAGATCGGTCGGCTTGCCCCACAGCTCACCATTGACAAAGTTGGCACAACGGCCCAGGCACAAGGCCAGCGGCGCGCCTATGACGGCAAGGTCTGCCAAAGTCCATGCATCGAGCTTATACATGCGGCACACAATGATGCCGCCGATAATGCCGCCCACCAAACCGCCATGGAAGCTCATGCCACCCTCGTTGGTGGCAAAGATCTCGAGCGGATGCGCCCAGTAGTAGCCGTCGCCGTAAAAGACGACGTAGAACAGGCGCGCACCGATAATGAGGCCAAAGACCACGCCGACCACGACACTCGTCAGGTCGTCAATCGTGATGTTAAAGCCCCAGCGACGCTGTGTGCGGTACATGACGACCGCCGTGAGCAGAGCGCCGACCACGTAGGCCAGGCCGTACCAGTAGATGGTGATGGGGCCCGCCGCGATCGCGACGGGATCAAGCATATGGTAGAGGTCGTTGAGCATATCGATCCCCCTGCTCCCTACATACAAATGCGGCCGCGGGCCTTACGCTCGCAGCCGCATATTTGGACGTAACGTCTATGCGGAGCGTACCGTCCGCAGCTTTCGCATCTTAGAACGGCGCGTACTCGTCGTACAGGTCCTCGGCCTCGCCGGAAGCATTGACCTGCTCGACGCGGGTAACGCCGGGCACATGCTCCTTCAGGATGCGCTCGATACCCATGGAAAGGGTTAGCGAGCTCATGGGACAGCCGGCGCAGGCGCCCTGCAGTTCCAGCTTGACGACGCCCTCGTCGTCGACGCCCACATACTCCATATCGCCGCCGTCGGCCTGCAGGTTGGGGCGAATCTCTTCAAGAACCTTCTTAAGCAGCTCTTCGTTAACAGCCACAGGGGCTCCTTTCTCACAATAACGCGGGCACGCCCGCGGACAGAAGCTATGTTACTACAGCCATGTACCCGCTCACGAGCCGTCCATGCGCGCAGACGCGACTTTCACGAGTAGTCAATTTGGGACGGGGCTCTTTGAGCTGCGTTCGTCGCCAGATGGCGACAACGCATATTACTGCTGAGCTTGTCCCCCGGTACCAATCTGAACATCGACGATGACCTGGCGGTAGCTGATGCCACAGGAGTCGAGAATGCGGCGGCTGATACGGCCGTCATCGGTGTCGGCGTACTTGTTGTCCAGGTAGACGACCTCGCCCACGCCCACCTGAGCCAAAATCTTGGCGCAGTCGTGGCACGGGAACAGCGTGACGTAGACCGTGGAACCCTCGAGGTCCTTGAGCGAGCCACGGTAGTTGAGCACGGCGTTCGCCTCGGCATGGACCACGTAGTTGTGCTTGTCCTGCAGCGGGTCGTCGCTCGTACCCCACGGGAAAAAGTCGTCGTTGAGCGCCGAGGGTGTACCGTTGTAGCCCACCGAAAGGATGCGGTGGTTGGTGTTGGCGATGCACGCACCCACCTGCGTGTTGGGGTCCTTGCTGCGGCGCTGCGCGGCGATGGCCACGCTCATAAAGAACTCGTCCCAGCTAATGACGTCCAGGCGCTTGCCTGACGAAGTTTGATGAAGATCGTCCGACATGGCAGACACCTCCGTAATCGCAATAGTTTGACCCATTGTAGCAGGTGAAAGGTGGAGGCGTTTGTCCCACCGGCGCCCTCGCTTTTACACGCGGTGGGGCTTTTGGTTGATGCGGTAGAGCTCGGCCAGCCCTCGCAACGTCAGCGCGTCGTCAACCGTCAGGCTATGGCCGACCAGCGACGCAAGTGCCTCGGCATCGTCGCCGGTAATGACGATGGGCACGTCGCCCTCCCCCGCGGCCTTGGTCGCGCGCATCTCGGCGAGCACCATGTCGAGCATGCCGTCGATGCGGGCCACCTCGCCCAAGACCACGCCTGAGCGCATCGCCTCGCGCGTGTTGCGGCCGATGACGTGCGTTGGCGCCGAAGGCTCAACCTGCGGCAAGCGCGCTGCAGCGGCCGAGAGCGAGCGGGCGCCGAGCGCCAAACCCGGCGCGATGACGCCGCCCACAAAGGTACCGCGCGCGTCGATCACCTCGATATTGGTCGTAGTGCCCAGGTCGATCACGATACAGGGAGAGCCGTAGACGGCGCGTGCCGCCACGGCATCGGCGATACGGTCGGGGCCGATCTCGGCCGGATCGTCGTAGTGTACGGGCATGCCGGTCTTGAGGCCCGGCCCCACGGTGAGCACGCGTCCCGTGCAGGTGCGGGAAAGCGCCGTCTTCCACGGGCGCTCGAGCGCCGGGACCACGCAGCTCAGTACAGCAGCCGCGGGCACAAGCGCACCCGGCATGCCCGCATCGGCCGCCAGTGCGGCCATGACCTGCACGAGACGCATGCGCACCTCGTCGGCCGTAATACGGGCCGGCGTGGTGATCTCGCACGTCGCAAGCGGACATTCCTGCGCCGCGGCCGAATCCTCTGCAAACAGGCCAAAGCGAATGAACGTGTTGCCCACGTCGACCGTCAATATATATGCGCACCCATTAAGCATCGTCGGCGCTCCTTTCGTCTGCCCAGCAGTATATCCCGATGATTATTCTGGGACGGGGATTTAAAAATCATTAGGTACACAATGATTTTTAAATCCCCGTCCCAGAATAATCATCCTTCGGCTTCGCTCGGGGCAGCTAAAAAAGCCCCGTCCCAAATTAACTGGCTTGCGGCTATACTGGTGCGCGGTCGCGCGCGAGCTCACGCGGCGGCCCTTGGTAACCCGACTTCCCGCGCCGTATCCGTAGCGGCGCTCCCGGGGGAAGCGGATATACGCAAAGGAGTTCTATATGAGCAATCCCTCGAACCGCACCTCGATGCGCGGTCAACTCACGCTGCGCGGCGTCGTCATCGGCGTCCTTGGCTGCATGATCATCACGGCAAGCTCGGCCTATACCGCCCTCAAGATGGGTGCGCTCCCCTGGCCGATCATCTTCGCTGCCGTCATCTCGCTGTTCTTCCTGAAGCTCATGGGCAATGCCAGCCTCAACGAGGCCAACGTCACCCACACCATCATGTCCGCGGGCGCCATGGTCGCCGGCGGTCTGGCGTTTACCATCCCGGGCGCCTGGATGCTGGGCTATGCCGACCAGATCAGCTGGCTCGACATGTTTATCGTGGCACTCGCCGGCACCATCTTGGGCCTTCTGGCGACAGCGCTCATCCACCGTCACTTTATCGTGGACGCCGCGCTGGAGTTCCCCACCGGCAACGCCGCAGCTCAGACCCTGCGTGCCACCGAGGCCGGCGGCAAGACCGGCAAACAGCTCTTTGGCTCCATGGCCATCGCCGGCATCTACAGCGTGCTGCGCGACGCTCTGGGCGTGGTGCCCAGCATGCTGGGCACGCTCAATATCCCCGGCGTGACCTTTGGCATCTACAACTCGCCCATGTTGCTGTCCATTGGTTTTTTGGTGGGCTTCGCCCCGGTTGCCTTTTGGTTTGCCGGCGCGCTGCTGGGCAACTTTGGCATTATCGTCGGCGGTACCGCTGCCGGCCTCTTCGATGTTGTGGCCGCGCAGGGCATCGTCAAGTCCCTGGGTATGGGCCTTATGATGGGCTTTGGCGTCGCCGTCGTCCTTAAAGACATCCTGCCGCAGGTCGCAGGTATCGTCCGCGGCCTCGCCGCCGACAGCTCCAGCGACACCGACGAGCAGTCGCTCATCTCGGGCTCCCTTAAGCTCGACGCCGGCATCATCGGCCTGGGCACCGCCGCCATCGCCGTGATCGTTGCCATCGCGCTCGACCTCGGTCCCGTCCCGGCCGTCATCGTCACGCTGTTCACCTTTGTCACCACCATCATGAGCGCTCAGAGCTGCGGTCAGACGGGTATCGACCCCATGGAGATCTTTGGCCTCATCGTCATGCTCATCGTGGCAGCCTTCGCGCAGCTCGCGCAGGTCAAACTGTTCTTTATCGCCGGCATCGTAGCCGTGGCGTGCGGCCTTGCGGGCGATGTCATGAACGACTTTAAGGCTGGCGCCGTGCTGGGCACCAACCCGCGTGCGCAGTGGGTCGGCCAGGCCATCGGCGGCATCGTGGGTGCCCTGGTCGCTGCCGCTGTCATGGTCGCGCTCGTCACCGCCTATGGTCCGGACGCCTTCGGCCCCGACAAGAGCTTTGTGGCCGCGCAGGCAAGCGTGGTCGCCACCATGGTCTCGGGCATCCCGAGCGTGCCGTGGTTCGCAGGCGGCTTTATCGCCGGCATCGTCATGTACTGGCTCGGCATTCCGGCCATGATGATCGGCCTGGGCGTGTACCTGCCGTTCTACATGTCGCTCACGGCCTTCCTGGGCTCCTGCATCAAGCTCGCCTACGACAAGTGGGCCGCACACCGCGACGCCGCCGCCGGTCTTTCGGACGAGGAGAAGGCCGCCAAGGATGC
>CABURV010000092.1 GCA_902494035.1 uncultured Collinsella sp.
GTGTTGCGCTTGGGCGCGGAGCCGTGGCTGCCGTGGTGACGCGTGCGTGCCGCGGGCGTGCCCTGGGGCTTGCCGCTGTCGCGCTTGGAGCTGGCCTGCTTAGGCGGGATGCCGCCGGCCTTGAGGATTTGCACCTCGCGGTCGGTGAGCTCGCGCCACGAGCCCTTGGCCACATCCTTGAGCTCCAGGCCGGCAAAGTTGCTGCGATGCAGGCGGATCACCGGGTGGTGGATCTTGCCCAGCATGCGCTTGACCTGGTTCTTACGACCCTCGCGGATGATGACCTCCACGGCGGTGGTGCCGGGCTTGACGCCCTGCGGAGCCACGGCCTCGGCTTCGCGAGCGGTGATGACGCGGCAGATTGCCGGCTGGCATAGGCCGTCGTCGAGCTCGATGCCACGACGCAGCGGCGTGAGGTCGCGGTCGGACAGTTCGCCGTCCACGAGTGCCTGGTAGGTCTTGTAGACGTGTTTGCTCGGGTGCAGCAGGTCCTGCGACAGGTCGCCGTCGGTGGTAAAGAGCAAAAGGCCCGTGGTGTCGCGGTCCAGGCGGCCCACCGGGAACAGGCCCGGAAATCGGTCGCGGGGAACCAGGTCCGCCACACAGGGACGCTCCTGCGGGTCGCTCATGGTGGTGAGATAGCCGGTCGGCTTGTAGAGCATCAGGTACACGGCGCCCTGGTCGAGCTTAACGGGCATGCCGTCGACCTCGATATGATCGCGGTCGACATCGACCTTGGTGCCCAACTCGGTCGCGACCTCGCCGTTAACCGTCACTCGGCCGGCGGTCATCAGGTCCTCCGACCCGCGGCGGCTCGCCACGCCTGCGCGCGCCAAAAAGCGCTGCAGGCGCATGGTGTGCGGATAGACGGGCTGGGCGTCGGACTTGTGCACATCCGCGTTGGGCGCCGCAGCGCCGGTGCGCATCTCCCCTGTCTCGTTAGTCTTCGTCATGCGTATCCTCCGCAGTGTCGTCGGTGGACAGCGTTTCCTCGCCGCCGACTGCCTCGACATCATCAATATCGGTATCGAGCAGCTCACGTTCTTCGTCCAGGTCCTCGGCCTGCTCCTCGAGCGTGGACTGAATGCTGCGGCCGCTCAGGCGCTCGCGTATAAACTGGCGCGACTGCTCGTCGGGGGCAAACTGCTCCAGATCGGGCAGGTCGCGGGTGGAGCGCAGACCGAATTTTTCCAAGAAGGCGTTGGTCGTGCCGTAGATGATGGCCTGACCGCGCTCGGGGTCGCGGCCGAACTCGCGCACCAGGCCCTTGTCCACGAGCGACGCAATAACGCCGTCGGAGTTGACACCGCGGATGCCCTTGACCACCTCGCGCGTGACGGGCTGGTGGTAGGCGATAACGGCCAGGGTCTCGAGCGCCGCCTGCGACAGTTTTTGCGTGTCCCAGCTCAGCACATAGGCCTCGACCACATCGTGGTAGGCGGGGTGCGTGAACAGGCGCCAGCCACCGGCGACTTCGCGCAGCTGAAAGCCGCGGTTGGCCTCCTCATACTCAACTTTGAGCTCGGCCAAAAGCGACGCGCACTCGCCGGGGGCGATATCCAGCGCACCTGCCAGGGCGGGTGCGCTCACGGGGTCGCTCGACACCAGCAGCAGCGCCTCGAGGGCTCCTTTGAGGCTGTTGGCCTCCAGCGTGGAAAGGGTTGACATGGTTGCCGCTCCTATTCGGTGAGCTCGGGGCCCTCGCCGGGCACGTATGCCTCGGCCCCCTCGACTCGGTTGATGCAGATGGTTCCAAAGATCTCGTCCTGGCTCAGCATGAGCGAGCCGCGCTTGGCGAGTTCGAGCATGGCCAGGAAGGTGACGACGAGCTGCTCGGTGGTGGCGTCGCCGTCCAACAGCTCGCGGAAGGTGCAGGTTTGATGCGCTATGGTAAAGCGGTCGACCGAGGCCACCGTCAGGTCGAGCGGCACGCGATGCGGTGCCACGTGCTCGGCCTCCAGCAGGAAGGTCTGGCGCTTACCGTCCAGGTCGGCGCAGATGACGGCCAGGCCGCGCAGCGTGATGCCGGCCAGGTAGTCGGGCATAAGGCCCAAAAACTCGGGGTCGGGGCCGGCCACGCGCGGATGCATGCGGCTCTCGGCCTGCATGCGCGCGCCAAGGGCTGCCGCCGCGCCCTTAAACTGCTTGTAGGCGATCAGGCGCTGGATCAAGACCTCGCGCAGGGCATCGCCGTCAAGCGTGCTGAGCTCCTCAAGGTCTTCGTCGAACTCGTCATCGTCGTCATCGACTTTGCGCGGGGCCTCCTGCGGCACCAGAGAGGCGGCCTTGATGTCCAAAAGGGTTGCCGCGACCAGCAAAAAGTCGCTCGCCACGTCCAGGTCCAGCGCCTCGATGCGCTCGGCCTCGGCAAGGTACTGCTCGGCCACCTCACTGATCGAGATGGCGCCGATATCTACTTTTTGGCGGGTTACCAGCTGCAGCAGCAGGTCGAACGGTCCGCTGTAGACCTGCGTCGACACGCGATACGACATCTTCGACCTCCTTTGACGGCGCCTTCGCGGCGCGGTTTGGGTGCATGTTGCGACCGTTTTACACGGTCGACCTGTAAGTTTACCTTAGATGCCGGCGATTGCGAAGTTGAGCAGCTGCTCAGCAAGCGGATACACGGTAACGTCGAAATAGCGGCCGATTACATCGATGCCGGTCCACATAGGCAGCAGGTATAGAACCAGGATGAGTATGGGCATAGCGTATTGCTGCAGACGGTAATAGTTGTTGAGCGCCGTGCCCTTGAGGAAGGGCACGATGATCGACGAGCCATCAAGCGGCGGAATCGGAATGAGGTTAAAGAACGCGAGCGACAGGTTGACCACGATAAACGTGGCGCCGAAGTTCATGATCTGCGACGCCACGGCAAAGGACATGCTGGCGTAGAGATTGCCGTACGTTGCGTGCATGAGGGCGGCCGCGAGGCATGCGAGTGCGATGTTCGACGCGGGGCCGGCCACGCTCACCAGGACCTCGTCGCGCTTGGGGTGCTTGAGGTTGTTGAGGTAGACGGGCACGGGCTTGGCAAAGGCGAACACCGGGCCACCGGCTGCGAGCATGAGCAGTGGCAGGATGATGGTGCCGAACGGGTCGATATGGTTGAGCGGGTTGAGTGACACGCGGCCGCGCGAACGGGCTGTCTTATCGCCGAGTGCCCAGGCCGCGGCGGCGTGCGCACTTTCGTGGATGACGATGCCCACGATGACGGCGACGGCGCTGGCGAGCAGGTTCATGATGTAGCTGCTGGACATGGCGCTCCCCTAGCGGACGCGGCGCGAGGCGCGCGTGAGCAGGTAGTCAGCTACAAACAGGATGACGGCCACGATGGCGTAATCCAAGCGGAAAACGCCGCCAAAGGGTGAGGTGATGACGCCGTAGCCGGCGATGGCGCTCGGCAGTGCGCGAGAAAGCTCAACGACAAAGCCGACAATCTGCAGTTTGGCGGTGAGGCCGCTAAAGCACAGCAGCACGGTCATCGCGCTCATAAAGATGCCGCAGATGCGACAGGCGATGGCGATGACGCTCATCGCCACGGCAGCGGCCTTACGAGAATTCACGCGCGGTCTCCTCTTCGATCTGGGTGGAAAGCTCCAACCATTCGTCCTCGAGCTTAGGTAGCTCTTGCTTAAGGCCGTTATATTCCCCCAGCGCGGCGTTGAACTTATCCTGATCGGCATAAAGCTCTTCGCTTGCCATCAATTCCATAAGCTCGTCATAGCGGGCGCGCTTTTTGTCGAGCTCCGTCTCGATCTTCTTAAGCTGGTTGCGCACGCCCTTGAGCTTTTTGTTGAGCGCAGCGCGGGCCTGGGCTTCGGCGCGCTTTTGCTCCTTGGTCTTTTTGCCCTCGGCAGGCTTAGGCGCCGCGGCGGGGGTGTCGGCCTGGGCGGCGCTGGCTTTGGTGGACTTGGCCGCGGCAGGTGCGCTATCCCCTGCCGCCTCGGCGGCGGCGCGGGCTGCGAGGTCCTCGCGCTTGTAGAGGTAGTAGTCGTAGTCGCCGTCATAGACTGTGACCTTGCCATCGCGGATGTCGATGATGCGATTGGCCACGGCGCGTACCAGGTGCTCATCGTGGCTGATCAGCACGATGCTACCGGGGAAGTTTTGCAGGGCGTTCTCGAGCATGTCCACCGAGTCGATGTCAAGGTGGTTGGTGGGCTCGTCCAGGCACAGGAGCGCCTCGGGGGCCACAAGCATCTTGGCGAGCGCCAGACGCGCCTTTTCGCCGCCGGAGAGGACGCGCACCTGCTTTTCGATGGAATCGTTGTCGCTAAACAGGAAGGCGCCCAGCAGGCTGCGCTGCTGCGGTACGGTCCACTTGGGCGTGACGGTGTCGATCTCTTGCAGGACGGTGTTGGACTCGGTCATGCCCTCGAGCGCATGCTGGGCATAGTAGGCGACGCCGACGTTGGTTCCCAGGTCGCGGGTGCCGGTGGTGGGCGGCTCCAGACCGGCGAGGATCTTCATGAGCGTGGACTTGCCGGCGCCGTTAGGGCCGACGAGTGCCACGTGCTCGCCGCGGTAGAGCTTGAGGTCGATGTCGCTGTAGATGTGCTTGTTGCCGTAGGACTTGGACACGCCCTCCAGGCCGACGACCATGTCGCCGGAGCGCGGCGGGTCAGGGAACTTAAAGTCGATGTGCTTGTGGCCCTCGGGCAGGATGACAAGTTCCTTTTTAATCTGCTCGATCTTGCGGATGCGCTCCTGCGCCTGGGCGGCCTTGGTGGGCTTGTAGCGGAACTTGTCAACGAAGACCTGCATGTGGGCGATGTCGCGCTCCTGAGCGGCACGCTTGGCACGCATCTGCTCCAGGTTGTCCTCGCGCTGTTTAAGGTAGCTGCTGTAGTTGCCGGTGTAGGTGGTCACGCGGCGGTTCTCGAGCGCGGCCACGTGGTCGACGCAGGCGTCCATAAAGGCTCGGTCGTGGCTGACGATGAGGACGGCGCCGTCGTAGTTAGCGATAAAGCCGCGCAGCCATTGGACGCTTTCGAGGTCCAGGTGGTTGGTGGGCTCGTCTAGAAGCAGCAGGTCGGGGTGGCGCAGGAAGAGCTTGGCCAGCGCGATGCGCATCTGCCAGCCGCCCGAGAACTCGGAGCACGGGCGCTCAAAGTCGGTGACCTTAAAGCCCAGACCGGACAGGATCTTGCGCGCGTTGCTCTCGAGCTCGTAGCCGCCCAGGTGCTCAAAGCGGTCCTGGACCTGTCCGTACTCGTTGAGGAGCGCGTCGACATCCTTCCCCTGTTCGGAGAGCTCGGTGATCTGGGCCTGCAGCTCGTTGGCGCGCTCGCCCATGCGGCGAATTTCCTTGGCGGCCGCCATGACCTCGGCAAGGATGGTGGTGTCCTTGTGCTCCAGGTTGGTTTCCTGCTCTAGGTAGCCTACCTGGCAGTCCTTTGCGTACTGGATCTGGCCGGCGTCGGGGCTGTCGATGCCCATGATGATCTTGAGCATGGTGGTTTTGCCGGCGCCGTTGGGTCCCACGAGCGCAAAACGCTCGCCGGGGTTGATCTGGAAGGACGCGCCACTAAAGAGGACGCGCGCGCCGAAGCTTTTTTCGATCTTGTCGACCAGGAGGATCATGGTGCCGCCTTTGACCTTGTGTTCCTATATGAAAAAAGGCCCCAACTTGCGTTGGAGCCTCATTCAATGCTCGGGTGGAGACGAGGGGGATCGA
>CABURV010000093.1 GCA_902494035.1 uncultured Collinsella sp.
CGATGTGTGGGAGCTGCCGTGCGGCGAGGCCGAGTTCCTTGCGCAAGAGCGCTCGCACACCTATCTTGGCCAAGGCTTTCTCAAGCGCGCCTTTATGCTGCTCGCGGGCATTCTCGTCAATATCCTGACGGGTTTTTTGCTCCTTATGAGCATCTATTCCATTGCGGGTGTCACCGTGCCGATGGATACCAACGTGATCGGTCAGGTTGACGAGGGGTCTATTGCCGCCAAGGCGGGTATCGAGGCCGGAGATGCGATCCTTTCGGTCGACGGTGTCTCATGTTCCACTTGGATGGACGTCTACGATGCTATCGGCAAGGCCGCCGGTAAGGACGATATCGCCATTGAGTATGAGCGTGACGGCAAGCAGCATTCGACCTCGGTTGCGCTCAAAGAGGACGAGCGGTTAGGTGTGTATGCTTCTACGGAGGTAGTCCGTTTGGACCCCATCACCTCGGCGCGTCTGTCATTCTCCTATGTTGTGCAGACCGCGGATGGCGTTATGCGCCTACTCCAGCCGCAGCATACGATGGAGATTCTCGACCAGTCCTCGTCGATCGTGGGCATCAGCGTCATGTCCTCTCAGGCGGCTGCTGCCGGCCCCGTAACGTTCCTGTCGTTTGCAGCGCTCATCTCATTCTCGCTGGGCTTTATGAACTTGCTGCCCATTCCGCCGCTCGACGGGGGAAAGCTGGTTATCGAGATCATCCAAATGGTCGCCGGTCGCGAGCTGCCACTCAAGGTGCAGACAATCGTCAGCTATGTCGGCATCGCGCTCTTTGCGCTGCTGTTTGTTTATATGCTTCGTTCCGACGTCCTTCGATTTATTTTGTAGGGGAGTGTTTGGATTGTCTTTATCCCATCCTTTGCCGCGCGAGCTGACGCGCCCCGTATATGTGGGCGGCGTGCAGATCGGTGGTGGCGCGCCGGTGGTGGTTCAGTCCATGACCTGCACCGATACCGCCGACGCCCAGGCAACGCTTGCGCAAGTGCGTGCGCTTGCCCAGGCGGGTTGCGATGTTGTTCGCGTGAGCGTGCCTACCGAGGCTGCGCTCGAGGGCTTTCGCACGATTTGTGCCGAGTCTCCGGTGCCAATCGTCGCCGATATCCACTTTAACCATAAGCTTGCCATCGGCGCCGTCGAGGCCGGTGCCGCCAAGCTGCGCATCAACCCCGGCAATATCGGCGATTGGGCCAAGGTTGACGCTGTCATCGATGCCGCGGGTGCCGCGGGCTGCGCGATTCGCATTGGCGTGAACGCGGGCTCGCTTGAGCAAGATATTGCCGAGCGCGACAATCTTTCGCAGCCCGAAAAGCTCGTGATGTCGAGCGAGCGTTTCGTCAAGCATTTTGAAGACCGCGGCTTTACGAACATCGTGCTTTCGGCTAAGGCCCATAGCGTGCAAACGACGCTTGATACCTATCGAGCCCTGTCGCGTGAGATTCCCCACGTTCCGCTTCACCTGGGCGTAACCGAGGCGGGTACCAAGCTTCAGGGCACCATTAAGAGCTCGGTGGGCCTTGGTATTCTGCTGTCTGAGGGTATCGGTGACACCATGCGCGTCTCGCTCACGGCCGATCCGGTCGAGGAGCCGCCGGTCGCCTGGGGTATCCTGCAGTCCCTTGGCCTGCGCCGCCGTGGTCCCGAGATCGTCTCGTGTCCCACGTGCGCTCGTTGCCAGGTCAACCTCATTCCCATCGCCGAGGAGGTTACCGAGCGACTGAAGAACTATTCCGCGCCGCTTTCCATCGCCGTGATGGGATGTGCCGTTAATGGCCCCGGTGAGGCTTCTGATGCCGACCTGGGCGTTGCTTGCGGACGTGGTCAGGCCTTGCTCTTTTCGCATGGCCAGATCATTGGTAAAGTAGCTGAGGACCAAATTGTCGACGCGCTTATGGCAGAGGTCGACAAACTTATTGAGGAGTAATAAATGACCCGAGCAATGTATATGTCTAAGCTCTATGCGCCGACGCTTAAAGAGGATCCGGCGGACGCTGAGCTCGCCAGCCACCGCCTGCTGCTCCGTGCCGGCATGATCCGCAAGGAGGCCGCCGGTCTGTATTCCTACCTGCCGCTCGCATGGCGCTCGATTCGCAAGATCGAGAACATCGTGCGCGACGAGATGGATGCCGCCGGTGCCCAGGAGCTTATGATGCCTATCATGGTCGACGCCGAGTTGTGGCGTGAGTCCGGTCGCATTGACGCCTATGGCAAGGAGCTTGTGCGCTTTGATGACCGCCACGGCCGCGAGTTTGTTCTCGGACCCACGCACGAGGAGACCGTGACTGCCCTGGTGCGCAATGAGCTGCGTTCCTACAAGCAGCTGCCGGTGAACCTCTATCACATCCAGGATAAGTTCCGCGACGAGTTCCGTCCCCGCTTTGGCCTGATGCGCGGTCGCGAGTTCATCATGAAGGACGCCTACAGCTTCTCTGCCACGCAGGAGAGTCTGCAGGAGGAGTACGACAAGATGAAGCAGGCCTACGCCAACATCTGCGAGCGCTGCTACATCAAGGCTCTGCCCGTTGTCGCCGACTCCGGCGAGATCGGCGGCGACACCTCCGTCGAGTACATGGCTCTGGCCGACGCCGGCGAGGCTTCGCTCGTCTACTGCGACGATTGCGGCTTCGCTGCCGACGATGAGGCCGCAAGCACCAAGGTCGTTGTGACCGAGGGTCCTGGCGACGGTACGCTCACCAAGGTCGAGACTCCGGGCATGGGCACCATCGAGGCCGTTGCAAAGTTCTTCGGCTTCCCCGAGAACGGCACGCGCAAGTCCTTGGCTCTCATCGATGCCGAGGGCAAGCCTGTCGTGGCCATTGTCCCGGGCGACCACGAGCTCAATGACTGCAAGGCCGAGCATGTCTTTGGCAAGGGCTATCGCATGATGACCGACGAGGAGCTCCAAGCGAACGGTCTGCACAAGGGCTTTATCGGACCAGTTAACCTGCCCGAGGGCATTCGTCTGGTCTGCGACGAGAGCCTGCGCGAGTCCAAGCAGTGGGCCTGTGGCGCCAACGAGGTCGACTATCACTTTACCGGTGCCTGCCCCGAGCGCGACTTTACCGTCGACGAGTGGGCCGACCTGGTAACCGTCGTTGCCGGCGACCCCTGCCCGCACTGCGGCAAGCCGCTCTCCGCTGCCCGCGGCATCGAGGTCTCTCAGGTCTTCCAGCTTGGCACCAAGTATTCCGAGGCCATGGGTGCCACCTTTATGGATGAGGACGGTAAGGAGAAGCCTCTGATCATGGGCTGCTACGGCGTTGGTGTGTCCCGCTCGCTCGCTGCCGTCGTGGAGCAGCACAACGACGAGCACGGTATCGTCTGGCCGGTCTCCGTTGCTCCGTACGAGGTCGCGGTGATTCCGCTCGACCCCAAGAAGGAGGAGTGCGCTTCCGTCTGTGAGCAGATCGTTGATGGCCTGTGCGCCGAGGGTATCGAGGTCGTCGTCGACGATCGCGATGAGCGTCCCGGCTTTAAGTTTGCCGACAACGACCTTATGGGCTTCCCGTATCAGGTTGTTCTGGGTAAGCGTGGCCTTAAGAACGGCACCGTCGAACTCAAGGACCGTGCCACGGGCGAGCGCGAGGATGTGGCTATCGACGAGGTCGTCGCCAAGGTTGCCGAGCTTGTTAAGGCGGCTCGCCGTTAATCGACGTTTCTGCTATTAGATGTAATTGCGGGACTGCTCCGTATCTCTCTTAGAATGAGATGCGGAGCAGTCTTTTTTTGTTGCGTGAATAAACTCGACGGGTAAAGGAAAACCCCACAGCCCAAATGAGCTGCGGGGTTTTCCATTGTGCCTCCGATGCGAAATAAATCGCTCAGATATTACTGATAATCGACGACGTCGATCCAGTTCTTCAGGAACTCATCGTTCACGTTGCGCTTACGAGCGAGCTCGGAAGCGGCGACGATGCTCGTCCACTGACGCACGACCTGCATGGGCATGTCGGCGCGGTCGCAGTAGAGCTCCAGGTAGGCCTCGGCCTGGTCCTTGCTGTTGAGGGCGAAGAGCAGGTAGGTGGTGGCAACGTCGGCAGCAGGGGAGCCCTGGGTGGCGTGCGCCCAGTCGCACACATAGAGCTGGCCGTCGTCGCCGACGATGACGTTGGAGGGGTTGAAGTCGCCGTGGCAGACCTTGAACTCCTTAGTCATGCCGTCCAGACGCTCCTGAAGGTTGTAGCGCGTGGTGGCATTGAGCTGATCAAGGCTGTCGATCATGCGGGCGAACTTGTCGCGCTGACGGTTGAGCAGCGGGGAGGTGTAGCCGTGGATCTCGATCTGGAGGTCGACGAACATCTCGAGGTACTCACCAAAGCGCTGGGGCTCGGCAGTCATCTTCTCGGCAAGGGTGGTGCCCGGAACCTTCTCGGTCACGAGCGCCCAGCCGTTGGCGTTCTCGAGCTGGGAAACCTCGAGCGCCTTGGGGCTGCGGATGCCGCACTCATTGATGCGGGCAAGATTCAAAGCCTCGTTGAACACGTCGGAGACAGGCTTGGTCTCGTTAAAGACCTTGACGATCTTGTCGCCCAGGTCGTAAACGACCTTGTTGCCACGGCGGACGAGCTCGGTCTTGGAATCGGGTAGCAGCATGGTTGCATCCTTTCAACGATGCGATAGAAGCGACGGCGGGGGTGTGTGAAACACCCGTGCACCCCCGCCGTTAAAAACCGTGCTAAAACTAGCAGACGGCGTAGTCCTGGGGCTCGCGGCCGTAGTAGGCGTCCAGGTAGAGCTCCTTGATCTCGCTCATGAGCGGGTAGCGCGGGTTAGCGCCGGTGCACTGGTCGTTGAATGCCTGCTCGGTCATCTCGTCGAGGGTGTCGAGGAAGTACTGCTCGTCAACACCGTAGTCGGCGATGGTCTTCTTGACGCCGATGAAGTCCTTGAGCTCCTCGAGCTTCGTGATGAAGTTCTCGAAGACCTCCTTGTCGTCCTTGCCCTCGATGCCGCAGTACTTGGCCATCTCGGCGTAGTTGTGCAGCGCGTTGGGGTAAGGATACTGGGAGAAGGTACCCATCTTGACGGGAGCCTCGGCGGCGTTGTAGCGCATGACGCGGGTCAGGATGACGGCGTTTGCGAGGCCGTGAGGCAGGTGATGGAAAGCGCCGAGCTTGTGGGCCATGGAGTGGTTGAGGCCCAGGAAGGCGTTGGCGAAGGCCATACCGGCCATGCAGGAGGCGTTGTGCATCTCCTCGCGGGCATGCGGGTCCTTGGCGCCGTTCGTGAAGCTGGAGGGCAGGTTCTCGAAGACGAGCTTAGCAGCGCGCTCGGAGAGGCCCTTGGTGTAGTCGGAAGCCATGATGGAGACGTAGGACTCGATGGCGTGGGTCATGACGTCGATGCCGGAGGCAGCGGTCAGGCCGCGCGGGGCGGTCATGCAGTTGTCGGCGTCGACGATAGCCATGTTGGGGAGCAGCGCGTAGTCGGCGAGCGGCCACTTGATGCCGGTCTCCTTGTCGGTGATGATGGCGAACGGCGTGCACTCGGAACCGGTGCCCGAAGAGGTCGGGACGGCG
>CABURV010000094.1 GCA_902494035.1 uncultured Collinsella sp.
CCCGCGTTCTCTTTTTATGCGCTCGCTGCAGGCGCCGTCTGCAAGTGTATAATTTCGGTCGTATGTAATTTGGACGCTTGTGCGTTCTGCCCATAACAAGAAAGGTCGCTATGCCTACCATTTCTACCGCCGACTTCAAGAACGGCCTCGGTCTCCGCATTAAGGACAAGGTCTACACCATCGTCGAGTTCCAGCATGTCAAGCCGGGCAAGGGCGGCGCGTTTGTGCGCTACAAGACCCGCGACATCAAGAGCGGCCGCGTCGTCGAGAACACCTGCAACGCCGGCACCAAGTTCGAGAGCGTCATGCTTACCACCCGTGAGTTCCAGTACCTCTACAACGATGGCGCCGACTACATCTTCATGGACAACGAGACCTATGAGCAGGTTCCCGTTCCCGAGGACATGGTGGGCGAGAACTCCAAGTGGCTGCGCGAGAACGACATCTGCCAGCTGCTCTTCGCCGACGATGAGCTCATGGGCGTGACTCCGCCGATGTTCATCGAGACCACCATCGTCCAAACCGACCCGGGCTTTAAGGGCGACACCGTCCAGGGTTCCACCAAGCCGGCCACGATCGACACCGGCGCTGTCATCCAGGTCCCCATGTACCTCAACGAGGGCGAGGTCATCAAGGTTGACACCCGCGACGGCAAGTTCGTCTCCCGCGTCTAGCAACCAACTCTTCTAGGAGGACTCATGCCCCAGGAAATCAAGATTGACGGTATCGGCATTTCGCCCGATGTTCTGACCGCCATCGTCTCGCGCGCCGTGTCGGATGTCGAGGGCATCGCCTCCGTTGGCGTCAAGGACCTTGCCACCAACCTTGTCTCCATGATGCTTTCGTCCAAGGCCCCGGCTTCCGAGCCGGCGGTCGAGGCCGAGGTCGTCGGTGACAAGCTCGCACTCACCGTGCGTGTCGTGGTGTTCTTTGGCTATCCGTTCAAGAAACTCGCCGAGGCCGTTCGCGCCGCCGTGGTCGCCGCCATCGATGCCCAGGTGGGCGTCGAGGTCGAGCGTGTTGACGTTTGTATCGACGGCCTCGTTTTCCCCAAGGAGTAACCTTTGAGCCTTAAGGTTTATCGCGGGCGTACGCTTGCCCGCAGTCAGGCGCTGCAGCTGCTGTTCCAGGCCGAGGCCACGGACAGCCCGCTCGAGCGCGTCCTCGAGGGTGATTTCCTGATCTCGAAGGGTCCCCTCGATCCCTATGCGCTGGAGCTGTGCCGAGGTGCCTACGAGCATATCGACCGCATCGACTGTGCTCTGCGCTCCGTTGCCAAGAACTGGGATCTTATGCGCATGCCCGGCGCCGACCGTAATCTGCTGCGTATCGCCGTTTACGAGATGCGTTTCCTCACCGACGAGGAGGTCTCGGACGCCATCGTGATCAACGAGGCCGTTGAGCTTGCCAAGGCCTATGGCACCGACCAGTCCGCGTCGTTCGTCAACGGCGTGCTGGGTAAGATCGCTCGCAGCGAGGAGCTGCCGGGCGAGGACCTATACCAAGAGCTGCTGGCCGAAGATCGCGCTCGCGAGGAGGCACAGGCTGCCGAGGCTGCCGCAAAGGTTGCAGCTGCTCAGGCCGAGGCTGGCGTGCTGGCCGAGGGCGCGGACGCTGCTGAGGCCGTCGAGGCCGACTCCGTCGAGGAGTAGTCATGCCAGAGGGTTCTGTCCGTAACTTTGATGAGATCTCGGACCGTCTGGATCAGATCATCGCTACCGTTCGCTCCAAGGATACCTCCTTGGAGCGTTCGCTCGATTTGTTCGACGAAGCAATTGAGCTGGGCTCCCGCGCGGTCGATATGGTCGACAAGTTTGAGCTGACGCCGCGTGAGGCCGATAAGCTCGAGCAGGAATACGATGAGGATGCGGCAAACGAATCCCAGGATAGCTAGGCCACATCTCCGGATACGAATGGTTGATGGCATTCATGAAACGCGTGCGTCTTGATGACGAACTGATTTCTCAGGGCATCTGCGCCGATCGCGCGGATGCCCTTCGCACTCTTATGGCCGGCTTGGTCTCGAGTGGCGGCGAGCGCTTGACTTCGCCGGGCCTTAAGGTGATCCCGGGCCTGCCGCTGCACGTGAAGGGACGTATTCCGTACGTTGGGCGCGGCGGCCTTAAGCTCGAGGGTGCGCTTGATGCGTTTTGTATCGATCCCATGGGCCTTGCCTGCCTGGACGTAGGCTGCTCTACCGGCGGCTTTACCGATTGCCTGCTCAAGCGCGGAGCTGCGACCGTTGTCTCGGTGGACGTGGGCCGCGCCCAGTTCGATTGGTCGTTGCGTCAGGACGATCGCGTAACGCTGCATGAGCGCACAAACGTGACGCAGTTGCCTGAGCTTGGCTATGCCGGCGCCATCGATCTGGCTGTGTGTGATGTCTCGTTTACCAGCATCGCGAACATTATCGATGCGGTGCTGGCGTGCCTGGAGCCTACGGGTGCATTCTGCACGCTCGTAAAGCCGCAGTTTGAGGCTCCGGCGGCGCTGGTGGGTGAGGGCGGCATTGTGACCGATTCCGCTGTGCGCCGCGATACACTCGTGGCGGCGGTTGAACTCTTTGCTGCTAAGGGCCTGTTCCCGGTCGATGTGTGCGTGTCGCCTATTCATGGTGCCAAGGGCAATGTCGAGTTTTTCCTGTACGGCACGAGGTTTGCATCCGGGGAGCGCGCCGACGATGAGCTGCAATCCCAGGTATCGGTTTTGAGCGAGAAAGCTGCAACGCTATGAAGGTCTTTCTGGTTCCCAATTACTACAAGCAAGAGGCGGTCGAGAGTGGCCTGATGCTCGAGCTTTGGCTGACACGCCAGGGCTATGAGGTCGCATGGGCTGCCGACCAGCGATCGAAGATTCAAAGCACGCCTGATATTGACGGCTCCGATCTGGTCATTACACTCGGCGGCGACGGTACGTTGCTGCGCGCTGCCCGCATCCTCAACCATCGCGAGATTCCTATCCTTGGTCTTTCCTATGGTCACCTGGGCTTTTTAACTGCTGCGAGTCCCGAGGAGCGAGACATTCTTAAGGTCGTGAGCGACGCCCTTTCCGGCGAGCTGCACGTGAGCCGTCGCGCCACCATCGCTGCGGATATCGTGTCCGTGCGCGAAGACGGTACGAAGGATGTCGTGCGCACCTTCGCCCTCAACGACATGGCGCTTACCCGCGGTCCGCTGTCCGATATGGTCGAGTTCGACATCACGGTGTCGGGCCACCATATCGATCGACTGCGTGGCGACGGCGTGGTCGTGTCCACGGCGACTGGTTCTACGGGTTACGCACTCAGTGCCGGGGGCCCCATCGTGAGTCCCGACTATACGGGCATGGTCTGCGTACCCATTGCGCCGCACACCATTCAGGCCCGTGCCTTCTTGACTTCGCCGAGTGATGTCGTCGAAATCTTTATGTCCGATGATCGCCCGAGCGTTCCGGCGATTGCTATCGATGGACAGTTTATTACCTGCGATGGCACCGTTGAGAGCGTGGCTGTGCGCCGCGGTCCCGGAGATGTGCTGCTGCTCGATTACGGCCCCGAGAGCTTCTATAACTCGGTGAGCCGCGTATTCTACGGAGTCCGTCATGATCGATGAGCTGCAGGTTTCTAACATTGCACTCATTCGCGAGGCGGCGCTGGTGCCGAGTGCCGGCCTGACTGTCCTGACCGGCGAGACCGGTGCCGGTAAGACCGCGCTGCTCTCGGCCCTCAAACTTATTTTGGGCGAGCGCGCGGATTCGTCGACGGTGCGCGAGGGCGAGGCGATCGCGAGCGTCGAGGCACGACTCTTCGACGGGCCGCACGACACGGAAGGGTTCACCGTACAGCGCAGCCTTTCCGCCGAGGGTCGCAGCCGCGTAAAAATTGACGGTCGCATCGCCAGCGTGCGTGAACTTTCGGAGCGCGTCGGCGTGATGATGGATCTTTGCGGCCAGCACGAGCACCAGCGCCTGCTCGATCCGGCGCATCATGTTGCCATGGTTGATGCCTGGGCAGGGCGCCCGGCACTTGAGGCGCTCGAGCACTATCGTGCTTGCTTTAAAGCCTCACGCGCGGCTGCCAAGGAGGTCCGTCGCGTCGAGGAAGTCTCGCGTGCGCAGGGGAGTCGCGTCGAGGAGGCGCGCTTCGCCCTGGAGCGCATTGCCGAGGTCGACCCCAGGCCGGGTGAGTATGAGGAACTTGAGCAACTGCTGCCGCGCTCCGAACATGCCGAGGTACTGGTTGCCACGGCTAACGATGCCCATGCATCGCTTGCCTCTGAAGGGGGAGCGCTTGATGCCGTGAACAGCGCCGTGGCAGAGCTTTCCCGAATGGCTACCGTCGATCGCAAACTGGGCGACATTGCCGATGCGCTTTCGGATGCCTGCATCTCCCTTGAGGATTGCGCGAACGAGCTTCGTGCCTATCGTGATGGCGTCGCCTTCGACCCGCGCGAGCTCGCTCGCATGCGTGAGCGGTATTCCGACCTCAAGGGCCTGTTGCGTCAGTGGGGTCCGACCATGGAAGATGTCTTTGCCATGCGCGACCGCTCACAAGAGCTGCTTTCGCTGGTCGATGATGGCGATGAACAGATCAAAAAGGCGCGTGAGGCACTCGGGAGCGCCGAGCGCGAGCTGTTCGCTGCTGCCAGGGCACTTAAGCGCGCTCGCAATACGGCGGCCCCGCGCTTCTGCCACGAGGTGGGCCGCCAGATGGCTCGCCTGGAGATGGGTAGTGCCGAGCTCGTCTGGGAGTCGCGTGATCTTCCCCGTGCTGAGTGGACGCCCGTTGGTCCTTCGAGCTACGAGCTGCTATACCGCAGCGGTGCCGGCTTGACGCCGCGTCCCCTGCGTCGAATTGCGTCGGGCGGCGAGCTCAGCCGCGTCATGCTGGCAAGTAAGGTTGTCCTCGGTAACGCGGACGGTGTCGATACGCTGGTGTTTGACGAGGTCGATGCTGGTGTCGGTGGCTCCACGGCGCGCGCCCTCGCGAGTGTGCTGGCAGATCTCTCTGCTACGCATCAGGTGATTGTCGTAACCCACTTGGCGCAGGTCGCCGTCATGGCTGACAAGCATTATGTTGTCAGCAAGGAACCGGGCGATGTTCCCCAGACGCATTTGGACGAGGTAACCGGCGAAGCGCGTACCGCCGAGATCGCCCGCATGTTGAGCGGCGATCAATCGGAGGCGAGCCTGGCGCACGCCAAGCAGATGCTCGAAGAAGCTCGAGGTTAGGTCGTATCAGTGGTGTTGGTGGGACAAAATAGACTGAAATTTTTGTCCCACTACGCGTTTTACTCAACGACCTTATCTGGCTGGATGAGCTCCTCGTAGTAGCTGATATGCTCGCGAGCGTCTTCAATCTCGGGCAGCAGGAAGTTGTAGATGACTTCGATGATCATCGTGGCGCTGATCTTAGAGAACGCAAAGTCGCCCGTCGTCAGCAGCGCTTCGTGGTTGACGGTATTAAAGGTGTAGTCTGCCAGACGAGCGAGCGGGGATTTGCTGTCGCTGCTGATGACGACTAC
>CABURV010000095.1 GCA_902494035.1 uncultured Collinsella sp.
CCGGTATCTTTGCCATCGGCGAGCCCCCGACCGGTTCCTCCGACCCCTACGCGCTGCGTCGTGCCGCTATCGGCATCATCAACATCCTGCGCGACCGTCTGCCGATCGACCCTACGTCGCTCATCGACTTCGCCCTCGAGCTCTACAGTGAGCAGGGCATTGAGTTCGACGCCGCCGAGGTCGCCCAGCAGGTTCGCGACTTCTTCCATGGCCGCCTGGTGAGCATGGCCCGTGACGAAAAGATTCCGGCCGATACCGTTGCCGCCGTCTCCGCGGTGCACATCATCGCCCCGTCCGTCTTCTTCGCCCGCTGCGCCGCCCTCGACGAGGCCCGCAAGAACGACGCTGAGACGTTCGACAACCTGGCTACCGCCTATGCCCGCGCCGCGCACATCTCCAAGCCCGAGCTGGGTGCGGAGTACGACCGCGCCCTGATGGGCGAGGTCGAGCTCGCGCTTGCCGACGCCTCCGAGGCCGCTCAGACCGCCGTCGATGCTGCTCTCGCTGCCGAGGATTACCCGGCCGCATTTGCCGCCCTCGCCGCCCTGCGTGCCCCCATCGACCGCTTCTTCGATGAGGTTATGGTCATGGACAAGGACGAGCAGCTTCGCGATAATCGCCTTAAGCTGCTCAACCGCTTTGAGGCCGTTTTCTCCGGCATCGCCAACATCGGTGAGCTTGCCCGCAAAAAGTAAGCCAGCCTG
This sequence comes from uncultured Collinsella sp., assembly GCA_902494035.1. GTDB lineage: Bacteria > Actinomycetota > Coriobacteriia > Coriobacteriales > Coriobacteriaceae > Collinsella. Next base: position 705 of record CABURV010000095.1, read on the forward strand.
CGCATAAGCGCAAAAGGAGCCCCGCATGGATTGCCCGGTCACCGCTCGTCCCACCGTTATCGTTATCTCCGACTCGCTCGGTGATACCGCTTGTGAGGTGGTGCTTGCGGCGTCCGGGCAATTTGATGAAGGGGCTTTTCGTCTCTTGCGCCTGCCCAAGGTGAACTCTGTGGAGCAGGTCAAGTCGTTTGTGGGTCCGCGTGTCGATGCCGACCATCGCGATATCGCTGTGTTTCACACCATCGTTGACCCGGCCCTCCGTGCTCGTGTGCTTGACTACTTGGGCATGCTGCACATTCGCTCGGTCGACCTGATCGGCCCGACGCTTGCCGTGCTGTCGTCGCTTATCGGTGTGTCGCCCAAGGGCGTCGCGGGCGTGATTCACAGGACCGATGACCGTTATTTCCATCGTATCGAGGCCATGGATTATTTCGTTGAGCACGATGATGGGCGCGGTTGCGACGATCTGTCGGGTGCCGATATCGTGCTGCTGGGCGTATCGCGCACGTCCAAGACGCCGCTGTCGATGTATCTGGCTTATCAGGGCTACAAGGTTGCCAATGTTCCGTTGGCCCATGGCATGGAGCCGCCGAAGTCGATTTACGAGGTTGACCCGATGCGCCTGTTCGGCCTGATTTCGACCGTCGATGTGATTTCTGAAATTCGCGATAGCCGCTTGGGCGATGACTACGCTCGTGCCGTTGCCGGCTCCTATGCCGAGCCCGAGAGCGTGCACAGCGAGCTCGAGGAAGCCCGTGCGCTCATGAAGCGCCTAGGCTGCTTTGTGGTACGTACCGACGGCAAGGCCATCGAGGAGAGCGCCTCCGAGATCATCAGCCACTTGGAGGAAATCCAAGAAGCCCGCGCCCGCCGCGCCGCCCGTCGAGCCCAACAAAGCTAGCTTATTGGGGTAGCTAAAAAGCCCCGTCTAAAAAGACTAACTAAAAATAATGCACGATAATGGTAAAGCGATTTAGCAAATTACTTGCATTTGACCTGCAAGTTTATTGAAGTGGTCTCTTCATAAGGTAACCACCTTTACCTACCGTTTACCGCCAGTTTTAGCACGTTTACCAAACCGCGCATCCTCTGCTCAAGCCTGCCCAAAACGCGCCGTATAGTTCCCTCACGGCCCGCATCCGGTGGGTCGATTCGTTACCACGGTCGTGCGCGTTAGTGCATGGAAGGGGAAGTATCGTGAGCGATTGCAAGAGGGTTTACCGTTTTGGAACCGACGCCCAGGGCACCTGTGTCACCGAGGGCGACAAGTCCATGAACTTCGTGCTTGGCGGCAAAGGCGCTAACCTTGCCGAGATGAGCCGTATCGGCCTGCCGGTTCCCGGTGGCTTTACCATTACCTGCCAGACTTGCGTCGAGTACTCCGGTGCCGGCAACGTGTGGCCCGAGGGCGCACTCGATGAGATCGTTGCCGCCGAGGCGGACCTCGAGGCCCGCTGCGGCAAGAAGCTCGGCGACGCCTCCGATCCGCTGCTCGTGTCGGTTCGTTCGGGCGCTCCGTTCTCCATGCCCGGTATGATGGACACGGTCCTCAACTTGGGCCTCAATGACGATTCCGTCCAGGGCCTCATCGCGCAGACGCAGAACCCGCGTTTTGCCTGGGATAGCTATCGTCGCTTTATCCAGATGTTCTCCAACGTCGTCATGGGTGTCGATGCCGACCTGTTCGAGAACGCCCTGACCCAGGCCCGCCTGGTCGCCGGCGTTCGCGTCGATTCCGAGCTTTCGGTCGAGGACCTGCAGGAACTCGTCGAGACCTTTAAGGGCATCTTCTCCGAGAACGTCGATGCCGCCCTGTATCCCGAGCTCGAGGTCGCCGATGGCAAGCCCGTCTTCCCACACGATCCGGAGCTCCAGCTGCGCCTTGCCATCCAGGCCGTCTTTGGCAGCTGGATGAACGAGCGCGCCTGCATCTATCGCAAACAGCACGGCATCTCCGACGAGCTCGGCACCGCCGTCAACGTGCAGGCCATGGCCTTTGGCAACAAGGGCGAGACCTCTGCGACAGGCGTCGCCTTTACGCGTAATCCGGCCGACGGCACCAAGGAGTTCTACGGTGACTTTTTGGTTAATGCCCAGGGCGAGGACGTCGTCGCCGGTATCCGTACGCCTTCTCCCATCAGCAAGCTGCATGAGGAGATGCCCGAGGTCTACGATCAGTTCGTTGAGATCGCAACCCGCCTGGAAAACTACTACAAGGATATGCAGGACATGGAGTTCACCATCGAAGATGGCAAGCTCTTTATGCTGCAGACCCGTAACGGCAAGCGCACCGCACAGGCTGCTCTGCAGATCGCCTGCGACCTCGTTGATGAGGGCGTTATTGATCAGCGCACCGCTGTACTGCGCGTTGAGCCTAAGCAGCTGGATACCCTGCTGCACCCGCAGTTTGACGCTGCTGCCCTGAAGGCTGCTGAAGCAATCGGCAAGGGCCTGGCCGCTTCTCCGGGATCTGCCTGCGGTCGCGTTGTCTTCAGCGCTGAAGATGCTGAAGAGAAGGTCAAGGACGAAGCTTGGAAGAAGGTCGTTCTGGTCCGTCTGGAAACCAGCCCCGAAGATATCGTCGGCATGCAGGTTTCTCAGGGCATCCTGACCGTCCGCGGCGGCATGACCAGCCACGCAGCTGTTGTTGCACGTGGCATGGGTACCTGCTGTGTTTCCGGCTGCGGCAATGATAACGATGTTGCTATCGATTACGATGCAAAGGTTATCACCATTAACGGCCACACCTTCCATGAGGGTGACTGGATGAGCATTGATGGCTCTACCGGCAACATCTACGAAGGCCAGATCGCTACCGTCGCTTCCACCGAGAACGCTAACTTCAAGCGCTTTATGAGCTGGGCTGACGAAGCACGCCAGATGAAGGTTATGACCAACGCCGATAACCCGCGCGATGCACAGAACGCTGTCGATATGGGCGCTGAAGGCATTGGCCTGTGCCGTACCGAGCATATGTTCTTCGCTGAGGATCGTATTGCTGCTGTGCGTGAGATGATCTGCGCACGTACCGTTGAAGAGCGCAAGGTTGCCTTGGCTAAGGTTGAGCCGTTCCAGGAAGCTGACTTTACCGCTATGTACCGCATCATGGGCGATCGTCCGATGACCATCCGTTATCTGGACCCGCCTCTGCATGAGTTCCTGCCCACCAAGGCTGAGGATATCGAAGCCCTGGCAAAGGATATGGGCATGACCACCGAAGAGCTGAACAACGTTGTTGTCAGCCTGCATGAGTTCAACCCCATGATGGGCCATCGTGGCTGCCGTCTGGCCGTTACCTATCCGGAAATTGCCGAGATGCAGACCAATGCTGTGATCAAGGCTGCCATCAAGGTTTCTGCTGAGACCGGCAAGATGATCACCCCGCACATCATGGTGCCCCTGGTTGGCGAAGTGAAGGAGCTGAAGTACGTCAAGGACGTCATCGTCAAGACTGCTGACAAGCTGATCGCTGACGCTGGCGTTGACATGAAGTACCAAGTTGGCACCATGATCGAGATCCCGCGTGCCGCTCTGACCGCCGGCGAGATCGCCAAGGAAGCTGACTTCTTCAGCTTCGGCACCAACGACTTGACCCAGATGACCTTCGGCTTCAGCCGTGACGACGCTGCCAAGTTCCTGACTGCCTACTACGACGCCAAGATCTACGAGAGCGATCCGTTCCAGCATCTGGATCAGATCGGCGTTGGCAAGCTGGTCAAGATGGCTGCCCACGATGGCCGCGCGACCAACCCGAACCTGGGTCTGGGCATCTGCGGCGAGCACGGCGGCGATCCCAGCAGTGTCGAGTTCTGCCACAGCGTTGGCCTGGACTACGTCAGCTGCTCTCCCTACCGTGTTCCCATCGCCCGCCTGGCCGCCGCACAGGCTGCTATAAAAAATCCGAGAGCGTAAAATTGTTGCATAAAATGTACAATTCGCTCGCGTAAATAGCTAATGCGAAGCGCATCGCCTGTAAAAAGGTGGTGCGCTTCGCGTTTTTAATGGAATTTAGAGATATACAAGGGGGAAGTGTACTGTTTTGCGGGAATGGTGGGGGATGATCTGTTTTCCCCCATACCCCCTTTCAGCTGGCTGAAGTGATAAACAGCCTGCTGAAAAAAGAGAATATCGTATCCTTAGCACCTTATCTGTGATTTACAGGCAAGGTGCTTTTTTTATTACACAGAGTTGGAGGTCAAAACTATGGGGAAATATCAAAAAAATATCGAAGCTGCCCGGCAGATAAGCGTGGTACAGTATCTTGAAACTTATCGCCCCGGTGAACTTGTCCGTAAAACTGATCGGGAATACTGCACCCGGTCACATGATAGTCTCATCATCACAATTGGCAATGGAAAGTTTCATTGGTACTCTCATGATGTGGGAGGTAATAATGCCATTGATTATCTGACTAAGGTTGAGGGGATGGACTTTGTATCTGCGGTTCGTCTGCTGAACGAGATGACGCCTGCCCCTGTTTCTGTTCAGCTGGCTAAAACAATTCCAGTCAAACAGAGTACACCACGCAAATTTGAACTGCCTGCACCCGACCGCAACGCTGAGGCTGCCGCAGCCTATCTAATGCAGCGCGGTATCAGCCCTAAGGTCCTGCGCTACTGCGTGGGCAGCGGCATCCTGTACCAGACCACGCGCGGAAACTATCGCAACTGCGTTTTCGTAGGCAAGGATGAGCATGGCGTGGCGCGCTGCGCGTTCCAG
>CABURV010000096.1 GCA_902494035.1 uncultured Collinsella sp.
CCCCATATGCCAGCTGACAATTATCCTGGTCCAAATAATTCATTGGCAGTTAAGGGGTAGCTAAAATAGCCCCGTCCCAAATTAACTGCCCATTCCAAATTAGCGAGCGTCAGGAGGACACATGGACGGATTGAATACGGTGTTGGAGTATCTGACGTCGGTGCCGGCATGGTATTTGGCGACGAGCGTGGATGGGCAGCCGCATGTGCGTCCGTTTTCGTTTGCGCAGATCCAGGACGGCAAGCTGTGGTTTGTAACGGCGCGCACCAAAGACGTGTGGCAAGAGCTGCTGCAAAATCAACGCTTTGAGGCCACGAGTTGGTGGCCGGGCCATGGCTGGCTCATCTTGCGCGGGCATGCGGGTCTGGATGACCGGGCCGCTCCCGATATGCGCGAGGCGGGCTGGAAGCACCTGGAGCGCCTAGGCGAGCATTATGAGGGGCCCAACGACCCCACGCTCGTCTTCTTTAGCGTCGAGGAGCCGGAGGCCTTTATCTGCAACCATGACGAATGGGTGCCGGTCGAGCTCTAAACGAGTCTCTCAGCAAGCTTCGGCAATTCAAATTCTCGCATGTCGCGGGCCCCACATTGCAACGTCACCGTAAGGCGCACTGGGCAATATGGGGCCCGCATTTATTTGTCAATTCCTTCGAGTGAATGTGTCGGGACTGTTTCAATGCATGAATATACAAAAGATTTGCGTATATATGCATCTTTTGGTGCTAAAGTTTCAACCCACTTCATAACGACGGCTGCGGGATGCGCATTGGTGCATAACTGCAGACAAGGAGTCTGATATGTCTTTAAAGGTTGGAATCGTCGGTGCGGCTGGATATGCCGGCGCCGAGCTTATTCGCCTCGTCCTCGGTCATCCCGAGTTTGAACTTGCTGCCATTACGTCCAACGCCGATGCCGGCCAGCCGTTGTCTGCGGTGTACCCGAGCTTCACCGGCGTAAGCGACCTTGTCTTCACGACGCATGACGCCCCCGAGCTCAAGAACTGCGACGCGGTCTTTTTGGCCGTGCCGCACACGGCCGCCATGGCACAGGTGCCCGCCCTGCTTGCCGCGGGCGTCTCCTGCATTGACCTCTCGGCCGACTATCGCCTGAGCGATCCGGCCACCTTTGAGGCCTGGTATGCCGCCGAGCACACGAGCCCCGAGCTGCTCAAGACCCGCGCTTTCGGCCTGCCCGAGCTGTTCTGCCAGGATTTGGAGACCGCTGCATCCGACCACGCCGATGGCAAGCCCGTACTGGTCGCCTGCGCCGGTTGCTATCCCACCGCAACGAGCCTTGCCGCCGCACCTGCCGTACGCGCCGGCTGGGTTGCCCAGAGCGGCCCCGTGATCGTTGACGCTATCAGCGGTGTAACGGGTGCCGGTAAGTCCTGCAACGCCCGTACGCATTTTTGCAGCGCGGACGAAAACCTGGAGGCCTATGGCGTGGGCAAGCATCGTCACACGCCCGAAATCGAGCAGATACTCGGCCTGGCCGACCGCATCGTCTTCACCCCGCACTTGGCACCGCTCAAGCGCGGCCTGCTTTCCACGGTGACGATGCCGCTCGCGCCGCAGGCTCTCGACGCGCTGGTTCTTGAGGATGTCGTCGACCATTACAAGAAGTTTTACGCCGGTCGCACCTTTGTGCGCGTGCTCGATGCCGGCCAGCAGCCCAAGACGGCTTCGGTCGTCGGTACCAATGCCGCCCAGATTGGCCTTGCGCTCAACAAGCGTGCAGGCGTGCTGGTGGCGACGGGCGCCATCGACAATCTGTGCAAGGGCGCTGCGGGCCAAGCGGTCCAGTGCGCCAATATCGTCTTTGGCTTTGACGAGCGACGAGGCTTGCCCACAGTGGCGTGCCCGGTGTAGCACATTCGATTGTTAACGATTTGGTAGTCGGGTATCGAGTTGGGCGCCACTTTTAAGCTGGTCTCGTGATTGTGACTGGTATGGCGCTCCGACCGATGCCCACTTTTTGTTTGATATAAAGGAGCCATGGGGACGATGAATAGAGAGCAGTTCGATATCAAGATTCGCGCCGTCGAGGGTGGCGTTACGGCGGCGGCTGGTTTTAAAGCTGCGGGCATCCACGCTGGGTTCCGCAAGAACCCCGAGCGTCTGGATTACGCGCTCGTCGTGCCCGATAAACCCTGTCCCGGTGCCGGCGTGTTTACCACCAATCGCTTTTGCGCGGCGCCCGTGCAAGTGAGCCGTGCCAACCTGGGCGGTGCCGACAAGGGTTACGGTATCATCGCCGGCGTTTCGGTCAACTCTGGCAATGCCAACGCCGCCACGGGTGAGACCGGCCTTGCATGCGCGCGCGAGACGTGCAGCATCGCATCGCAGGTCATCGGCTGCGAGCCCCAGCAGATTCTGGTTGCCTCCACGGGCGTGATTGGCCAGATTCTGCCGATCGACACGTTTGAGACCGCCATTCCTGCTGCCTACGAGGCGCTCTCCGCTCACGGTGGCGCCGATGCCGCTCGCGCCATCATGACGACCGACACGCACTCCAAGGAGTACGCCGTGACCTACGTCAGTGAGGCTGCGGGTCATGCGGGCAATGTCTATACGGTGGGCGGAATGTGCAAGGGCTCGGGCATGATCATGCCCAACATGGCCACCATGATCGCAGTTATCACCACCGATGCCCCCGTCGAGCCTGCGGCACTTCATACCCTGCTGCTCTCGACCGTCAAGCAGACCTTTAACAAGGTAACGGTCGATTCCGACACTTCGACCAACGACACCTGCATCATGCTTGCCTCCGGCGCCGCTGCCGCAGAGGCCGAGCCTATCGTCGAGGGCTCCGATGCCTTTGACGAGTTGGCATTTGCCGTGCACGAGGTGTGCGAGAGCCTGGCGCGCAATATCGCCGCCGATGGTGAGGGCGCATCCAAGCTTGTTACGGTCAACGTTACCGGCGCCGCCAACGACGAGGAAGCCGATATCGCTGCCCGTGCCGTTGCCAACTCGCCGCTCGTCAAGACCTGCATCGCCGGCCACGATTGCAACTGGGGCCGCGTTGCCATGGCGCTCGGCAAGTGCGGCGTGAAGTTTAATCAGGAAGAAGTTTCCATCGACATGATGGACATGCCTGTCTGTCGCGGCGGTCTGACTGTTCCCTTTGACGAGGACGAGGCTCTACGACGTTTCGAGGCACCCGAGATCGTGATCTCGGCCGACCTGGGCGCAGGCGACGCGGCAACGACCGTGTGGACCTGCGACCTCACGCATGAATACATCACCATCAACGGCGACTACCGTTCCTAGATTCCAGGCATGCTGCGCATCTTGCCGCGATTGCGGACGGCGGAGTACGGCGCGATAACGATACGAAAGACGAGGCAGATTATGAAATTCGCACGCGATTGTCGTTCGAGCGAATCCAACGAAGCAACCGCGCAGCTGCTGTTCGAAGCGCTGCCGTGGATTAAGAACCTGACCGGCAAGACGGTTGTTATCAAATATGGCGGAGCCGCCATGGTTGATGAGCAGCTGCGCCGCGACGTGATGAGCGACATCGTTTTGCTCAAGATCATCGGTATGCGCCCCGTCATCGTGCACGGCGGCGGCAAGGCTATCAACGAGGCGCTCAGCCACTACGACATCCCTGTCGAGTTTAAGAACGGCCAGCGCGTGACTACGCCTGCCACCATGGACATCGTGCGCGAGGTACTGGGCGGCAAGGTCAATCAGGAGCTGGTCGCGGCGCTCAACCACCACGGCAACCTGGCCGTGGGCGTGTCCGGCAGCGACGCCGGCACCCTTATCGCCGAGCCGCTCGACCCCGAGCTCGGTTGCGTGGGCAAAGTGACGCACGTCAACACCGACTATATCGAGCGCTTACTCGATAGCGAGTACATCCCCGTCATCGCTACCGTCGCGGCGGGGGAGGACGGCGGTTTCTTCAACATCAACGCCGACACCGCCGCCGGTGCCGTCGCGGCAGCGCTCCACGCGCATAAGGCGATCTTTTTGACCGATGTCGATGGCCTGTACAAGGACTTTAGCGACAAGGACTCGCTTATCTCCAACCTAACGCTCGACGAGGTTAACGAGATGCTCTACGGTGGCGAGGTCGATAAGGGCATGATTCCCAAGCTGCGTGCGGCCGTCGATGCGCTTGCCGGCGGCGTATTTCGTGCCCACATCATTAACGGTACCACGCCGCATTCGCTGCTCCTGGAGCTGCTGACCGATGCCGGCGTCGGCACCGTGATCCATTCCACCGAGACGGCTTACGAGTTCGATACGCATCCGCATCCGCTTTCGACGTTTGCTGCGCGTCTGACCGAGAACCTTGACGAGGTCGAGAAGCTTCAGACGGTCTAGCTGACCCGCAGCCGCCCCATTCCTGCACCCATAGCCCCGCGCCGTCTGGCGCCCAACGAAAGGCATCCCATGTCACTTGCAGCTCAGCAATCGCTTGAATCCCATTACGTTATGCATACCTTTGGCCGCTCTCCGGTCGAGTTTGTCGAGGGTCACGGCATGAAGCTCACCGGCGACGATGGCCGTGAGTACCTCGACTTTCTTGCCGGCATCGGCGTGTGCAGCCTAGGTCATGGCGACCCGGCTGTGCTCTCGGCGCTCGAGGCACAGACCAAAAAGCTCATGCATGTCTCCAATTACTTCTACATCGAGCAGCGCGGACAGGTCGCGGCACTGCTGTCCAAGCTTGCTAACGACGACGTAGATGGTGCGCGCGTGCTTGCCGATGCCATTGTCGCCGGCGATGAGACCACGGCGGCTGCACTTGGTGCCCCGGCTGCGGATGAGCAGGTTTGGGGGACCTTCTTTGCCAACTCTGGCGCCGAGGCCAACGAGGGCTCAATGAAGCTCGCGCGCCTGTACGCCAAGCGTGCCGGTAATGGCGGCAACACCATCGTGTGCATGCGCGGCGGCTTCCACGGCCGTACGCTCGAGACCATTGCCGCCACCATGCAGGATTGGCTGCAGGACAGCTTCCGCCCGCTGCCGGGTGGCTTTGTGGCCTGCACGCCCAACGATGTGGACGAGCTGCGTGCGATCTTTAAGCAGCTGGGGAGCGAGATTTGTGCCGTGATGCTCGAGCCGATCCAGGGCGAGAGTGGCGTGCACCCCATGACCGAGGAGTTTATGGCGGCAGCGCGCGACCTGGCACACGAAGTGGGCGCCGTGCTTATCGCCGACGAGGTCCAGTGCGGCATCTTCCGCTCCGGCAAGCCGTTTGCGTTCCAGACCTATGGCGTGGAGCCCGACATTATGAGCCTTGCCAAGGGCATTGCCGATGGCGTGCCCATGGGTGCCGTCGTGGCAAAGAAGGAGATTGCCGACGTGTTTAAGCCGGGGGACCACGGCTCGACCTTTGGCGGTAGCTGCTTGGCCGTCGC
>CABURV010000097.1 GCA_902494035.1 uncultured Collinsella sp.
CCCAGGCAACGGGTTCATCGGCAACCGCGGCGAGCGCCTCGTCGATGCTATGCACCACGTCGACGCCCTCGGGTGCAAAGTTATCGTCGCGCGTAAGCACGATATTGTGGCGGTTCTTGAGCGGACGCCCGCCGGGAAAACTCAGCAGGGTCTTGCGCCCCATAATGACCGGGCAACCTTTGGTACACGCCACAAAATGGCGCATGTCGGCGCGATTGGACACCACCATGTCGCCCTCGCACCCAATACCCCAGTCATCACACACGGCGACGATGGCAGATAGCTTACACGTCATGAGCGCCACCTACACCGCAATGGGAATGTTTCTGACCTGCGGGCCGTGCTCATAGCCCTCCACGATCAGATCGTCGGTTGTAAACGCATAGAAATCGTGCACGTCGGGGTTCAATGAAACCTTGGGGGCCGCAAACTGCGGACGCTCGATAAGCTCGCGGACGATATCGACGTGACGGTCGTAAATGTGGGCATCGGCGATCACGTGCAGCAGCTCGCCGGGAATCATATCGACGGACTGTGCGACCATCATCAGCAAGATGGCATACTGGCACACGTTCCAATTGTTCGCGGCCAAAATGTCCTGGCTGCGCTGGTTGAGAATCATGTTGAGCGTTGGCTTGTCGTCCTGCGGACGCTGCGTCACGTTATACGTCACGCTGTACGCGCACGGATACAGGTGCATCTCGGACAAGTCGCTGAACACATAGGTGTTCGTCATAATACGACGGCTGTACGGCGTATGCTTCAGGTCATACAGCACGCGGTCCATCTGGTCAAAGTCCCCCTCGGGATAATGGCTCTTCTGCCCAATCTGGTAGCCGTAAGCCTTACCGATGGAGCCGGTCTCGTCGGCCCACTCATCCCAAATATGGCTGTTGAGGTCATGCACGTTATTGGACTTCTTTTGATAAATCCACAGGATCTCATCCATGGCAGATTTGAGGGCCGTACGACGCAGGGTAAGCGCGGGAAACTCCTCACGCAGGTCGTAGCGTGCCGTGACACCAAAGTTTTTAATGGTAAAGGCAGGGGTGCCATCCTCCCACACCGGGCGGACCTTTTGGCCCTCGGTGGTGGTGCCATGGTCCAGAATATCGCGGCACATGGTTACAAACTGTCGATCAGCCTTGCTCATTGACCCTCCTGTCAGTCGCCTACAAGCGAGATTCATTGTAGCCCAGACGCACGCGGCCCCACAGCCCAAACATAAGCCCTCATTTTCTGGCCTATGCCAGATAAGGGCCACGAGGGCTGCGGCTGCCACGAACGGCACGGCACCGCGAGCTCGGGGCGCGACGCTGAGCGCAACCCCACGGTCAAGGCCAACAACAAAGGCCACCCGTAGCTTCCGAGTGGCCTTTGCCGTATCAAGCTGGAATTACAGCCCTATTTCTTATTACGCATCTGCGCTTCCATCTGGCGCAGCAGCTCCATATCGGACTTGGGACCGCCCGTACCCAGGCCGCCCATGCCGCCCAGACCCATAGCGTCCAGGCCAGGGATATTGGGCATGCGTATCTTCTTGCCCTTCTTTCCCTTTTTGCCCTTTTTGCCGCCGGCCTGTGCCTGATTGGCCATCGTGCGCATGCGGCCCATCATCTTATTCATCTCGCCCCACTGCTTCATGAGGCCGTTGACCTCGGTGGGGGTTACGCCGGCTCCCTTGGCAATGCGGGCGCGGCGCTGGCCGTTGATGATGGAGGGACGCAGGCGCTCCTCCTTGGTCATCGACATGATGATGGCCTCGTTCTTATCGAAGATGCCCTCGTCCAGGTTGCCGCCCATCTGGTTTAGTGCGCGCTGACCACCGGGGAGCATGCCCAAAATACCCTTCATGCCGCCCATCTTCTTGACAGCCTTCATCTGGTCGAGCATGTCGTTCATGGTGAAGCCCTCGCGCAGCATGCGCTCGGCAGCCTCGAGCTGCTCGGCGTCGGCCGCCTCCTGGGCCTTCTCGATAATACCGACGACGTCGCCCATGCCCAGAATGCGCTTGGCCATACGATCGGGATAGAACGGCTCAAGCGAATCGGGCTTCTCGCCCATGCTCACGAACTTGATGGGCTTACCGGTCACCTGGCGCACCGAAAGTGCGCCGCCGCCACGGGCATCGCCGTCGAGCTTGGAGATGATCACGCCATCAAAGTCGGTGCGCTCGGCAAAGGTCGAGACGACGTTGACGATATCCTGACCGGTCATGGCATCGACGACCATCAGCACCTGATCGGGCTTGACGGCCTTCTTGATGTCCACGGCCTCCTGCATCATCTGCTCGTCGATCTGCAGACGACCGGCGGTATCGACGATGACCACATCGCGCAGGTGGTCGACGGCCTCCTGGATGGCGCCCTTGGCGATGTCGACCGGGTGTGCACCGTCGCCGCGAAAGACCGGTACGCCGATCTCGCCACCGAGCGTGGCCAGCTGGTCGGCAGCAGCGGGACGGTAGACGTCGCACGCGGCGAGCAGCGGCGAGCGGCCCTGCTTCTTGAGCAGGTAGGCCAGCTTTACGGCCGCTGTGGTCTTACCGGAGCCCTGCAGACCCACGAGCATGATGACGTTGGGGATACGGTTGCTAAAGACGAGCTTGCTCTCGGTGGAACCGAGCATCTCGGTGAGCTCGTCGAGCACGATCTTGACGACGTTTTGCGCCGGAGACAGCGATTCCATGACCTCGGCGGTCATGCAGCGTTCCTTGGTCTTGGCGACAAACTCCTTGACGACCTTAAAGTTAACGTCGGCCTCGAGCAGCGCCATGCGAATATCGCGCATGGCCGAAGTAATATCGGCCTCGGTCAGCTTACCCTTGCCGCGCAGGCGGTCAAATGTATCGTTGAGGCGATCGCTCAGAGAATCAAACACTAGTCACTCCTTAGTTGGACTCGCCCACCAGGGCGCGGCAGAAATCTTTGGCGTTAAACTCCTGCAGGTCATCGACCTGCTCGCCCACGCCGATGCGCAGGATCGGGAGCTTGAGCTTCTCGGCCACAGCCATGGCGATACCGCCCTTAGCCGTGCCGTCGAGCTTTGTCATGATAATACCGTCCAGGCCCAGCGCCTCGTTAAACTCGAGCGCCTGGTTCAGACCGTTCTGGCCCGTCGCGGCATCGATCACAAGCACGACCGAGACCGGCATGGGACCGGCGCCCATATTGGCGGCGCGCTTGCGGGTCACATTGACCACCTTGGCGAGCTCGCGCATGAGCTCGGGGCTCGTGTGCAGACGACCAGCGGTATCGATGAGCACCAGGTCGCTGCCGCGCTTATCGGCCTCGTCGAGCACGTCATAGCACACGCTCGCCGGGTCGGAGCCGCGGTCACGCTTGATAACCGGTACGCCGGCACGCTGTCCCCACACATCGAGCTGTTCGATGGCAGCGGCGCGGAAGGTGTCGGCCGAACCGATCACCACGTTCTTGCCGCGGGCGGCCATGGCGCTCGCGATCTTGCCGACCGTGGTGGTCTTGCCGGCACCGTTGATGCCGACAAACAGCACGCAGCTCGGCGTATCAGAAAACGGGTCGCGCTCAACAGGCACAAAATGGCCCTCGAGCTGCTCGGCCAGGGCGCGGCGAAGCTGCGGGGCGGTCTTGAGGTTCTTCTTGGCGGCGGCGTCACGCAGGTCATCGGAGACCTGAATGGCGACTTCGGCACCCATGTCACCCATGACGAGGGTGTCCTCAAGGTCCTCCCAAAAATCCTCGTCGACCTCGCCGCCAAAGTAGAAGACCTCGTTGAGGGCCTCGCGGCTGCGCTCGAGTCCGCGCGAGAGTGCGTCAAAGAATCCCATTATGCATTCACGACCTTTCCGGTTTCGCGATCGAGTTTTTGCGAGACGACGCGACTGACGCCGTCGGCCTGCATCGAGACGCCATAGAGAACGTCAGCATCCTCCATAGTACGGCGCTGATGCGAAATGACCAAGAGTTGCGTATCGGAACGCAGCACATCGAGGGCGCCGATGAGCTTGGACAGGTTGGCGTCGTCGAGTGCCGCCTCGACCTCGTCCAGCACATAGAACGGCACCGTACGCGTACGGTATACGGCAAAGAGCAGTGCGAGCGCCGTCAGGCTCTTCTCACCACCCGACATGAGCATCATCTTGGTGATGCGCTTGCCGCGCGGCTGCGCCACGACCTCAATACCCGTCTCGGCAGGATGCTCGGGATCGGTCATCTCCAGATGCGCCTGACCACCCGGGAAGAGCATGACGAAGATCTCGCGGAAATTCGCGTCGACCTTCTCGAAGGTCACCAGGAACGCCTTGCGCATCTTGCGGTCGATCGCCACGGTGATCTTGGTGAGCGCCTTGCGCGCACTCTCCAGATCGGCAAGTTGCTCCTCGATGTAATCGGCACGGCGCTTGAGCTGCTCGTACTCCTCCATGGCAACTTGGTTCACAGGGCCCAGGTTGTTGATCTGGCGCACGAGCTGGTTGAGCTCGCGCTCGGCGGCGTCGCGATCGGTGGGCGCCGGCAGCATGAGCGCCTCCTCGAGCACCGTGGTGCCATCGGCGGTAATGGCCTTGATGGCTGCCTCTACCTGAACCTCGAGCTTGCCGCGTGCGACCTTGAACTCGTTTTGCGTCGCTGTGGCGGCATCGACCCGCTCCTTGGCGCGGGAGACCTCGGCCTTAGCGTCCTCGATGGTCTTCTTGAGCGAGGCTGAATCCGCTTCCTCAAGCGTTGCCTGGTCACGCAGGCGCGCGGCCCAGTCCGAGGCGCGCTCCAACAGGGCCGAATAGCGCTCGTGCATGGGGTCGACGCGCAGACGCAACAGCTCGAGCGAGCGCGAGGCCTGACGTGTTCCGCGGATACGGCGGTCGATACCCTCCAGGCGATGCTCAAGATCGGGCACGCGGCCTTTCAGCGAACGCAGGCGCTCGCTCGTCTGAGCCAGGCGCACCTTAGCGTCGGCGAGCTTACCGGCGGCCTCGGAATCGTCACGGCGAACGCGATCGAGTTCGTCGTTAGCTTCGGCAATATGAAGACCCAAGTCGCTCGCCTGCGCACGGGCCTCGTCGCGCGAGCGGGTGAGCTCGTCCACGCGCGGGCGCGCGGCATGAACGGCCTCGGCAGCCTGCTCACGGCGCTTGGAGATACGCACGCGTTCGACCTCGGCGTTGTTGGCGCTTTGCTCCAGGCGGCCGATCTCGGAGAGCAGCGAGCGGCGCTCGCCCTCAAGGCGGGCGATCTCGCCGGCGGCATCGCCCTCGGCGGCACGCGCCTCCTCGACGGCCGCATTGGCTGCGACAACCTGGTCCGAGACATGCTCAAACACGGCAGCCAGATCGGGCTCCAAGCCCTCCAGCTCGCGAATGCGACGCTTGCGCTCCAGGGCACC
>CABURV010000098.1 GCA_902494035.1 uncultured Collinsella sp.
CAGGCGTCATCGGGCAAGCCCTGGGAAAACTCTTGTGCATGCTGCACCAATGCCGCCTCGGATGTGCCCATATCCATGAGCATGTACGGCGAGGATCCAACCGAAGTATGGAAGAAATGCAGGTGCGCATCGTGGAAACCGGGGCAGATGAATTGCTCACCGTAGTCGACAACTGGCACGGCGGCAGGGGCGGCGGCAATCACGTCATCGGGCGCACCGACCGCGACGATGCGATCGCCTGCAATGGCAATCGCCAGCTCGCGGGCGGCATCGATGCCGTCTTGCGCGGTAAAAACGTTCTTGGAGCGGATAATCCGATCGATATGCTGCATGGGCATCCCCATCTCTGGCAGGAAATACAACAACCCCGAGTGTACTCCCCCGCCCTTGCAACAAAACCCCAGGCGGCAAATGGCAACTTTACCAGCCCTAGCGGCAGGTGGCATACTTGGATAAGCCTGTATGATTTTGCGATCGACCCAGCAAGGAGCAAATCGACCATGACGAAGACCAAGGCACAGCAGATTATGGCGGCGACCGAGGCTCGCGCGGCTGACGACGTCACCGCGGCCATCCAAGATATCGCTACCGAGTTTGAACCATATATCATCAAGCAGCGCCGGCACTTCCATAAGCACCCGGAGCTGAGCCTCGCCGAGGAGCGCACGACCTCCGACATCGCCAACCAGCTCGACGCCATGAATATCCCCTACGAGCGTCCCCTTAAGACGGGCCTGGTGGCAACGCTTCGCGGCACCGCGCCCGACGCCTATCGCGAGGACGGCACGCCACGCCGCCGCATCCTGCTGCGCGCCGATATCGACGCCCTGCCCGTTACCGAGCAGACTGGCGAGGAGTTCGCCAGCGTCAACGAGGGCTGTATGCACGCCTGCGGCCACGACTGCCATATCGCCATGATGCTCGGAACGCTGCAAATCCTGCGCCATATGACCGACGACATCCACGGCGAAGTCCGCATCGTATTCCAGCCCAGCGAGGAAAACGGCCAGGGCGCTAAGCTCATGATCGGCACGGGTGTGCTCGACGGCGTCGACGGCGCCTACGCCGCGCACATCTGGAGCGAGATCGATGCCGGCACCGTGAGCTGCGAGCCCGGCCCGCGCATGGCCAATACCGACTGGTTCCGCATCGACGTCCGCGGCACCTCGTGCCATGGCGCCATGCCCCAGCGAGGTCACGACGCCGTCATGGTTGCCGCCGAGATCGTCAACGCCCTGCAAACCATTGTTTCGCGCGAAATCAGCCCCTACGAGCCGGCCGTCATCACCGTCGGCGAGCTGCACGGCGGCACCGCGCGCAACGTTATCGCCGGCACGGCCTACCTCGCCGGCACAGTGCGCACCTACGGCGATTCGACCCACGAGGAAATGCCGGAGCTCATGCGCCGCATCGTGGAGCATACCGCGGCAGCTCTGGGCGCCGAGGCAGAGCTCACCGACTACACCATCGCCAACTACAAGGTCGAAAACGACGCCGCCTCGAGCGAGCGCTGCCGTCAGGCTGTAATCAAGTGCCTGGGCCCCACCGGCCAAGGCCATTATCGCGGCACACTCTCGGGTGAGGATTTTTCGGAGTACCTGCGCCGCGTACCGGGCGTGCTCGCCTTTGTTGGCACGCGCAACCCCCAGATTGGCGCCACGTACGCCCAACATTCTTGCTTCTACAAGATTGACGAGTCGGTACTGGCCAAGGGCTCCATGGTGGCCGCCCAATATGCCATCGACTTTTTGGCCGAGCCCACACAAGAAGAGCTCGACGGCCCCACGATTGCCGCGGTCGCCGAGACCAATCCCGACCTGGCAGCCAAACTGCGCTCTGCCAAGGCCACGGCCGCCGAGGCCCGCGACGCCATGCACGATGCCCGCACCGCCCGACACGCCGCAATCAAGGGCATCCACGACGCTCGCGCCGCCGCCCGCCGCGAGGAGAAGCGCGGCGAGTAGTCGATCCACGACCATCTCGCAGTCATAGCCGCATCGCGATATCAAAGCGGGGGCGGACGCTTCGGCACGTCCGCCCCCGCTTATTTGTCAAGCGCTATTTCTACCGTTTCTACCCCGTCCCCAAATGGCAGGTGGCAGGGTTACTCGTCCTGCGGGTCCTCGTCGGAGCTTGGCGCAGGCTCGGGCTCAGGTGCAGGCTCGGGCTCCGGTTCCGGCATGGGCGCGGGCTCGGGCTCAGGCACGGGCGCGGGCTCAGGCTCAGGCTCAGGCTCAGGCACGGGCTCGGGCTCGGGCGCAGGCGCCGGCGCCGCAGCGGAATCGGATACGGGCGCTGCGTCGGCGCTAAAACCAGCCGGAGCAGACTTCTTCTCAAACGGCAGCACAAAAGTCAGGACGTCGTCCTTGTCCTCGTCGGCCCACTCGCTTGCGTAGCGCGCAACCCAATAGCCAACGGCACGGTGCTTGAGCATCTTACCAAAGACCGTGAGGAATACCGTGACAAACGCCGTCAGCACCAAGAACAATACGAGCGTGATGCCACCGCCGGTAACAAGCGCCTCAATAGCCGTAGGACGGTAGTAGTAGCTATACATACCGACAGAGGCAATGGTGCCAAAGACGAACGTCAGGATCCAGGTGACAACGTTGGCGACCAGGCCCGTCAAAAACTCGGGAAGGAACGAAGCGCAGAACAGTTTGGTCTTGTTGTGCTTAAAGGCCGCCCAGACCTTATCGAGCGAAAACGCGCTCTCGACACGACCGGTCACCGCAAAGTGCATCACGGCAATGTCGGCGAACATCTTAAAGAAGACCCCCAAGACCGCCGTGGCAATCATAGCCAGGACAAGCAGACCAAGCGAGCCGAACAGCGCTGCCTCGAGTGCATAAGAGCCGTAATACGAATACGAGCCCGCGGTGCCAATTACCACGCTCTCCACCAGCGAAAGCACTACACCGATAACGGGAATGGCAGCGATAACCTCGAGCACGACCGAGATAACGCTCGAAAAGACTCCGAGGCCAAACGACGTGGAACGCATGAGTGGACGATCCATACCGTCATCAACCTTGAGCGACAGATCGCGACCCCACTCAATACCAAAGCCGGAACCACACACGCTCGCAATGCAAGCTGCCAAAAAGCCGATGGCAGCCGCGATACCGCCGATAACGGGAATGAACAGCACGAGCACCGACACAACACAAATCAGCGCCGGCAAAAAGGCGATCTGGCACACGCGCTGCAGCACGCCCGGCGTCTTGGTCATGTCCTCAAACGCCTGAGCCACACAGCCCTTGGACGCATTCGCCACGGGCGGTTGCGGAACAAACTGCTGGGGCTGACCCTGAGGGGCAGAGGCTGCGGCACCGGCATTGGGGGCACCACACGCACCACAGAACTTATCGTTGTCGCCCATGGGGGCACCACACTGCGAACAGAACATCGAGATCATCCCTTCGTATCTTGAGCGAATCATCTGGATCGCAAACGATGTCTTTGGCATCATTATCACCCAATGTGGGGACAAATACTCCAACATGACGCATTTGCAATGCGCAGGGCACTATTCGATTGTTTGATAAGCTCGACCGCGTTAGTTCGTTCCGCGGAAACCCTTGCCGACGATCTCGGAGCTGTCGACAATCGTGATAAAGGCACCCGGATCGATCTCGCGCGCGTAGCGACGCAGTTGCACGGCCTCGCGACGGCTCAGCACGCTCATAATCACCGTCACGCACTTGCCCGAGAAAGCACCGTAGCCGCGGCTGATAGTCGCCGTACGGTTGAGATGCTTGACGATAAACTCCTCGACCTTAAGGGGCTCGGAACAAATGACCGTGCAGACCTTACGAAGGTGAATGCTCTCAATGGCTTTGTCGACCACAAGCGTCTTGGCAAACAGGCCGAGTACGCAATACAGACCGACGCGCGGACCGTACAAGAAGGCCGCGATGGTCACGATGCCGATATCGACCAACAGCAGGGCGCGGCCAATCTCGAGCGTCGTGCGACGTTTGAGGATCATGGCAAGAATGTCCGTGCCGCCCGTTGAGGCTCCGATATCAAAGACGATAGCGCTGCCGAGCGCCGGCAGAATCACGGCAAAGCACAGGTCGAGCCACATATCGCCCGTCATCGAGACATCGGTCGGAATAAAGAACTCAAACAGCGAAACATAGGCGGACAGCGCAAACGAGGCAAAGACACTCCACAGGATTGCCTTGCGCTCCAAAAAGATAAAGCCCAGGATGACGAGCACCGCATTGATAATCCACATAAAAACGCCGACGGGCAGGGTCGGGAACAGCGTGGACAGAATGACCGACACGCCCGAGGTGCCGCCAAAAGCAAAGTGATTAGGTGTTTTAAACGCAACGATGGCAAAGGCCGTGAGGATCAGGCCCAGATTGAGCTCGGCGAAAAAGCGCGGGAAGCCTGGCTCCTGGCTGCGCTTTTGGCCGGCACGCTCGCCGCGCTCGATATCGGTGCGATCGACCACGCGCTCCATCGGCACCACGGGAGGACGATGTACCTCCTCGGCAGCTCGCGATGCCGCCTCTGCCGCGGCAGCCTCAATCGCCCACGCCTGGCTTTCTGTTTCGTGCTCGTCAGCCATTACGGCAACCCCTCGTTAACAATTTGGAAACAATGCGCCCATTAGGGTAACGCGGAACGCGACGATTGCAACCCCTAGTTAGACGAGCGGTATGCCTACATCGGGGGCATACAAATAACGGCCGGCCGCACATACATCCGTGCGACCGGCCGTTTGACGTTTTCGCAGATAAAACCTGCCAAAATAAACATCCCTTTTTGGTAGGTTACTCGTGCTGGTTGGTACGGTGCTCGTACTCCTCGGGGGTGATGACATCCTCGATGCGCAGGTTGACGCCTGCCGCCTCAAGGCCGGTCATCGCAGCCAGACGCTCGGTCACGCGCGCCTTAACGTCGTCGAAAATCGCGGGCGCGTAGGCGCCGTACTCGATAATGACGGAAATGTTGACGACCACACGGTTGTCATCGGTGACCTCGACCGTCACGCCCTTGGTCAGATTCTCGGCACCGAACTGCTCCTGCACAAAGTGCATGAGGTTGCCCTTCATGCCCAGGACGTGCGGTACCTCGCGGGTGGCCATGGCGACGATCTTCTCGATCACACCGTTGGAATAGGTCAGCGAATCCTCGGACTCGTCCGCTTCCTCATCATCCTCGTCCGCATCGTCGGCGGGTTCGGCCTCGACGAGTACCTCGTCCTCGAGCGTTACGTCCTCGGCCTCGGCGGCGACGG
>CABURV010000099.1 GCA_902494035.1 uncultured Collinsella sp.
ACAGGTACCTTTGTGGTGGTTTTCCGTTCCGCCTCTCCGCCCGCCCAACCGCAAAGGAAGCAACCATGAAAGCACTCGTCATCAACGGCCCCAACCTCAACATGCTCGGCATTCGCGAGCCGGGCATCTATGGCAGTGACAACTACGACCGCCTGGTCCAGATCTGCCAGGAGGCAGGTGCCGCGCAGGGCTTCGACGAGGTCGAGGTCTTCCAGTCCAACCACGAGGGCAGCATCGTCGACAAGATCCAGGAGGCCTACGGCAAGGTCGACGGCATCGTCATCAACCCGGCCGCCTACACACATACGAGCGTGGCGATCCTCGATGCGCTCAAAGCCGTCGCCATCCCGGCCGTGGAGGTCCACATTAGTGCCGTCGAAACACGCGAGGACTTCCGCCAGGTAAGCTATGCACGCCTAGCCTGCTTCGCCACCATCACCGGCGAGGGCCTCCAAGGCTACGCCCACGCGTTGGAGCTGCTGAAAGAGCATCTCGAAAAGTAAAATGCCAACCCCAACAAACAGCAGCGGCTTGCTCGCGCTCGGCTCCAGCAACACACAAGATGAAAAAAGCCCAGACCACCAAGCGGTCCGGGCTTAATAAACGATGGTGCTCCATGGCGGATTCGAACCGTCGACCTTGGGATTAGAAGTCCCCTGCTCTATCCAACTGAGCTAATGGAGCAAATAACCGCACGCCCAACCAACAATTCGGCCAAGCGCAAGTAATTATAACCTAGTTGAACTGCTCGCGATACGCCTTGCAGACCTCACTGACCGGGCCGTCCATGCGAAGGTCACCCTTCTCAATCCAAACGGCACGCTGGCAGATGCGCTCAACCTGCTCCATGGAGTGCGAAACGAACAGAACCGTCACGTCGCCGCTCTGGATAAAGTGCTGGATGCGGGCCTCGCACTTCTGCTGGAAGAACACATCACCGACGGACAGCGTCTCGTCAACGATCAGAATATCGGGCTCGGTAATCGTCGCGATTGCAAAGGCGATACGCGCCACCATGCCCGAGGAGAAGTTCTTAAGCGGCATATCGACAAAGTTCTGAAGCTCAGCGAACTCAATAATGCCGTCAAAGTTGGCGTCGATGAACTCCTTGGTATAGCCGAGCAGGGCGCCGTTCAGATAGATGTTCTCGCGGGCGGTCAGCTCGGGGTCAAAGCCGGCACCAAGCTCAATCAGCGGCGCAATGTTACCGTGCACCTTAACGCTGCCCTCGCTAGGCTCAAGCACACCGGCGATAATCTTGAGCATCGTAGACTTACCGGAACCATTGGTGCCAACCAGACCCACGACCTCGCCACGATGAATATCAAACGAGATATGCTTGAGCGCCCTAAACTCCTCAAAGAACAACTCGTGCTTGGCAAGCTTGATGAAGTACTCCTTGAGGTTGGTCAGCGACTCGGACGCCATGTTAAAGATCATGGTGACGTCGTCGACCTCGACAGCCAGAGGCTGCTCGCTGTAATCAACAACAGATTCAGTCATCACAGCACTCCTTAGATGTAGAGGATGAACTTGCGCTCGGACTTATGGAACACGGTATAGCCAATAACAAGCGCAAGAACCGCCCAAGCAACGCACATACCAAACGTCATAAGCGAGGGCGTAGTCTGGAACAGGAAGATATCGCGCATAAACTGCAGGTAGTTATACATGGGGTTCGCATAGACCAGAATGCGCACGAGATGCGGCATTTGCGCAACGAAGTCGGTCGTCCAGAAAATAGGCGTAATGTAAGTCCACGCCGTAATGACGACGCTCCACAGATGCATGACATCGCGGAAGAAGACCGTGAGGGCGGAGAGCATCATGCCCAGGCCCATGCAGAAGCACATAAGCAGCAGTAGGCAGACCGGCAGCAGAATCAGGTGCCAAGAAGGCATAACGCGGAACCACAGCATGACGATGGCGACGGCGACCAGCGAGAAGGCAAAGTTGACCAGCGAGAAGAGCACCTTCTGCACCGGGAAAACCCAGCGGTGCACCTTAACCTTCTTGAGCAGAGGGGCAGCGCCCACGATCGACGTCAGGGCCTGGTTAGTAGACTCAGACATGACGGCAAAGGTGATGTTACCCACGATCAAGTACAGCGGGTACATCTCGGGCGTCATTGAGCCATTGCGGCCCTGGCCAAAAATCGTCGAGAACACGATGGCCATGACGATCATCATCAGCAGCGGGTTGAGCACCGACCATGCGACGCCCAGAACGCTACGGCGATACTTGATCTTAAAATCCTTGGTAACCAGCTGACGAAGGATAAACGCGTCCTTCTCAAATTCGTTCTTAGCAAACGTCGCAGGCAGACTGCGAGTTTCTTGTTGCTTTGTCTGATCCGACACGGATGCAACTCCTTTACTCGTAATCGTTGACAAACGAACAGTATAGACCCGACGGCCATGCAAACGATTCGCGCAACAAAACTGGAGAACTAACCCACATCTTAGGATGCCAGGCCCAAACGGCTATACTTTCTAGGATTGAATGTATAAGGAGCATTAAGTGAATTCTGAATCCATCGCCGTCATCATCCCTTGCTACAACGAAGCGCTCACGATCGGCAAAGTCGTCGACGACTTTCACCGCGAGCTTCCGCAGGCGACGGTCTATGTCTATGACAACAACTCGTCGGACGATACCTCACGCATTGCCACCGAGCACGGCGCCACAGTCCGCTTTGAGCCCCGTCAGGGAAAGGGCAACGTGTGCCGCCAGATGTTTCGCGATATCGACGCCGATTGCTACCTGATGGTCGACGGAGACGACACCTACCCCGCCGAGGCGGCCAAGGCCCTCTGCGAGCCCATCCTTAACGGCACGGCCGACATGACCGTAGGCGATCGCCTTTCCAACGGCACCTACGCCGAGGAGAACAAGCGTGCCTTCCACGGCTTTGGCAATAATCTGGTCCGCGCCATGATCAAGTGGATCTATGGCTACAGCTTCGATGACGTCATGACAGGCTACCGCGCCATGAGCCGCCCGTTCGTTAAAACCTTCCCAGTGCTTTCCGAGGGCTTTCAGATCGAAACCGAGCTCTCGATCCACGCCGTCGACCACCGCTGGCGCATCAAAGATGTGCCCATCGAGTACCGCGACCGTCCCGAGGGTTCCGAGTCCAAACTCAACACCGTGAGCGACGGCATTAAAGTCGTTGCGATGATCGGCACGCTGTTCAAGGACTACCGCCCGCTGAAGTTCTTCAGCCTCGTTGCGCTTCTGTTCGCGGTATTCGGCCTCGCCCTGGGCATGCCCATCGTTGTCGAATATTTCCAGACCGGCCTCGTCCCGCGCTTCCCCACCGCTATGCTCGCCGCCTCGTTTATGTTCCTGTGCGGCCTGAGCCTTGCGACCGGCTTCATCCTAGATTCTGTAGCAAAGGTCGAAAAAAAGCAGTGGGAGGTCAACGTGTACAGCAAATACGCCTACGACGACCAGCCCGGCCACCCTACTTCCATGCCAAGCGAGAGGTAGATCTTCCGCAAAATACTATTGGCACCACTGCGCAGATAGCCACCAACAAGAAAAGCCGCCGTTAAAGAACGGCGGCTTTTACTCTCGAAAAGTTAATAGCGGCTAGAGCGTCTTGATGTACTCCCCCAGCTCTTCCTCCCAGTCGGGCATGTGGAAGCCGGCAGCCTCGAGCTTGGACAGGTCGAGCGCGGAGTGGACCGGGCGCGGGGCGACGGGGCCCTCGGCGCTCGCGTAGTAGTCGGCGGTCGATACCGGCACGACCCTGTCCCCGTTGCCGTTGGCGGCCTCGAAGACGGCGCGGGCGATATCGGCCCAGGACTTGACGGTGCCGGAGCCGGTGCAGTCGTAGGTGCCGTAGGGGGCGTGCGTCCCCAGCACGTGGAAGATGGCCTCGGCCATGTCGCGCGTGAAGGTCAGGCGGCCCAGCTGGTCGTCAACGACCGTGACCTGCTCGAGCCCGTCCTCGGGGTCGGCGACGCGGTCGGACAGGCCCTTCATCGTCTTGACGAAGTTGCGGCCCTCGCCGATGACCCAGCTGGAGCGCATGATGTAGTGGCGCGGGCACCCGGCCACGGCGATGTCGCCGGCGGCCTTGGTCTGGCCGTAGACGGACAGCGGGCTGAGGGGCTCGTCCTCGTCATGCACCTCGGCGGTGCCGTCGAAGACGTAGTCGCTGGACACGTGGACGAGGGTGATCCCGTGATCAGAGCATGTGCGGGCGAGGAGGGCGGGGCCGGTCGCGTTGGCCTTCCAGGCGGTCGCGCGGCCCTCGGCGGTCTCCGCCCTGTCCACGGCGGTGTAGGCGCCGCAGTTGATCACGGCGCCGTAGAGCGACCAGTCGTACTGTGTGTAGGCGTCCGGGTCTGACATATCGAAGGTGTCGATGTCGCAGAAGTCGAAGTCCTTGGCGAGGCCGCGCTCCTCGGCGAGTTTTCGCACCGCATGGCCCAGCTGGCCGTTGCAGCCGGTGACGAGCGTCCTCTTGGGCGCCATTGGGACGACGTCCCTGAGCATCGGGTGGTTGAGGTCGGCCTCGGAGACGGTGGCCTCATCGAGCGGGATCGGCCACTCGATGGCGAGCTCGGGGTCGGCGAGGTTCACGAAGGTGTAGGTCTTCTTGAGCTCGAGGGACCAGTGGGCGTCCACCAGGTAGGTGTAGGCGGTGCCGTCCTCCAGGGCCTGGAAGGAGTTGCCCACGCCGCGCGGGACGTAGATGGCCTTGGACGGGTCGAGCGTGCAGGTGAACACCTTCCCGTAGGTCTCGCTGCCCTCGCGCAGGTCCACCCAGGCGCCGAAGACGCTGCCGCGCGCCACGGAGATGAACTTGTCCCAGG
Source organism: uncultured Collinsella sp. (assembly GCA_902494035.1). Classification (GTDB taxonomy): domain Bacteria; phylum Actinomycetota; class Coriobacteriia; order Coriobacteriales; family Coriobacteriaceae; genus Collinsella. The sequence continues at coordinate 4,827 of CABURV010000099.1, forward strand.
GCTCGGCGTGGATGCCGCGGGTGACGCCGCGGCTGTCGTTGTAGGAGATGTTGTTCTGGACGACCCTGAGGTCCGGGATGCCCAGGGCGGTCATCTTGGCGCGCTGCCAGTTCTCCTTGAACCAGCCGCGCGAGTCGCCGTGGACGGCGAGGTCGACGACCTTGAGGCCCTCGATGCCGGTCTCGGCGACGGAGAGGTCCTTCTCGAATGCGATGTCTGCCATGTGGGAAAAGCTCCTATCGAAGAGGTTGTATAACCGGGGGCGCCCGCGCGGGGACGAAGGATCATCCCCATGCCC
>CABURV010000100.1 GCA_902494035.1 uncultured Collinsella sp.
CCAATGCTACCGTGCAGGTGCGCGGTCAGACATCGAGCATGAACTCGCAAAAGAATTACAAGGTGGAGCTCAAAAAGGGCAAGGGTACCTGGCGCCAACAGCGCGCGATTGCGCTCAACAAGCACATGGGCGAGGGTATGCGTTTTCGCAACAAGATGGCCTACGACCTTATCCGCGGAATCCCCCAGATGATGGGCCTGCGCACGCAGTTTGTGCATCTGTGGGTGTGTGACCAGACCGAAAAGTCCAACGATACCTTTGAGGACTACGGCCTGTTTACGCAGGTTGAACAGCTCAACAAGACGGCGCTTAAGGCACATGGCCTGGATAAGAGCGGGCACCTGTACAAGGTGAACAGCTTTGATTTCCATCGCTACGAGGACACCATTAAGCTTGCCGATGATCCTGACTACAACCAGGCAAGCTTTGAGGGCATGCTCGAGATTAAGGGCGATTCGGACCACACCAAGCTCATCGAGATGCTCGATGCGCTCAACGACGAATCGCAAAAGATCGACGATGTGCTCGACAGCTACTTTGATACCGAGAACCTGGTCTATTGGCTGGCGTTTCAGATTCTGACGGGCAACTGCGATACGCAGAACCGTAACTGCTATCTGTATAGCCCGCTCAACTCCAATACGTGGTACATCCTCGATTGGGACAACGACGGCATGCTGCGCAAGCTGGAGCTGTCTCTGACCGGCTTTTCGGACTATGCGAGCTGGGAGCGCGGCGTAAGCAACTACTGGGGCAACGTGCTATTCAATCGTGCACTGCGTAGCAAATCGTTCCGCAGCGAGCTCGACCGCGCCGTAAAGGACCTGCGCTCGTATATGACCGAGGCGCGCCTGAGCAAGATGATCAAACATTATCGCGAGGTTACCGAATCGCTGGTCTTTGCTTCGCCCGATATCGACAATCTGCCTGTCACCAAGGACGAATACGAGCAGATTGCCGCGGCGATTCCCTCCGAGATCGAGGAGAACTATAAGAGCTTTCGCGAGAGCTATAAAAAGCCCATGCCGTTCTTCATTGGCGTACCGCAGATCGATAACGGTAAGTTGCGTATTAATTGGGATGCGTCCTACGACTTTAAGGCGCGTGACATTCGCTATACCGTGGAGCTTGCGCGCGACTATGCCATAAGCGACGTGCTTTTTAAGGCCGAGGACGTGCTACTTCCCGAGGTGACCTGCGATGCGCCCGATGCCGGCCAGTATTTTGTGCGCGTGCGCGCCACCAACTCCGACGGCTATACGCAAGATGCGTTTGACTACTATGTGACCGACGGCGGCAAGCACTACGGCATGAAGTGTTTTTACGTGCAGGACGTCGGTAAGGTCGTGGAGGACACGTATGAGGAGGGCTAGCGCGCTGCTTGAGCGCTTGGCGGCCCCGCCCGTGCGTGCCACGCAGGAGCGCTACCGCCACGAGCTCAAATATCTCATTAACGAGGGCGAGCACGTCGCGCTTGCCTGTCGCATGGCGCCGGTGTTTAAGCTGGACAAGCATGCGCGGGCGGGCGGTTACACCATTCGCAGCCTGTACTTTGACGACTTCTGCAACTCGGCTTACGAGGAAAAAGACGCCGGCATTCTCATGCGCAAAAAGTATCGCGTGCGCATCTATAACGGCAGCGACAAGGTGATTAAGCTCGAGCGCAAAAAGAAGTACGGCAGCTGGATCTACAAGGAGGACGCGTCGCTCACGCGCGGCGAGTTTGAGCAGATTCTGGCTGGCGACTACGACTTTTTGCTGAGGAGCCCTTATCCGATCTGTCGCGAGTTCTACATCGAGTGCATCTGCAACATGATGCGCCCGCGGACCATCGTGGACTACGAGCGCGAGCCGTGGGTGATGGACGAGGGCACCGTGCGCATTACCTTTGATAGCAACGTGCGTGCGGCTGTGGGGAGCTTTGACATCTTTGACGCGACGTTGCCCGCGTTGCCCGTGCTGGAGCCCGGCAGGCTGGTGATGGAGGTCAAGTTTACCGAGTTTTGCCCGCAGCTGGTGCGCGATATGGTGCCGCCAGGTGCGGCCGAGCTTACGGCGGTCTCCAAGTACTGCCTGTGTTACGAAAAGACCGCCTACCTGCGCGGATTTAATTACTGGGAATCGGATTTTGAGAACCGAGGGGATATTTAGACCATGAGCACCAGGGACTTTTTTAAGAACTCCGTCTTGGAGGCGTTTGGCCAGGTCGACCCTGCCAAGATTGGCCTTTCGCTGCTCGTGGCGCTCGCCATGGGCATCCTGATCTATTACGTGTACAAGCGCTTTTTTACCGGCGTGGTGTATTCGCGTAGCTTTGCCGTGACGCTCGTGGGCATGTGCGTGCTCACGTGCATGGTGACGCTCGCGATCTCGACGAACGTGGTTATCTCGCTCGGTATGGTCGGTGCTCTGTCCATCGTCCGTTACCGTACGGCGGTTAAGGACCCGCTCGACCTGCTGTATCTGTTTTGGGCCATTACCACAGGCATTACGGCAGGCGCCGGCATGTATGCGCTCGTGGGGCTCACGGCAGTGGTGATCGTGGTGATGATCGCCGGCTTTGCGAGCCACCAGGACAAGGCGCACGTGTACATGATGGTTATCCACTACACGGGGCAGACCACCGGCGATGATATCGTGCGTGCATTTGGGCGCACCAAGTTCACCGTCAAATCCAAGACGATGCGCGGTGACAAGGTCGAGATGGCCGTCGAGGTGTTCTCGGACGGTGTGGATATGCCCTATGCCGACGCCATCCGCTCGCTCGACGGCGTTGAGGACCTGACGCTCATCCAGTACAACGGCGAATATCACGGCTAATTTTGTTCCGGCGTTCTAACGAACGCCGGACCGCTCGACGCTGCTTGCGCTGACGTTTTCTCGACCTGGGTGGGCTGGTCTTGGTTTGGTTTTATGTAAGGGATGGTGCCGCGTGGACGTGCAACAGCTAGAAGAGGCCTGGGCTGCAAGGGTCGGCGCGCGTGAGGCGCGTCTTGTTACGGCCCCGCATGTGCCGGCGGCGCTGTCTCAGCTGGGGATTGTGCGCCCCGGTGACCGCCTGGTGGCCTTTGCGGACGACTTTGCCGATGCGTTTGCGTGCGGCTTTGATGGCTGCGATGTTGTGCTGGTGGGGGATCCGTGCGCCGAGGCGTTTGCCGCCGCATCCGAGGGCTTTGATGCTTCGTTTGATGCCGAGGGTCCGCACCTGTGGTGGTTCGTCAACTCTATCGGCGGGTTTGGTCTGCGCGTGCCCGATCTTCGCGCCCTGGGTCGCGCGGCTCGCGATGCCCGCGCGCTGCTCGTGGTGGATAATACCGTGGCTGGTGTCTTTGGGTGCGATCCGTTGCGCTTGGGTGCCGTGCTGTCGCTCGAGGCGCTCGACCGTGTGTGTGCTGGTAAGGCACCGCGCAAGCTCGTTGCCGCTTCGGTGGCGCGCTCGCAGCTCAAGCGCCATCGTGTGGATGCCGCTGCCGAGTGCGCATATGCCCTGCTTGAGCGCTGCGATGCGTTGGCACTCGACCTGTCTGTCGAGGAGGTTGACGTGCTTGAGCGTGGTCTTTCCTCGCTCGATACCCGCATGCAGGCACACTTCGACCGCGCCCGTGCGCTGGCCGAGTATCTGGCCGCCAACGAGATGGTGCGCGACGTGCGCTACCCCGGACTGACCTCGCATCCCGACCATGCGGTTGCAACGGGAATCCTCGAGCACGGCTTTGGCCCGGCAGTTGAGTTTGACCTTATCGAGCTTAGCGCAGGAGAGCTGTTCGACGCTTTGCCGGGGGAGTTTCGCACATCGCCTGCCGGCGGCGCAACGACGCGTCTTTCGGCCCCACGCGGCAATCAGGGGAGCACCATCCGCCTCTTCGCCGGCACCGACAACCCCTTGGTAGTTGCGGCCACCCTAGACAACGCCCTTCGCAACCAGCTAAATCATCCTCAACTTCATAAGTTGCGGTGAAATATGGATTGATTTACGGCTTTAACCGCATAAACAGTCCCTATTTCACCGCAACTTATAAGAAGGGGTTGTGTGGCTATAAAGCCCCGTCTCAAATTGGCTACTCTTTGATGCTGGCGATGAGGTCGTTTGCTTTGTTGGCGATGACGTTGTTGATGTCGGCCTGCAGCTCCTCGTAGACCGCTACGGCTCGCTCGCCGGCGGGGGTGAGCGTGGATCCGCGGGCGCCGTCGCGCTCGATGAGCTTGCAGCCAAGCTGACCTTCGGCTTCGTTCACAATGCGCCAGGCCTTGGAATATGCCATGCCCATGCTCTTGGCGGCACGGTTGAGCGAGTGCTCGCGGGCGATACCTTGCAGCAGCAAGACGCAGCCGTGGCCGAAGACGCCCGGCAGATCCTTGTCGCACGCTTGAATGACCAACTTTGCCGTCGTCTTGTACTCCATGTGCTCCGCGTCTCCCCGCTAAAGTGTTTGCTGGGCAAACGCAAGGCCTGCGTCAAACCCTCATGTGCTCTTCTTAAATCATGCATTGTAGCAGTCAAAGTGCGTTAAGATACTTCCCCAGTATTGGGCGCCCAAGGTTGGGCTGGGTCCTACGAGGCCTGCAGCCGACCGGTCGCATGGAAAAAGGAGAAACATGGCTACGTTCTTTCCCGGTGAGTCCCACACGTTTTCGGAGTATCTGCTGGTCCCTGGTTACTCGTCCTCGCAGTGCATCCCCAACAACGTCTCTCTTAAGACGCCGCTGACCCGCTTTAAGCGCGGTGAGAAGCCGGCAATCACCCTGAACATCCCCATGGTTTCCGCCATCATGCAGTCCGTCTCGGGCGTCGACATGGGTGTCGCGCTCGCTACCGAGGGTGGCCTGTCCTTCATTTACGGTTCCCAGAGCGCCGAGTCCGAGGCCGCTATGGTCAAGGCCGTCAAGGATCACAAGGCCGGCTTCGTTCAGTCCGATTCCACGCTGACCCCCGACATGACCATGGAGCAGGTCATCGAGCTCAAGGAGAAGACCGGTCATTCCACCATGCCGGTCACCGACGACG
>CABURV010000101.1 GCA_902494035.1 uncultured Collinsella sp.
AAGTGCGGCAGTGTTATCGAACAACAGGGCATCGATATCGCCGGCGAGCAGCTGCTCAACCAGGCCCTCAAGCTCACGCGGGGCCTCGAGCACATCGCCCAGACGGCCCGAGACATCGTCGCCCAGCGCGCCCACCAGACGGCTTACGAGCGGCGAGCTGTCGGCCATGCGGGCGTCGAGCTTCTTTTGGCTCGCGAGCTCCGAGCGCACCTCGGACAGCTTGTTGCGTGCCTCGCCCTCGCGGGCACGCAGGTCCTTGAGGGCAGCGCGTGCCGTCTCGGTGGTCTCGCGCGCATCCCTCTGGGCCTGACGAGCCGCCTCAAGGGCGCTCTCAAGCTCCTCAGCACGGTTGCGGCGGCTATCAAGCGATGCCGTGACCTCCTCGAGCTCCTCATCGATCTGCTCCAGGCGCGAGGCATACATGTTGTCCTCGACCTCGGCATTGGAAAGCGAATCCTTTACCTTGGCAAGCTCGAGCGCAGCATTATCGGCAACGCGCTGCACATCGCGCTGCTCGCGCGTAAGCTGCGAAATCTGATTGTCAAGCGCCACGCGGCGCTCGTGAAGCTCGGCGGCGGCAGGACCAGCGGCGTCGACGTCCTCCTGGGCCTGCATATGCGCGCCGGTCACTTCCTCGAGCTGGGCGCGTGCGTCCTCGAGCTCCTCGACCACGCGACGGCGCTGATGCTCGGATCCCGAGATCTGACCGCGCATGTCGGACAGGCGCGACACCATGTTATGGCCCTTTTCCTCGAGCAGACGCATGTCGGAGTTAATGCGACCGACCACATCTTGCATATGGCGGCGCTGCTCGCCCAAGTCGCCCACAAACAGGCCCTTTTCTTCGAGCATGACCTGAAGCTTCTCGAGCTCGCGCTCTTTCTCACCCAGGCGGTACTGCGCGAGCTCCAGCTCGGCGGCGCCCTCCTTAGAGCGGCTCTCCAGGTCGTTCCACTGCGATTGCAGCGAACGCAGCTCGTCGACGGCCAGCATCTGCGTAAGCTCGTTCGCGCGTGAGGACAGCTCTTTGTACTTGCGCGCGCGATCGACCTGACGCTCCAGCGGTCGCAGCTGACGGGCGATTTCCTTGTTGATGTCGCGGGCACGGGTCAGGTGCTCGTCCATCGACTTGATCTTTTTGAGCGCACGCTCCTTGCGACGCTTGTGCTTGGAGATGCCGGCGGCCTCCTCAATGAGGGCGCGGCGCTCCTCGGGGCGGCTCTGCAAAATGGCATCGAGCTTGCCCTGGCTGATGATGGAATGCGTATCCTTGCCCAGTCCCGAATCGTGCAGGATGTCCTGGATGTCCATCAGGCGGCACGGACTCGAGTTGATGAGGTACTCGCTTTCGCCCGAGCGATACATACGACGGGTGATGGCGACCTCGTCAAAGTCGACGGGCAGCATATGGTCCGAGTTATCGAGCACCAGCGTGACCTCGGCCACACCCACCGGCTTACGCGCCGACGAGCCCGAGAAGATCACGTCTTCCATGGCCTGGCCGCGCAGCTGCTTGGCGCTCTGCTCACCCAGGACCCACAGAATCGAGTCGGAGATGTTCGATTTTCCCGAGCCGTTGGGACCGACGATGACGGTCAGGCCCGGCTCAAACGTCATATGGGCGCGGTCGGCAAACGACTTAAACCCTTTGAGCGTGAGGGACTTGAGATACACGGTTCCTCGCTTACACGTGCTTCTTGTTCAGAATCACGCCGTTGGTGGTGTAGCCCATGCGGTCGAGCGCCTCGAGCGCGGCAGCTCCCTCTGCTTCCTTCTTGGAGGAACCGGTGCCGCGACCCTGGCGGATACCATCGATGAGCACCACGGCGGTAAAGGTCGGTGCGTGCGCCGGGCCCTCAGAGCCAACGAGCTTGTACGCCGGAGGCTCGTGGCCGTCGGCCTGCACGCACTCCTGCAAAAACGACTTGGGGTTCGCAGGATGCTCGGCACGCTCGGAGGCCAAATGGGGCTTAAGCGTGCGGTGGATGAAATCCGCCGCAACGTCCCAGCCGGCATCCAGGTACAGGGCGCCCACAAGCGACTCGTAAACGTTCTCGAGCGCCGAATGCAGGCCGCGCGCGCCCGTGCCGGTCTCGGAGGCACCAAAGATGATGATGTCGTCGATGCCCAGCTCATGGGACACCTCGGACAGCGTGGCACCCGAGACGAGCGACACCTTCAGGCGCGTAAGCTTGCCCTCGTCAAACTCCGGATAGGACTCAAAGAGCGAGCGGGCAACCACGGCGCCCAAAATGGAATCGCCCAAAAACTCAAGGCGCTCATAGCTCGCCGAGACGGGCTGACCTTCCACGGCAGAGGGGTGCGTGAGCGCCGCGCGCAGCAGCACCTTGTTATTGAACTCGTGGCCCAGGATTTCCTGGGCGCGCGCGAGTCGTTCAGACAATGCCAAGATCTAGGCCTCCTTGGCGTTTTCGATCGCGTCGACGGCGTCGGCGACAGAATTGAGCGACAGCAGGGTCTCGTCGTCGATCTCGAGGTCGAACTCGTCCTCGATGGCCGTCACCAGCTGAAGACGCTCGAGCGAATCGGCATCGAGATCGTCGAAGGTGGTCTCGTCGCTAATCTCGGCAACGTCGACACCCAGCACATCGGCGGCGATTTCGGCGGTCTTATCGAAGATTTCGGAGCGGTCCATAGCGCTTCCTCTCGTATTGTGTGAACATCAACGCGCTGGCGCCGCAAGCGCAGCGCCAAGACACGGTTTTGATTCTACCCCACGACGAAGGCCGCGAGGCACATAACAGCGCCCTAACTCGCTCCTACAAAACGATGCCGTCCATTGAGTTGGCGACGTTCTCGACAAGCCCGGCGCGCACGGCCTCCGCCGCGGCGAGCGTACCGTTTTTGACGGCCTCGACCGAGGTGGCACCGTGGCCGATCAGGACCACGCCACGCAGGCCCAGCAGAATGGCGCCGCCCTTAGCATCGCCCGAGAGCTTTGCCTTGATCTCGCGCATCTGCTTTTTGATGAGCAGTGCGGCGATCTTGGTGCCGAGCGAAGCCATAAAGGCGCCCTTGAGCTCCTGCAGCAAAAACTTAGCGGCGCCCTCGGTTGCCTTAAGGGCAATGTTACCCGACATGCCATCGGCAACGACGACGTCAAAATTGCCCGACGTAAGATCAGTGCCCTCGCAGTTGCCCACAAAGCCGGGAACGGCGGCCTTCATGGCAGGGAAGCACGCCTTGGTAAAGTTGGAACCCTTCTCATCCTCGGTGCCGTTGCCGAGCAGACCGACGCGGGGATGCTCAATGCCCAAGACGACGCGCGCATAGGCGCTACCCATCTGGGCAAAACGCACCATGTCGTCGACCTCGACATCGGGGTTGGCGCCCATGTCGCACAGGACCGTCAGGCCGCCGGCGCGGTTGGGCAGCGCATTGGTGAGGCACGGACGCACCGGTTGCTTCTTGCCCTCGGCCTGATACCTAAATGGCGTCACGTAGGCGGTGGCGGCAGCGGTCATGGCGCCGGTGGAGCCGGCAGAGAAGAACGCGTCCGCGTTACCCTTCTTGATAGCACGGCAGGCAAGCACGATCGAGGACTTGCGCTTAGTCATCACGGCTCGAATGGGATCGTCATCCATGGTGATGACATCGGGCGCCTCCAAGGCCTCGACGCGCGCATGGGAGGCGGCAAAGGGATTGACGATTTCGGCGGGACCGGCAGCCAGGACCTCAATATCGGGATCGGCGGCAAGTGCAGCCTCGATACCGTCGAGGACAACCTGTGGCTTCTCGTCTCCACCCACAACGTCTACACAAACGCGAACGTTACTCATATACATACTCCTTATACAAAAATGGCCGACTCATTGAGCCGGCCATTGTGGTTCCAGTTGGAACGGCATCGCATCCAGAGAATACAGTTACTCGGTAACGATAACCTCGCGGTCCTTGTAGAAACCGCAGCTGGGGCACACGTGGTGCGGAAGCTTGACAGCACCGCAACGAGGGCACGTGGACTGAGCCGCAGCCGAGATCTTCATGTTGGCGGAACGACGGGTGTGAGTGCGGATACGACCCTGCTTTTGTTTAGGTACGGGCATAGTGACCTTCCTTATGAACTATCCAGTGTGGCGATTACGCGCAAGTAGCGATACTACCACAGTTTTACTCATCGAGCTTGAGATTCTTCAATGCTGCAAATGGATTTTCCGTGGCAGCGGCCCATTCTGCCTCTGCCTGGACGGCGCAATCGCATTGCTCGACGTTGAGATTGCGACCGCAAGTGGGGCACAGACCGCGGCAATCGGGCTTGCAGAGCACCACAAACGGCGTGTCCATAACGACCGCGTCATTGATGGGCTCACCCAGATCGATGATGCGGTCCTCACCCAGAAGCTCATAGCCGTCCTCGTAGGCCTCGGGGTCCTCGGGCTCGTCAAAGAGATAGAATTCCTCAATCTCACCGGCAATATCAAACGAAGCGGGCTCAAGGCAACGGTCGCACTCACCGGTTGCGTGAGCGCGGACCATACCCGTAAGCAAAACACCGGTGCCGGCATTGGTAAAGACCACGTCGTAGTCGATGCCGTCCTGCAGCTGGTACTCCTTCTCGCCCACCGTATAGGTGGCGACATCGACCTTGCCAGTCAGAGGATACGAGTCTCCGGGAAACTCGAGCTGCTCGGAAAGATCGACGGTAACGCTCGGGAACTCAGCCATTACCACTGACCATTCTGCTGGGCGGCACCCTCGTTGAGTTGCTGACGGCAACGGGTCACCGTACCGGTCAGGCTCTTGAGGTTTTCCTCGAGGTGCGTAAAGACCTGCTCGGCGTAGTCCTCGGCGGCATAGCGCGTCTCGCGTTCATACTGCTGCGCACGGTCGCGGATATCGTCGGCCTGCTGCTGCGCTAAGCGGACGATCTCCTGCTCGCCGGCAATGGTGAGGGCCTGCTGCTGAGCATCGGCGATGATGGAATCGGCCTGAGCGGCGGCGGAGGCCATAAGCTCCTCGCGCTCCTTGAGAATACGGC
>CABURV010000102.1 GCA_902494035.1 uncultured Collinsella sp.
CTCCGTATTGTATCGACCGATCCAGCCCCCGAGCTCCTCGATGAGGCGGGCGGGGGTCCAGTCCGACCAGTCCCTGCCGCGCCAGAACTCCTTCTTGAGCAGTCCGAAGAAGCCCTCCATCGCCGCGTTGTCCGGGCTGCAGCCCTTGGCGGACTGGATTGGCTACACTGATGTGGACAGTTCCGGGAGAGGCGCAAGAGACGGGAAGGCCGTGTGCGCGTTCCTGCGTGAGGGCCGCGGGGAGGGGCTGCCTGGGTACGGCGCCTGTCAACTCGGTCTACGTCTTTGATGACCGGGTCGTACTCAATATCAACTTCACGGATGATGCCAAAACGGTCACCCGTGAGGAAGTGTTGGGTTCGAGCGCTATGAACAATGTCCCAGCATGCTGGGATCGAACTCGCTAGCCGGAATCACACGGTACCCGTGACGCAGCAGCAGATCGACAAAAATACCGTTGCCCACGGTGAGCGTACCGCTAAAGGTGCCATCGTAGACGCGACCCGCACCGCACGAGGGGCTACGATCCTGCAAGACGCACGCAGCGATCTCGGACGGACCGCCCGCCTGCTCGCACATATCGAGCGCGCGCTCGGCACCCAGGCGAAACTCGCGATCGACCGAGGCGCCCTCGCAGGTGCGGACTTCGCCGTTCATAATCTCGGACGGCTTACGCGGCGTGGGCAGACCGCCAAAGACCTCGGGGCAGACCAGCAGGACCTCGGTCCCCGTGCGCTCGCAAGCCTCGACCAGCTCGCGATGGTAGTTGTCGAGCCCGTTATACTTACAGCTCTCGCCCATCAAACAGGCGCTTAAAACGATCTTCATACCCCAACCTCACCTCGGTAGATTTTTGGGACATGCCTTAATTTCTACCTCACAAATAGGTAGAAATTAAGGCATGTCCCAAAAATCTACCCGAAGCAAAACGCCCCGCCTGAGACGAATGCTCAAGAGGGGCGTTAATCTCATTCCAAACGGTATTACTGCTGCTTCGGCATCAGCGGATTCTCACGCGACAGGAGATTCATAAACTCCTCGCCCGTGATCGTCTCCTTCTTGTACAGATAACGAGCCAGCTCGTGGAGCTTGAACTTGTTCTCCTTCAGGATCTGCAGGGCGCGATCGTGCGCGTCCTCGATCAGCTTGGCAACAATCGCGTCTACGCGCTCTGCCGTACCAGGGGCGCAGGTAAGCGACGTGTCCTGGTTGAGGTACGCATTCTGAACGGTACCGAGCGCCATCATGCCAAACTCATCGGACATACCAAAGCGCGTCACCATGTTACGGGCGAGCTTGGTGGCCTGCTCGATATCGTTGGCGGCACCGGTCGTCATTTCGCCAAAGATGAGCTCCTCGGCTGCACGGCCACCGCAATAGACGGCGAGCTTGTCCAGGACCTCCTGGCGCGTGGTCAGGAAGCGCTCATCCTCCTCGACCTGCATGGTGTAGCCCAGAGCACCGCTCGTGCGCGGCACGATGGTAATCTTCGTGACCGGCGCAGAGCCCTTCTGGCGAGCGGCAACGATGGCATGGCCGATCTCGTGGTAAGAAACGACTTGCTTCTCGTGATCGGACAGCACCGTGGACTTGCGCTGCTGACCGGCGATGACGACCTCCACCGACTCCTCGAAATCGTCCTGCGTGGCGCGCTTGCGACCCTCGCGGACGGCACGCAGCGCGCCCTCGTTGATGATGTTGGCCAGGTCGGCGCCCGAGGCACCGGGCGTGGCGCGGGCAATCGCGGTCAGGTCGATCGGCGGCTCCGTCTTCACGCTCTTTGCATGCAGCTCGAGGATGTTCTTACGTCCGGTCAGGTCGGGCAGCTCAACGGGGATGCGACGGTCAAAACGACCGGGGCGCAGCAGGGCCGGGTCAAGGCTGTCGGGACGGTTGGTAGCAGCAAGAACGACGATACCCTTGTGGTTATCGAAGCCGTCCATCTCGGTCAGCAACTGGTTAAGCGTCTGCTCGCGCTCGTCGTTGCCACTAAAGCCGCCGCCATCGCGCTTCTTGCCGATGGTATCGATCTCATCGATAAACACGATGCACGGGGCCTTTTCCTTGGCCTGCTTAAACAGGTCACGAACCTTGGCTGCACCGCGGCCGACGAACATCTCGACGAACTCAGAGCCCGAAATGCTAAAGAACGGAACGCCCGCCTCGCCGGCAACGGCCTTGGCAAGCAGGGTCTTACCGGTACCCGGAGGGCCAACAAGAAGAGCACCGCGCGGCAGCTTGGCACCGATCTCCTCGTAGCGCTGCGGCTTCTCCAGAAAGTCGACGACCTCCTTGAGGGATTCCTTGGCCTCCTCCTGACCGGCGACGTCCTTAAAGGTCACGCCCACGTCCTTGGAGGCAATCACGCGAGCACCGGACTTGCCCAGTCCACCGCCGCCAAACCCACCGCCGCCAAAGTTCATCGACGGGCCGTCATCACCCATGGCCTTCTTCATGCGGCGGTTGAGCCACCAGCCGATCAGGAAGAAAATCGCCATGGGAAGAATGAGGGTGAGCAGGTAGTAGGTCATCAGACCCGAGTTCTTATCGGGAACGACCGACTCAAGCGAGGCGCCAGATTCAAGCACGCGATCGGTAAACCCCGCGTCATTCGGCACGCCGGTCGTCTTATAGGCGATGTTCTCGTCCTCGCCCTTCTTGGTGTAATAAATCGTGTAATCGTCTGTGTTGTACTCGACCTTGTCGACACTCTTCTTATCGAGCGCTTTGACAAACGTCGAGTAATCGGTCTTCGTAATCTGCTGCGTGTGACCGATGTTGGGGAACAGAACGGTCGAGAGCACGAGGTAGACGACGAAGGCGATGAGCACGTAGAGGATCATATTCCGTCTACGTTTGTTGTCATCCATCTCCATCTGCTTGAACTCCATCTACTGGGGTTGATAATGTTTTCTAGAATACCCAACCCGCACGGCGATAAACCGACGCCGGGCACGAAAGGACAGAGATGGCATCACTGGAAGTCGGCAAGGTTCAAATCTATACGGGCGACGGCAAGGGCAAGACGACGGCTGCGCTGGGACTCGCGTTGCGCGCCACGGGCTATGGTCTTAACGTGCTCATGCTTCAGTTTGCCAAGAAGCTGCACTGCGTCGAACATGATGCCGCGCCGCGCTTGGGACTGCGCATTGTACAAGCCGACCGCGACACGCCAAAAGCATGTGCCGCGCAGATCATGGAGCTGGCGCGCGAGCAGATTAGCCAGGTCGACGTACTGATCTTGGATGAGCTGGGAGAGGCCATGCGACGGGGCTTTGTGACGCGCGAAGACGTCGAAACGTTGATCGCGATGAAACCAACGACCACGGAGCTCGTGCTCACCGGCCGCGGCTTGCTGCCCCTCGTAGACCTTGCCGACCTAGTAACCGAAATGCGGGCCGTTAAACACTACTTCGACGAAGGTCTCCTAGCCCGCCAAGGCATCGAATACTAGTCATTGGGGACGTTCTTAAATGTCTAGTCGTTGGGGACACTCTTTCTTGGGGAAAGGGAAAAATCAGGGCCCTAAAACTCACGCCACCCCGACGTGCCATTCGCAACCGTTGCGCGGCCAAGACCAACCGCCCTAACAATTTGATTAACCGTAAGGCCTGATTTCCGCATTTTACAAAGAATCGGCCTGCGTTCGGCTGGAGTCATCGCCTTAATGTCGGAAAGAGAAACAGGAAAAGCAATCTCCTTCGCGATTTTGAGCACTTCATCGTCAAGAACACGAGGACGGGGCTCGGCGTCATACGGCGCGCTCTCTAGTCGCTCATCAAGATAATGCCGATATTCAAGCGATCCGCCCACGAGATCCAACACAATGCCAGGATCGCAAAACCCAAACCCATCATAACCATACGCATATGCCCGATAGCTGGACCAGCGATAATTATCGACAGCCGAAACACCCGCCTTAACGGGATTCATATGGATGTAATCAGCGAGCGCAATTGCCTGGATATCGTTCTCAACTGGAATGTTCTTAAACCGATCCTGAAACAAATGCCCGACACGATCGGTTTTACGATTAAAGTATTTGACGTACGAGGTAAGGATACCGCTCATGCAAGATGAGATTCTTCCGTTAGGGTCATCAACCATGAGATGAAAGTGGTTCGACATGAGACACCACGCAGTAACGCCGATACCATTCCCAACAAGCTTATCCTCGAACAGCGTGAGCATCCGATAGCGATCTTCATCGTCTTCGAAGATGCAGATGCCGCCATTACCGCGTGCGATTATATGGTTATAGCCCGTTAACGAAACGACTCGGCCTGTTCTTGGCATATCGCCCTCCCATCACAAACCCACCGGGCAACATCTGATAGGCGCGGACGATATAATTTGCTAAGCCCGTGCTGACAGTTTACAAGGGCATGCATGACAACCTGGATGAAAAACAGAAAATCGTGTCGCAAAGAGTGTCCCCAACGACTAGTCATTTAAGAACGTCCCCAACGACTAGCCGTTTAAGAACGTCCCCAATGACTAGGCAGTGGCGCGGCCGAGCCAGTTGCCGCTGTGATGGTAGACGGTGAACATCGTGGCGGTAATCACCCAAGTCACGGGGTAAACCAGCAGCAGATGCTCGAGCGAGGGGTCGAGCGGCATAATCGCGAACACCCAGGCCACGCGGAGCACGACCGTGCCGAAGATCGTGAGCATCATAGGCTGGAAGCTCACGCCGGCGCCACGGATGGAGCCGGACGCGTTTTCGATAATCGAGAAAACCGCGTAGAACGGTGCAATGAAATGAATGATCGTCGTGGTGTGGGCCGAAATCGCGGCATCGTCGATA
>CABURV010000103.1 GCA_902494035.1 uncultured Collinsella sp.
CTCTCGGCGGCCTTGCGAAAAACAAATCCAAGTTAGACCATTTCAAATGGTTCGATGTCTGCCCGGATGCGACACTTGAAGTGTCCATCCTCGCAGTATCCGGTTCTCAAGGTGCACGCCCCGCGGCCGATCCGGTCCGACCGGGCCGCGCGGCAAGGAGATATATTGCCAGACCGGAGGGGCGCCGTGGGCGGGAATCTGGGCGTACACATTTCCTACATATCCTGTGATCCGACTAACGTTTGCCAGCCGTTACCTACCGCTCGCCGAGCATCTCTTTATATAAGGCAGTCTCATGGTTAAAGCGGATACGTCCCCCTAGCTAAAGCACAGCCAGCATCGAGCAACTCATCACGTTCTTCCACCGAGAACCCCTCGGCGTAGACGCGCACCACTGGTTCGGTCCCGCTAGGACGGACCAGCAGCCACGTGTCATCCTCGAATGCCAAACGCAAGCCATCCATATGACTAACGTTTTGCGGCACCTTGCCACAAATCGACTTGGGGTTTACGCCCGGCAGCAGGGTTCGTAACGTTTCGGCATCTTCGGCCTCAAGGCGCAAATCCCGTCGACCGTAACTCGTCTTACCAAAACTATCCTCGAGTTGGTCGACCAGAACGCCCAAAGGCGCGTCCGTCTTAGCCATAAGCTCACACAGAATCAGACAGGCGAGGATTCCATCGCGCTCGGGCATATGCGCGGCGATGCCGATACCACCGGCTTCTTCGCCGCCCATGAGGACGCCGCCCTTCTTCATCTCTGCCGCTATATATTTGAAACCGACTGGCTTGACGGTCACGCGGCAGCCAAGCGCCTCGGCAATGCGACGCACGAGCGTCGAGCATGAAAGATTGACGACGACGCGCCCCTCCAAATTACGAAATTGAACCAAGTCGCCCAAAACGAGTGCCATGATCTGATGCGGATGTATATATCTGCCGCGCTCGTCAACCGCGCCGATACGGTCGGCGTCGCCGTCGGTCACCAGGCCAGCGCAAGCTCCGTCCTCGATAACCGTGCGCTCGCAAGCGTCCACCCACGGTTCAACGGGGTCGGGGCAGATATCTTCTTGGTCAGACGCCTGCCCGGCGTGAATCTCGTGCACCTCAACGCCAAGCTCGCGCAGCAAGTCGGCTAGATAGCCCTGGGCTGCGCCGCCCATGGGATCGACAACCACGCGCAGGTGCGCGGCGCGGATGGCTTCGGCATCGACAAACGATGCCACCGCCTGCATATAGTCAGGAATGATATCCGCGGTGCGATATTGCCCCTCGATCCCCATTGGCTCGGGAGCCATGGTCTCTTCGAGCTCTTCGATGACATCCTGGTTGGCGGTCGAGCCGTCACCCATGCGAATCTTGAGGCACAGATAGCCCTGCGGATGATGGGACCCCGTCACCATGAGCGCGCCGCACGCCTCACCGTCATAAGCCGCCGCCCACGTAAGGGCAGGGGTCGGGACAGGTCGCGAAGCGAGCACGGCGTCTAGCCCGTGCGCCGCTAGCACGCCCGCCGCAAGCTCAGCGAACTCGCGCGCCAGGGGCCGGGTATCGAACCCTATATATACCGTTTTGCCCGGATTGGTCTTTTGCCACAACTCGCCGACGGCATCGGCGATACGGGCAACGTTATCGGCAGTGAAGTCCTCATCGACGCGAGCGCGCCAACCGTCAGTTCCAAAATGAATTATCGCGCACACGCGCAGACACCTCACAGTGTTTGGATCATGGTACGCATGGGGTATACCCGCAACATGCACTCGGCAACCTGCCAGCACCAGCATTCACCATTTGGGCAAATGCTGCCGAAGACATGCAGGCAATAAAAAAACTGCCCCGTATGGAGCGGTTTTGCCCTTTATATATCGAGCGCCTCGGCCATCGCTGCCGTAGTGATTGCCGTGGTTCCACAGCAACTGCCCATCATTGCGGCACCGGCATGTCTCCATTCGATGCATGCGCGCGCGAAAGCTTCGGGGTTCTCGTGCCATACGGGGCCATCCTGAGTCTGGACCGGATCGCCTACGTTGGGACGCACCGTAACGGGAGTAGTCGCCGATGCAACCATCCTGGGCACCGCCGCGTTCGCGGCCGCAAGCGAACAGCAATTAACACCAACCGAGTTTGCGCCGTGTTTTTCGGCGTACAAAACGGCTGCCTCGATGTTGAGGCCATCGCCCAACAGGTCGCCTTTATCGTCAACGACAAAACTCACCAGAACAGGCATGCCGTCGGCGGCGTCTCGGGCGCCGGCAAGCATGGGCTGCAAATTACGGATAGACGTCACCGTCTCGATCAGCAGACCGTCAACACCAGCATTGAGCAAGGCGTGCGCCTGTTCGCGCGCAATGCCTCGGATTTCACGATACTCGGCAGAGTTCTCGGCAAACCACTCAATACCGATCGGGCCCATCGAGCCCAGCAGCAGCTGAGGGTGCGCCTGGCGGGCATCGTCGACAGCCCCGCGATTGACCTCCGCCACGGACGGCGCAATCTGGTCGTGCTTGAGGGCATAGCTCGATGCCTGAAAGGTGTTGGTAATGAGCACCTGCGCGCCGGCGGCGACATACAAGCGATGGATACGAGAAACGGTCTGCGGCTCTGCCAGATTCCAAAACGCCGGTGGAATGTCGGCGGCATCGTACTCACTCAACAGAACACTGCCCATGGGACCCTGCGCCAACAAGGTCTCGCTCGACAAGCGGCGCGTAAGTTCCTCGGCACCAAAGCGGTTGTAATAACTCGTATCCATAATATATCCCGCTATTCCTCGACGCTGATTCCCTGCTTTTCGAGATAGGCGAGCCAGCGGTTCATCGTGTCCTCGGAAAGCGCATGCTCCATCATGCAGGCCTCGGAATCGGCTCGCTCAAATTCGACACCGAGCTCCTGAACCAAAAACGTGCGGATGAGGCGATGACGGTACCAGATAGCCGTACCAACCTCGCGGCCACGATCGGTCAGGACTACCTTTCCGTAGTGCGATTGCTCGACAAGTTCGGATGCCTTGAGCGCCGAAACCGCTTTATTGACCGATGCCTTGGAGACGCCAAGGCGCTGCGCGATGTCGACCGATCGCACGCCGTTGGTTTCCCCCTCTTCGCTTTCAATGCGAACCATGCACTCCAAGTAGTCTTCGTTCGCCACCGTCAGATGTAGTTCGCGCGAGCTATTTGTCGTATCCATGATCTTCCGTCCCTTCTGCATTCAATGGCTGATTCTACCCCATCCAAGCGTCGTGGTATGCCGTGGCATACCGTGCTAGAGTTCTTGTTGCACACGACGACCAAGATTGGAGCGGTCTTTATGGAAAACACCACCACGAGCCCCGATGTCCTCGAGCGCTTTTTGCGCTACGTCCAGATCAACACGCAGTCCGAGGATGCAAACTGCGACCAGGTACCCTCGAGCGCCGTTCAGTTTGACCTTGCCAACGTGCTGGCTGAAGAGCTGCGCGAGCTTGGTGCGGAAGATGCCTACGTGACCGAGCACGCCTATGTCTGCGCGCATATCCCCGCAAGTGCGGGCGCTGAGGACAAGCCCGCCCTGGGCCTGATCGCCCATCTCGACACCACCGAAGTTGCACCGGGCGCCGGCGTGAAGCCGCACATCGTACACTACGAAGGCGGCGACCTGGTCTGCGGCACGGTTGACGGTAAGCCCGTTGCCATGAGTACCGCCAAGCTTCCCGCCCTGAACGACCTCGCGGGTGAGGACCTGGTCTGCAGCGATGGCACCACGCTGCTGGGCGCAGACGACAAGGCAGGCGTCGCCGAGATCATGTCGCTTGTCGCGCGTATCGCTCAGGACCCTTCTTTGCCCCATCCCGCACTCGGCATTTGCTTCTGCCCTGACGAGGAAATCGGCCACGGAGCCGAGCTGTTGGATATCGCTACCTTTGGCTGCAAGTACGCCTACACGGTCGACGGCGGCCCCATCGGCGAGCTGGAGTGGGAGTGCTTTAACGCCGCCGAGGCGACCGTCCGCTTTGAGGGCCAGTCCATCCACCCGGGCGACGCTAAGGGCCGTATGGTCAACGCAGGCAATCTGTTCTGCGACTTCAACGCGTTGCTCCCCTACGTGCAGCGCCCGGAGTATACGGAAGGCTACGAGGGCTTTTATCACCTTGAGGGTGTATCTGCGACCGTCGATCACGCCACAGCGCGCTATATCATCCGCGATCATGACGCCGCCAAGTTCCAGCAGAAACTCGACCTTATTGATGCCGCCGCCTCGATGCTCAACCAGCGTCTGGGTGAGGAGCGCGTGACAGTCGAGATTAAGCAGCAGTATCGAAATATGGCCGAGATCGTTCGTGACTATCCCGAGCTTATTGATGTTGCCAAGGAAGCCTACCTTGCCTGCGGCGTTGAGCCCCAAGTGCTGCCGATTCGTGGCGGCACCGACGGCGCTCAGCTGTCGTTCCGCGGTCTGCCCTGCCCCAACCTTTCCACCGGCGGCTATTGCTACCACGGCGTCAACGAGTTCGTCCCGGTCAGTTCGCTCGTCAAGATGACCGACGTGCTCCAGGAGCTCGTCGCCCGCTTTGCATAAGCCTGGCTGCACAAGTCCAAAAGACGAATTGCCCCGTCCTCAACCAAGAACGGGGCGATTTTTTTACTGCAACGAGAATAGGTTGACGCACGCCAGCCTCTTAACGCAAGGAGTGTCCCAAACTGCCGGCACAGACGATATGAGCAGGACATAAAAACATTGAGAGCCCCTGCTGCATGAAAGACCGCGGATTAGGCCGACAATGGTGAGTGTCTAATTCAGCCGCGGCGGCCACGCCGCATTCATGGA
>CABURV010000104.1 GCA_902494035.1 uncultured Collinsella sp.
CACGAGCTTATGGACCAGGTCGCCTTCGTGTTCCAGACCAACCAGCTGTTCCGGCAAACACTTGCCGATAACGTGCGCGCCTCCAAGCCCACGGCCACTGATGACGAAGTACGTGCGGCCCTCTCCGCAGCTCAGTGCGACGACATTGTGGCCAAGCTCCCACAGGGCATCAACACCATGCTCGGCGCCGGCGGAGCATATCTTTCGGGCGGCGAGGTCCAGCGCGTGGCACTCGCCCGCGCGATCCTTAAAGACGCGCCTATCGTGGTGCTCGATGAGGCCACGGCGTTTGCCGACCCCGAGAACGAGGCGCTCATCCAGCGCGCCTTTAGCAAGCTGGCGGCGGGCCGCACGGTCATTATGATTGCGCATCGGCTTTCGACCGTGGTGGGCGCAGACCAAATCGTGGTGCTCAACCAGGGCAGCGTGCAGGAGTCGGGTACCCATGCCGAGCTGCTGTTCCAAAATGGCCTGTATGCCAAGATGTGGGCTGAGTACGAGCAGGCCGCGAGTTGGAAGATTACTGCTACGACCGCGGATACCGCCGTCGCGAAGGGAGGCGAGGCCTAAATGTTCGCCTCATTCCAAAAGAAGTATTTCCTATCCGATAAAGGCATCGCCGGCGTAAAACGCGGCATCTTCTGGACCGCGCTCACCAATCTTATTACCATGGCCGGCATGGGCTTTTTATTCCTGGTTATGGCCGGCTTTGTCGAGCATCTCGCCAGCGGGGCTGACCTGCCGGATGCCCTGCCGATCGTGGGCGGCCTCCTGGTCTTTTTCGTGTTGCTCTTTGCCTCTAACTGGCAACAGTATTACTACACCTACTGCATCTTTTACGAGGAGTGCGGCAAGCAGCGTATGGAGATCGCCGAGCGCTTGCGCAAACTGCCGCTGTCGTTTTTTGGTCGTCGTGACCTGGCCGATTTAACCGAGACCATCATGGGTGACGTTCAGACTATGGAGCACGCCTACAGCCATGTGCTGGGAGAACTCTGGGGTGCCATCATCGCAAGTGCCATCGTGTTCGTGTCGTCGCTGTTCTTTTGCTGGCAGCTGGCGGTCGCGGCGTTTTGGAGCATTCCCGTGGCCTTTGCCGTGCTGTATCTGACACGCGGCCCCATGACCCCGGTGTTCGACCGCGTGCGCGCCGAGAAGGTCAAGGTCACCGAGGCGATCCAGGAGACGCTCGACTGCGTGCGCGAGATCCGCGCCACCAACCAGGAGGCCCATTATCTTGAGGGGCTCAACGCCGTGATCGATGCCGAGGAGCGCGAGACCACCAAGGGCGAGCTCGTCAACGGGCTTCTGGTCAACTCCGCCTTCTCCATTCTGCGTCTGGGCATTGCCACCACGCTGGTCACGGGCGCCACGATGGTCGCCTCCGGGCAGGTCGACTTTTTGGTGATGTTTGCCTTCCTGCTTATGGTGAGCCGTATCTACGCGCCGTTTGATCAGGCCCTTATGCTCGTGTCCGAGCTGTTTGTCGCCGAGTCGTCTGCCAAGCGCATGCGTTCCATCATGGAAGAGCCTGTGGCGCGGGGCAGCGAGAAATTTGAGCCCGTGGGCCACGATGTGGTGTTCGATCACGTGGCATTTGGCTATGGTGCGGGCGAGGACGGCCGCGCCGGCGAGAAAGTCCTTACCGATGTGAGCTTTACCGCCAAGGAAGGCGAAGTTACGGCGCTGGTCGGTCCTTCGGGTTCCGGTAAGTCTACGGTGAGCCGCCTGGCCGCGCGCTTTTGGGACGCCACCGAAGGCACGGTCACCGTGGGTGGCGTGGATGTTGCGAGCGTGGACCCCGAGGTGCTGCTGCGTGATTACGCCATTGTGTTCCAAGACGTGCTGCTCTTTGACGACACGGTGATGGGAAACATCCGCCTCGGGCGTCGTGATGCCACCGATGAGGAGGTGCTTGCGGCTGCGCGTGCCGCCAACTGCGACGAGTTTGTGAGCCGCATGCCGCAGGGCTATGACACCATGATCGGCGAGAACGGCTCCAAGCTGTCCGGCGGCGAGCGCCAGCGCATCTCCATCGCCCGTGCGCTGCTCAAAGACGCGCCTATCGTGCTGTTGGACGAGGCGACGGCGAGCTTGGATGTGGAGAACGAGACCGTGGTTCAGCAGGCGCTCTCCCGTCTGCTTGCAGGTAAGACGGTTATCGTTATTGCCCACCGTATGCGTACGGTGGAAAATGCCGACAAAATCGTTGTGCTCAAGGATGGTGTGGTTGCCGAGCAGGGCACTCCGGCGCAGCTCAAGGCGGCAGGTGGAGAATTCGCCCGCATGGTTGCGCTGCAAAAGGAAGCGGCTGCCTGGCAGCTGTAGGAAAGGGGTAAAGAGATCGTCCCCTTGTCATGTATTCGAGGCTGTGGAAATCGAAGGTGAATGGTTTCCCCAGAAGTGAACGGCCTTATTTGGACCCCTGAAGCATCGACACTTTTGGGACTTTGTTTCCTGCGATTTTGTCGAGTTTTTCCTGCGGTTTTGCTGGCGAAAAATGCGGATGCTTCGGGGGTCCAATTTTGCTCGTTCACTTCGCAAAAAAGTATTCACCTTTGATTCGCAAGGGCGGGGGCGGATTCCCCTTGGGGTGCGGATTTGCGTCGTGGTGGGTGAACCGCCGAGTACCGGGCGGTCTAGATCGTATATTATCCAAAAGTTAGCCGTTGTTGACCCCAATAGTTATACTAAACTAGTCTCAAAAGCGTGCTCGAGCAAACTAATGAACTCGGGTGCTAAGGCACCATGCCGCGCTTGTGCGGCAAAAGGGAGAAGCAACATGAAGAAGTCGACGTTTAACACCCTGCTTGTCGGTGGCGGTTTTCTGCTTGGTACGGCCGGCATCAAGCTGCTCACCAGCGCTCCGGTAAAGAACGCCTGCGTGCAGGGCATTGCGTGCGGCATGCGCGTCAAGAACGGCTACCAGGACATGGTCGAGCAGGCCAAGGCCAATGTCGATGACATGGTTGCCGAGGCTGCCTACATCACCCAGAGCGAGGCCGCTGCTGACGAGGCAGCCGAGTAGCACTCCAGGCACAAACTATGAGATTCTCGATTATTAGCGAGATCCCCGGCAGGACCCGTCTTCAATTGGCGGGTCCTGTGCCAGAGAGCGATCTCGATGCACTTCTTAAGCTCAGCGGCGACATCGACGGCGTGCACAAGGTGTGTGTCTACGGCCGTATTGGCCAGATGGCGCTCGAATATGACGAGCAGCGTCGCACGGCCGTGCTCGATGCCCTGGGTGCACTCGATGCTCAAGCTATCGCCGATGCCAAGTCGGGCTACGTGATGCAACTCGAGCCGCGCAAGCACAAGCTCGTCATGGATCTTGCCACACTTATCGGCGCCCACTACGCGCGCCGCTGGTTTTTGCCCACGCCCCTACGTGCGGTGTTTATCGTGGCCGGTTACATGACCTTTTTGCGCGCCGCCCTCCGTGAGCTCGCGCAGCCGCGCCTGACCGTTCCCGTGCTCGACGCTTCGGCTATCGGCATTTCGTTCGTCAAACGCGATTTCGACACCGCGGGCCAGACGATGTTCCTGCTCAACGTGGGCGAGCTGCTCGAGGACTACACGCGCGCCATGAGCGAAAACGAGCTCATCAACTCGCTGCTCGACGTGCCCGATAAGGCGCAAAAAGTGGTCGGTGACACCGAGGTAAGCGTTGCCGCCACCGAGCTTGAGCCCGGCGATCTGGTCGCCGTGCGCACTGGCATGTCCATTTGCATCGACGGTGTTGTCGAGCAGGGGAGCGCTATGGTCAACCAGGCGACCCTGACCGGCGAGCCGCTGGCCGTCGAGCGCAGCGTGGGCGACGACGTGTTCGCCGGTACCGTCGTGGAAGACGGCGGCATCTTGGTGCGCGTGCGCGCCAATACGGCGCAAACCAAACTGCGCTCAATCGTCTCGCTCGTGCAGACGGCCGACTCGCTCAAGTCCGAGGGCCAGTCGCACATGGAGGACCTCGCCAACAAGATCGTCCCGTGGAATTTCTTGCTTGCAGGTCTTGTCGCTCTTACCACCCGCAGCCTCATCAAGACCTCAGCGGCGCTGATGGTCGACTACTCGTGCGCACTCAAGCTCACGGGTTCCGTCGCCGTCATGACTGCCATGAGCGATGCTGCCAAGATGGGCGTCATGGTCAAGGGCGCGAAGTACTTTGAGTCGTTTGCCAAGGCCGACACCATTGTGTTTGATAAGACCGGCACGCTCACCGAGGCGCAGCCGCGTCTTGCCTGCGTGCTCACCACCGATGGCTGGAGCGAGGACGAGGTTCTGCGCCTTTCTGCCTGTCTGGAGGAGCATTTCCCGCATCCGGTGGCGCGCGCTGTGGTCAACGCCGCCCGCGAGCGCGGGCTCGAGCACCGCGAGCGTCACGCTGCGGTCGAGTATATTGTGGCGCACGGCATCGCTTCGTCCATTGAAGGGCGTCGCGCCATCATCGGTTCCGCGCACTTTGTATTTGAGGACGAGGGCGCGCAGCTCGAGTCCGACATCAAGGAGCAGATCGAGTCCCAGATGCAGGGCCTGTCGCCGCTGTATCTGGCGGTCGATGGCACGGTCGTGGGCGTGCTCGGTATCGAGGATCCGCTCAAACCTGGTGTGCGTGAGGCCATCGCCGACCTGCACGCGCTGGGCGTTAAGCACGTGGTCATGCTCACGGGCGACTCGGAGCGCACAGCCGAGCGCATTGCTCGCGAGGCAGGTGTCGACGAGTTTAAGGCCGAGCTGCTGCCCGAGGACAAGTACGCGTATGTTGAGCGCATTAAGGTCGAGGGGCG
>CABURV010000105.1 GCA_902494035.1 uncultured Collinsella sp.
ATGGCCATGAGGGCAGCGAGCAAAAACGTGATGGCACCCACACTCGTGACCATAAAGCCGGTCACGGGATAGATGGCATAGAGCGGGCTCAGCTTGACCATTAGGAACACGCCGGCTTTGACCATGGTTGACGAGTGCAGCAGGGCGCTCGTGGGCGTGGGGGCAACCATGGCGCCGAGCAGCCAGGTGTGGAACGGCATCTGCGCGGCCTTGGTAAGGGCGGCGAGCGACAACAGGATGACCGGCATCACCAGCAGCGCGGATTGCGCGGTTCCGGCGCCGGAAAGCTCAATCATGCCCGAGATGGTCAGCGGCATGCCGTTGACGTGCAGGTACATGAGTCCGGCCAAAAACGCGATGCCGCCCAGCATGTTGAGGATGATCTGGATAAAAGCGTTTTTGATGGCCTCGGGCGTGCGCGTGTAGCCAATCATGAGGAACGAGCACACGGTGGTGATTTCCCAACCGCAGAACAGCCACTCGAGGTTGTCGCTCGTCACGATGACGAACATGGCCGAGAGGAACAGGAACATAAGCGCCAGGAACTGCGGGCGACGGTCGGGCGCGGTCTGCCCGCGCAGCGCGGCCTCGTGCTCGTCATGGGCCTGGAAGTCCTTCATGTAACCCAGGGCATACACGCAGATCAGGCTGCCGACGATACCGACGGCGAGGACCATGATCACGCTCATGTAGTCCAGGTAGAGCGGCGTCGCCGTGACGGCTTCGGCCGCGGGCAGCGTCATGGCTGCAAAGGCGAGCGAGCCCACCAACTGGACTACGCCGAGCACCGTGGTGAGCGCGTTCCTATATTTGTACGCGTTGTACAGGATGACGGCGCACAGGATGACATCGATGGCGGAGCTGATGATCGAGAGCACATGCGAGGTGCCGGGGGCAACCTCAAAGCTCTGCGGACCCGTGCCAAAAAACATGACGGCGACTACAACTGTCACCGCCATAATAATGCCGGAACCTATGAGCCCCACCGCATCGCGGGCGCGGTCACCGCGCGCGAGCAGCATGCCCAGCGCCGGTACCAGCGGAAACAGGGTAAGGAAATACAGTAGCGTCATACCATCACTCCCCCATGCAAAAACGCTGCAATTGTTTAACGTTATAGCTCAATTGAGGAGCAGCGGCGGCAGGTTTTCGGTCAACTGGGGAGTTTTAGGCGTACGGGGTAAGGGCACGTCCGCTTTGGAGCAGAGAGGCGACGCTCCCCCTATCGCAGCGACAGGTGCGCGGGCCACTGTGCGCAGTTTATTGGCCACTTTGGAGGATGTCCCGACAGGCTCGCGCCGGTCCAAAAAGTTGGCGCGGCAAGAAAAATGCGCCCCTGTGGGCGCACCATCCCGTTTGCTATTCCGCCTTTTTAACGCGCGGCTTGCGACCGCGCGGCTTATCGACCAGTGCGGACTCACCGCTCTCGCGGTACTGACGGCACCAAGCCTTGACCGAAGACTCGCTGGGAATCTTGTGCTTGATCATGGCCTCGCGAACCGTCAAGCCGTTTTCCAGACGGTCCTTAACCACAGCGAGCTTTACGTCGTACGAATAGGTGTGATGATGCGAACCGGCGTTGAGAACGGCGTCGGCACCGCCCACGGCATACGCGCGGGCCCACTGACGAGCCGTGGCCTGGGGAATGCCAAGCTCCGCAGCGAGGGCGCGATGACCGACCCCCTCTTGGAGGATCTCGACGGCGCGCTGCCTAACCTCAGGCGCATGCGTGCGAGTCCTAGTTGCTTCCGACATACCTGCCACTTCTTAGCCTTAACCGTTAATCTGCTTTCTTACGTGCAAGTTAGATAGTAGCATTTTACTGTTTGCTCAAAGCAGTAAATTAAAATAGACGCGGCGTTATCTGGGCATTTGGCACCAAATTACGACATTTCTTTATCGATTATTTACGCTGGTAGCTAACTCGCAGCTAATCGTCATTCGCTTGTCAACAAAATTGGCATCTCTTTATGTCCTTTGGTATAGAGGATATAGTTATTAACCCCTCCCCCAATAATTTTGAGTGATCTGCGAGACAGTAGACGTCCTCACTCCTCATGATTACCGCGCATTGCCATCCACCGGAGCAAAACAAAAAGGGCGGGGCCTGCTGCGCTTGCAGGCCCCGCACCGGTTGACACCCGACGGGACACAGCCGGGCGAGGCGGATCCGTGCTACCGCCCCGCCTGGCTGCGATGTTCAACTACAGCTCGTTGGCCGCGTGATACGCCGTGCGAATGGCGCTCGCAATGTCGGCGGTGCGCTCACCCGAGCAGTCGCCCACGCAGGTCACGGGCACCGTCACGCCATCCAGGTCAAACGCGTTGGCCTTGGAGCCCACGGCCATCACCACGTAATCGCAGGCGATCTTCACCGGCTCCTCGGCGCCGTCCTCGGTGGTGCGAACAGCCTCCACGCCCTCGTCGGTAATGGCGGTCAGGCGGGTCTTCACGTGCTGCTCCACGTTGTGCTCGGCAAAGTCGCTCATAATCAGCGGCAGAATGGTCTCGGACTCGCCCGCGGCAATCTTGTCGAGCATCTCCACGATCGCCACCTCGCAGCCGTGCTGCAGCAGGTACTCGGCAGTCTCGGTGCCCACCAGGCCGCCGCCAATGACGGCGACGCGGCCCGTAAGCTCCACCTTGCCGGCCAGCACGTCCCAGCTCGAGACGACCTTCTCCGAGTCGGCACCCGGAACGGGGATGACCACGTCGTGCGCGCCCACGGCCACAATCGCAGCGTCGGCGGCATTGAGGTCC
The DNA here is from genome assembly GCA_902494035.1 of uncultured Collinsella sp. Classification (GTDB taxonomy): domain Bacteria; phylum Actinomycetota; class Coriobacteriia; order Coriobacteriales; family Coriobacteriaceae; genus Collinsella. The sequence goes on from CABURV010000105.1 coordinate 2,761, forward strand.
TCAGCGGTAGCGGCATGGTTGAGCTCAACCTTCACGCCCAGGCCAGGCAGAATCTTCTCGTAGTACTCGACCGAGCGCATGATCTCGTCCTTGCGCGGAGGCGCGGCCGCCAGCACAATCTGGCCGCCCAGATGATCGCTCGCCTCGTAGACGGTCACGTCGTAACCGCGCTTGGCCGCCACGCGCGCGGCCTCCAGGCCGGCAATACCGCCGCCCACCACGGCGATCTTCTTGTCGCCCTCGCCCGGCTTGATGGCGATGGTCGCCTCGTCGCCGTTCTCGGCATTAAGCACGCACGAGATGTACTTGCGGTTTTGAATCGCGTCGACACAGCCCTTATTGCAGTTGAGGCACTCGCGAATGGGCTCGCCCGTGGCGGCCTTCAGCGCAATGTCGGGGTCGCACATGAGCGAGCGGCCATAAGCGATGATATCGGCGGAGCCGTCTTCCAGAATCTTCTCGCCGGCCTCAACCGAGACAACGCGGCCGACGGTTGCCACCGGCACGGAGACCAGGGCCTTGACGCGCTCGGCCACGGGCAGCGTCCAGTTGTAGGGCATGGCGCCCATGGGCGGAATGGTGTCGCCCATGTTGCCGGTGTGGTTGGCCTGTGCGACCTGAATCATATCGATGCCCGCGCCCTCGAGCAGCTTGGCAAACTCGCAGGCCTCGTCGGGCTGCAGGCCACCCTTGCCGCGCGGCGTGCCGTCGGGGTTCTCCATGATCACGGGGAGCTTGTACTCCACCATCAGCTGCGGCGCGGCTTCCTTAATGGCAGCGACGACCTCCAGCGCGTAGCGAACGCGGTTCTCGAACGAGCCGCCGTACTCGTCGGTGCGCTGGTTGAGGATGGCCGAGCACAGCGAACCTACCAGGCGGTCGCCGTGGACCTCGATGGCGTCGATGCCGGCCTGCTGCGCGCGAGCGGCCGAGGCGGCGATAGCCTCCTTGATCTGGGTGAGCTGCTCCACACTCGCCTCGTTCACAAAGTGCTGCATGTCGTGGTGCAGCTTGGCGTAGGCCTGGTTGCGGATCTCGTTGGACTCGGCCATCTTGGCGGCAAAGGTCTCCTCGTCGCCGGCGGCCTTGGCCTCCTGCGCGGCCTTGGCGGCGGCCATGGATCCCATGACCATGCGGCCGACACCGGGCACGTCGTACTCGGGGTGGAACAGCTGCAGCGCGACCTTGGCGCCGTGCTTGTGGACGGCATCGGCCAGGGCCTTAAACGTGGGGATTTGGGCGTCGGTCGCCAGCTTGGGCGTGGGGCTTGCGGTCATGACGGGAGCAACGTCGCCGATGACGATGTAGCTTACGCCGCCACGGGCCAGGCGCTCGTAAAAAGCCAGGCTGCGCTCGCCAATGGAGCCGTCACGCTCCTCGTAGCCGGTGGTCAACGGCGGGAACATAATGCGGTTTTTGAGCTCAAGGGGGCCAACCGTAATGGGCTGAAGCAGCTTGGATGCAGGTGCGGTCATGGACATTCCTCTCTTGTAGGCGCGGCGGCGATGATGCCGCGTAGTTGTCTAGAGGATATGGCATGGGAATACAACAGCGCAACGGAAATCGGCGGACAGCAGGTAGCGGCAGGTGGATGGGGCAGGGCGGCCCGCCGGTTTATCTCAATCTGTAACAGTTACGCGGCAAAACCGGGTCTTACTGTTACAGATCGAGACAAACCAAACCCGCCTGCTAGAAAATCTCAATCTATAACAACAACTCGGCAAAATCCGTCCCTCGTGTTACAGATTTAGACAAACACGACCCAACCCACCGGTATATCTCGATCTGTAACACCTAGCCGCCCAAATCGGGTCTAGATGTTACAGATCGAGATCTTTGATTGAGAGGCCGAGAATTGAACCGAAAACACGGTCCCGAAATAACAAAAAAGCTCGCCGGCTAGGCCGACGAGCTGCAAGTTCTTGGTCGCGGGGGCAGGATTTGAACCTACGACCTCCGGGTTATGAGCCCGGCGAGCTACCAGACTGCTCCACCCC
>CABURV010000106.1 GCA_902494035.1 uncultured Collinsella sp.
CGCCCTCCGCATCATCGGTATTGGTCTCGGCGCCAAACGAGATGTCGGCGACATAGCTTTTGGTATCGAGTGTGAGCATACCCAGCAGACGGGTGGCCTGACCCACGCCCACCACCATGACACCCGATGCCATGGGGTCGAGCGTGCCGGCATGGCCGACGCGACGCTCATGGAGGGCGCGCCGACATTGCGAGACCACATCGTGGGACGTGCAGCCCACCGGCTTATCGACGGCGAGCAGCATATTCAATTGAGAAGGCGTACGACGAGCCATGTACCATCCAAAATGTTAGAGCTCGACGGTCACCGAAGCGGGATCCTCCCCTACCAGCTCGGCCAGCATGGGGAGTGCCGCGGTGAGCGTCTCGAGAATCGTTCCGTTGTTGGAGAAACCAGCGGCAGCGGGATGTCCGCCTCCGCCAAAGGCAGCAGCGATCTCGGACACGTTGAGGTCGCCCTTGGAGCGCAGGTTGCCGCGCACCTTGGTATCGCCCTCAATGCCCTTCAGGAACAGGCAGACCTCCACACCCATCACCGAACGCACCACATCGACCAGACCGTCGCACTCGTCCGAAGTGACACCGCAGGCCTCGAGGTCGCTCTGGTACGCATAACTATATGCCACGCGACCATGCGCCACCGTCTTGATGCGGCCCATAACGATGGACTTGAGGTGCAAGAACTCGACACGCATGCTCTGATATACCTCGAGTGCCACACGCGCCGGATCGGCACCGTGGGCAACCAGACGCGAGGCCGCATGGAACGCGGCGGCATCGGCGTTTTGGTACTGGAAACGACCGGTGTCGGTCACCAAGCCGCACAGCAAGCAAGTTGCGACGCCATCACGTGCGACAATGCCGCAATTGTCCAAGAAGCGGTCGATGATCATGGCGCAGGCTGCAGCTTCGACGCGTCTCAGACTGAGCTCGGCAAACTCCCCGCGCGCCGGATGGTGATCGAAGCACACCACATGCTTGGAGCGGCGAAGCACCTCGGCCGAGTTGTTGAGGCGCTCGATGACCGGCACGTCCACCGAGATGAACAGGTCCGGATTGCCGGTATACGCAGATGCCGGTACCAGGCGATCGGAGCCTTCCATAAAGCGGTAGATGCGCGGAACCGGGTCATCATCTGCCAGCAGCAGCGCAATGTCCTTGTTGGGAAAAAACTTCATGAGCGAAAGGCCCAGACCCAATACAGAGCCCAAGGCGTCGCCGTCGGGAGAAGTGTGTCCCGAAATCGCAATGGAGGACGCACCCTCGATGAGCTCGAGGATGCGTCGCTGAATATCTGCAGACTCGCACGAGGCGAGGTCGGCGGAATTAGTCATCTAAAGCTGCCTCCTGGGCGGCATCCGCTATCGGATAGCCGTCCTCGTCCTTTTCGATCGCAAGCGTGGCGGGAACGTTTTCCAGCGCACGCGTGATGCGCTCGGCCTCATCGGTCGAGCGATCGATGCGAAAATCGAGCTCGGGCGTAACACGCCAATCGAGCGAGCGAGCCAACAGGCTGCGAATACGGCCCTTAGCGCTTGCGAGCGCCTCCATGACCTCATCGTAGCGGCTCGCATCGCACGACACGTACACGCGCGCGAACGAACGGTCCACCGCGACCTCGACCGCGGTCAAAGTAACCAGGTCGAGACGCGGATCGGAAACCTCAAAGAGCAGGATATAACCAAGCTTCTCGCGAAGCTGCTCGCCCAGACGGCGGGTTGCCTGCGTTTGCTTCATAGCGCTACCCCCTACTCGGTACGGGCAACCTGGTCGATGCGGAAACCCTCGATCTGGTCGCCGGGCTTGATGTCCTGGAAGTTCTCCAGGCCAATGCCGCCCTCGGAACCGCTCTTGAGGCTCTTGGCCTCGTCCTTGTAGTGGCGCATCGAGGCGATCTTGCCGTTGAAGACCACGATGCCGTCGCGCACCAGGCGCACGGAATCGGTCGCGGCGATCTCGCCCTCTTCGACGCGGACACCGGCGGCGATACCGACTTTGGGCACCTTGAAGGTGTCCAGGACGGTCGCGGTACCCGTGGCGACCTCGACCTCGGTGGGCTTGAGCATGCCGATACGGGCGGCGTCGAGCTCCTCGAGGCACTTATAGATGACGTCGTAGCAACGGATCTCGACACCCTCGCGCTCGGCGGCGGAGCGGGCCTTACCGTCGGGACGGACGCCAAAGCCGATGATGATGGCGTTGGAGGCGTCGGCCAGGACAACGTCCGTCTCGTTGATGGCGCCAACGGCGGAGTGAATCGTGTTGATGCGAACCTCGGACTGATCCATCTTGTCGAGCGAGTCCTGAAGAGCCTCGATGGAGCCCTGGACGTCGGCCTTGATGATCAGGTTGAGCTCCTTGACCTCGGCATCGGCAATGGTCTCGAAGAGGTTCTCGAGCGTGACGTGCTTGACGCGGCTCTGCTCCTCGATACGGGCCTTGAGCGAACGCTCGTCGGCAAGGGCACGAGCCTCGCGCTCGTCCTCGAACACGCGGAACTCGTCACCGGCGTTGGGCACGGACTGCAGACCCAGGATCTCGACAGCGTCGGAGGGACCGGCCTCGGTGACGGCGCGACCCTTGGGGTCGAGCATAGCACGGACGCGGCCGTAGGTAAGGCCGGCGACCAGCGTATCGCCCACATGCAAGGTACCGCGGGTCACGAGCACGGTAGCGACCGAGCCGCGGCCCTTGTCGAGCTTGGCCTCGAGGACGTTGCCGGAGGCAAAGGTGTCCGGGTTGGCCTTGAGCTCGAGCACGTCTGCCTGGAGCAGCACGGTCTCCAGAAGATCGTCGATACCGATCTTCTGCTTGGCCGAGATGTTGACGAACATGTTCTGTCCGCCCCACTCCTCGGGGATGACGCCGTACTCGGTGAGCTCCTGACGCACACGGTCGGGGTTGGCGCCGGGCTTATCGATCTTGTTGACGGCAACGACGATGGGTACGCCGGCGGCCTTGGCGTGGTTGATCGACTCGACCGTCTGGGGCATGACGCCGTCGTCGGCGGCGACGATCAGGATGACGATGTCGGTCACCTTGGCGCCACGGGCACGCATAGCCGTAAAGGTGGCGTGACCCGGGGTATCGATAAAGGTGATCTTGCGGTCGTTGATCATGACCTGCGAAGCGCCGATGGCCTGCGTAATGCCGCCCGCCTCGCCGGCAGCAACGCCGGTGTGACGGATGGCGTCGAGCAGCGACGTCTTGCCGTGGTCGACGTGACCCATGACGGTGACGACCGGAGCGCGCGGCTTAAGGTCGGCGGGATCGTCGTAGAACGAGAAGGTGTTCTCCTCCTCGGGGGTGATGATCTTGATCTGACGGCCCAGGTCGTCGGCAACGAGCTCAACGAGGTCGTCGGACATGGACTGCGTCATGGTGAGCGGCGTACCCAGCAGGAACAGGCGCTTGATGATGTCGTTGGCCGGAACGTCGAGCGCCTCGGCGAGCTCCTGGACGGTAACGCCCTGGGAGACCTTGATGGCGTCGAGGTCCTCGGGGTTCACGCCCTGGGCCAGCGCCTCCTCTATCTTGCGCTCCTCCTGAGCCTTGGCAGCCTCGCGCTCGCGCTTCTCCTTGCGCTTCTTGCGGCGACCGGTAGACTCGCGAGAGGCCTCCTCGACGGCGGCACGAGCCTCCTCGAGCACCTTCTCGCGGCTGTACTCCTCGGCCTCGCGAGCCATGCGGCTGTAGTGGTCCTCTTCGTTGTTGTGACCGCCTTTGCGCTTCTTGCCCTTGCCCTGCTTGTCGGGGTTGGGGAAGTCCATGCCGGCAGCGACGTTGTTGCTGGCGTTGGTGCGATGGCTGTGCGGACGGCTCTCGGAGGCGTTGCGCTCGGAGTTGTTGTCGGAAGCGTTGCGATCGTTACGACGGCCACCGCGGCGGTCGTTGTTGCCGCCACGACGGTTACCGCGCTCTGCGGCGCGCTCGGCCTTGGCCTTGTCCTCGGCGTCCTTCTTCTCCTTGAGCACGGTCTCCTGTGCGGCGATCTGGTCGAGCAGCGAGCGGAAGCGCGAACCGGAGTCGGAAGCGGGAACGGCGCGGCGCTGGGCCTCGCGGGCAGCCTCCTCCTTCTCGCGGGCAAGGCGCTCCTGCTCGGCCTTCTTCTTGGCCTCGGCCTCGGCGCGGGCAGCCTCCTCGGCAGCCTGGGCTGCGGCAAACTGGCGGCGCTCCTCCTCGCGGGCCTTCTCGGCGGCGATGCGCTCGCGCTCGGCCTCGGCGGCGCGTGCGGCCTCCTCGGCGGCAGCTGCCTGCTCCTCGGCCTGCTTGGCGGCCTCGACTTCCTGAGCGCGGGCCTCGATCACCGAGGCGAGCTGCTTGCGGACCATAGCGACATAAGCGTCCTCCAAGGTGGAGGAAGCGGACTTAGCGGGAATCTTCATATCGGCGAGATGACCCATCAGTTCCTTGGAGGTCATGCCGAACTCTTTGGCCAGGGTGGACACACGGACTTTTGCCATATGACTTCACCTACCCTTTCTGGCACCTTGGGTGCCTAGAGACTGAACGAGCGTGGGAGATGCGCCGGGACCTGCCCGGCGCGACCGCGCGCTAGATCAGGTCCTCCGCATCATCGAAGGCGTCGGTGTCGTGGACACCGCAGAAACGGGAGCCAGGACGAGCCTGGTTGCGGCACTGGATGCCGTCCTCGGACACATACTCGCAGCGGCGGACG
>CABURV010000107.1 GCA_902494035.1 uncultured Collinsella sp.
GCACCGACTACGTGTTCCGCGTGCATCTGTACCTGGGCTACAAGATCAACCAGCGCGTCAATGCCTACCTGCGTCAGGTCGTTCAGGACCTGGCTGCCACCGGCGAACTGCCTGCACAGACGCATGACTACTCGGTCTACAAGGATCCGGGTAACATCGGTACGTTCAAGTTCGTCCTGATCCGTAAGCTTCTGGCGCCCGAAAGCGATGTGGAGCCGAGCGAGCGTACGGCCATCACGCTCAAGTACATCATCCGCCGCGCCGCCGGCACGCCTGCACGCTGGTACGGCCTGGAGAACTCCAACGTGAGCTTTGAGTACGTGCCGCTGTTCACCAAGTTCAAGGCCGTGAACAAGATGCAGCGCCTGGCCCCCAACGAGCGGCCGTAGACGTCGGCGGCTACACGGAGTTGGTTTTTGATGGATAAGATTGAGACCAGAGAGGCAAACATGGATGCAAAGATGCTTGATGGCCGCGAGGTGGTTGCCGAGCTAGTATGTGAGGCGCGCGTCGACGCCGCCGAAGATCGGTTCTTTACGAATCGTGCCAACATGGACATGGCCGACCGCGTGATCTCGATCGTGGCACTGGTATTTGGAGCGGTGTGCGTGTGTGCCCTGCTCGCGCACGTGCTGTTTGTCTAGCGACCGCCGGTTGCAAAGGCTATACACTTGGAACCACCACAAGGGAAACCACCACAAAGGTGCCTGTCCCTTTGTGGTGGTTTTTGTTTTTGAGAGAGGGGCGGGGCACTGATGGACGTCCGTACGGACGGCGATATTGCCGATAGCTTTTGGTGGCGGCGCACAACGCTGACGCGCCGCACTCCTCTGTATGACGCCTGCGTATCGGTGGGGCTGCTGGTCGCGGCGACGATTGTGGGCGCGCTGCTCGACCATCCGGGTCTCGCGCCGAGCATCATGATCGTCTATGTGTTCGCCGTTCAGCTGTGCGCATTCTTTACCTGGAGTCGCCTGTATTGCTTGCTGAGCTCGGCTGCCGCCGTGGCGCTCTACAACTTCTTGTTTGTCGACCCGCGCTACTCGCTGTCGCTTATCGACCGCGGCTATCCCGGCATGTTCTTCATCATGTTCGTGGTCTCGCTTGTGTCGAGCTCGATTGCGTTGGCCCTGCGGCGCGCCTTGGCACAGGCTGCCGCCAGCGACCGCCGCACGCATATGGTGCTCGAGACCAACCGCATGCTGCAGCGGTGCGCCGACGAGCAGCAGATCGTTCACGCCATGGCAACGCAGCTGGCGCGTCTTTCGGGCTGTCCGGTCGTGTGGTACAGCGCCGATGCCGAGGGCGATGACCTGCTGCCGCGTGCGACATACACGGCCGTGGGCGATGCCGCACCGGTGCACGAACTGGCGCCGCAGATGCCGCCGCGGCTCTCGGCGTCCGCCTATGTGGGAACGCCGCTCGACGCCACGTTTGGCGGCTCGGCGTTTTATGGCATCTACCTGACGGTTCGCACAGGCGACGGCTTCGCGCGCTCGGGCGACCCCGCCTCGGTGGTGGGCGTGCTGTCTATCGTTGCCGAGCCCGACGTGCTGACGCACGAGGAGCGAACACTTGCCGATGCCATCGTGAGCGAAGGCGAGCTGGCACTCGATCGCGCCCGCGCCATGGAGGCCCGCGAGGAGGCGGCGGTGCTTGCCAAAAACGAACAGCTGCGCGCCAACCTGCTGCGCTCCATCTCGCACGATCTGCGTACGCCGCTCACCAGTATTTCGGGCAATGCTGATGTCCTGCTCGACCAGGGCTCGACCGGCACCGCCGTGCTCGATGCCCAGACGCGCCGCGGCCTGCTCCTGTCCATTCGCTCGGATGCGCAATGGCTCAACGCCACCGTCGAGAACCTGCTCGCCATCACCAAGCTCGAGGGTGGCGGTATGCGCCTGTCGACCACACTCGAGCTCATGGACGATATCGTCGAGGAGGCGCTGCGCCACGTGAACCCTGCCGTGCGCGAGCACGACCTTAAGGTGGTGGCGTGCGATGAGCCGGCGCTCGTCAACGTCGATGCGCGCCTGATGGTGCAGCTGGTGGTCAATCTGGTGAATAACGCTATCACCTATACACCCGCAGGCTCGCATATCGTGATTTCGATTAGCGTCGACGATGGACGCGTGGCGTGCTCGGTGGCCGATGATGGTCCGGGCATCGCACCCGAGGATCGCGAGCGCATCTTTGAGTCGTTCTATACCGCCAACCATGGCCTGGCCGACAGCCACCGTAGTGTGGGCCTGGGGCTTTCGCTCTGCCGGTCCATTGCGCTGGCGCATGGCGGTAGCATAGAGGTTGCCGCGGCGGACCCGCACGGCTCGGTCTTTACGATTGAGCTTCCCGTCGCCGATGTTTCGTTTGATAAGGAGTAGCGTCGTGCCGAACTCTGCCGTAAAACCGCTCATCTTGGTCGTTGAAGACGACCCCGCCGTTCGCAATCTTATCGTTGCCGCGCTCGAGGCGCACGGCTTGCGCCATATGGCCGTGGAGACCGCCCATGCCGCTATCGCCGCCGCCTCATCGCAAGCGCCGAGCATTGTGCTGCTCGATTTGGGCCTGCCCGATATGGACGGCGTCAAGGTAGTGGAGTCGGTGCGCGCATGGTCGGGCATGCCGATCATCGTGGTCTCGGCGCGCAGCGAGGACGCGGACAAGATTCGCGCGCTCGATGCCGGCGCCGACGACTACCTGACCAAGCCGTTTTCGGTCGAGGAGCTGCTCGCGCGCATTCGCACGACGCTCAGGCGCCTTTCGTATGCGCAAACGGGCGGTGTTGCCTCCGAGGGCTCGTTCGATACCGGTGAGCTGCATATCGATTTTGATGCCGGCATCGCCACGATGGATGGCGAGGAACTGCATCTGACGCCGATCGAGTATAAGCTCCTGTGCCTGCTGGCGCATAACGCCGACAAGGTGCTGACACACCAGTTTATTTTGCACGAGATTTGGGGCACGGCAACTAAGAGCGACCTGGCGAGCCTGCGTGTCTTTATGGGCACGTTGCGTAAGAAGATTGAGTCCGACCCCGCGCATCCGCGCTATATTCAAACCCACGTAGGCATCGGTTACCGATTGGTCACCCAAGGGTAGGACGGCGTCCGCCATCCCAATATGAGTTGCGGTGAAATACGGTCTAAATTTGCCTAATTCCAGGCAAAGCGGTCCGTATTCCACCGCAACTTTGTTATTTGCCCTTGGGCTTGCTGGCGTAGAACTTCTTCTTTTTGGACTTGCCGGCGGGGGAGGGTTTGCCGTTGCCGCGCGGCCCCCGGTCGCCGGCCTGCGCGTGCGCGGGCACTGTCGCGCGAGGCTTGCGAGCCTCGGGGTTGCGCAGTTCCTCGACGCGCTCGGCAATTTCCTCGGCGCTAAAGCCGACCTCGGCCATGGCGTCCTCAATGGGCAGGCGGCGCACGATATAGCAGTGGTGCACCTTCTGGTTACGTGCGAAGTCCTCGGGAATGGTCTGCGCCGTAATGTCCTGTAGCACCACGCCCGCGCGCGCGAGCTTGCGCGTTTCGGGGCGGAAGCCGCGCAGGTTGCAACTAAAGATGGCGTGGCCACCCTGTGCAAGCAGGCGAGATACGCCGGCCAAAAGCTCAACATGGTCGCGCTGGACATCCCAGGTACGGCGGCCCATCTTGGACGAGTTCGAGAACGTGGGCGGGTCGACAAAGATCAGGTCCCAGCGGTTGCGCGTCTGGCGCTGGTCGCGAATCCAGGCGAGCACGTCGTCGCGCACAAAATGATGCTGCGGACCAACAAAGCCGTTTTGGCGCATATTGCGCTCGGCCCAGTCCAGGTAGGTGTTGGAAAGGTCGACTGTCACGGTTTCCTCGACGCCGCCGTCGGCAGCATAGCAGGTGGCGGTGCCGGTGTAGGCAAACAGGTTGAGGAAGCGGCGCGCCTGCTTGGCGTGCTCGCGCACTAGGTTGCGGGTGACGCGGTGATCCAGGAAGATGCCGACGTCCAGGTAGTCGTCAAAGTTGACGGCAAAGGTGAGGCCGCCCTCTTCGATGAGCGGGAGGCGACGGCGCGCGATATTGGCGCGCTCGCCCGATGCGCCCTTGCCGGCGCCCTGCTTGCCGTACTGCGAGCCGCCGCGCGAACGCATGCGGGCCTTGGCGTGCACGTGCTCGGCCGGAACATCAAGAATACGCGGCGCGATGGCCAAGATGTCGAGCATGCGGGCCTGGGCAAGCGCGGGGTCGATGGTCTTGGGTGCGGCGTATTCGGCGATGACGAGCCAGCGGCCCGGCGTCTGCGGGCAGCCCTCGTACAGGTCGATGGCGGCGGAGTAGTCGGGCAGGTCGGCATCGTAGACGCGGTAGCAGCTCACGCCCTCGCGCTTGGCCCACTTGCGGCGCAGGCGGGCATTCTTGCGCAGGCGGTTGGCGAACTGCTCAGACTCGGGAATGAGCACGGGCAGCGGCTTGCCGTCGCCCAGGTCGAGCGTGGCGGCAGGTTCGGGCATGAGGGTATCGGCGGCTTCGTCATGAGCGTCTGCGGTCTGTTCCTCGGCATCTGCGCTGATCGCTGCTTCAAATGCCGCGGCGGCGTGGTCGAGCGAGTGCCAAACCTCAAGAGCCGCCTCCTCGTTATTGGGCATGACGGCGATGGAGCGC
>CABURV010000108.1 GCA_902494035.1 uncultured Collinsella sp.
GGGGCATAAGGTCGCCTGCTCGGACAGTCCTGCTCGCACGGAGAGCACATTAAGTGCTCTCCGGCTCGTGCGGAACTCGCGATCGACCTTATGCCCCGCCCCTCGGGACTAAGGATACATGGTTGGGGTTGCTAGATGGCAAAATTCATTAGCTAGGGACGCAGCGTAGGCTCATATCGAAGCATCTTAACCCCGGATTAATAAAAAAGAAGCACCGCTTGGGGGCGGTACTTCTTTTGAAAGCGCGTGCGTGTTGTGACCTTAGCGGTTCTTAATTACAGTCCGCAGGCTGCTTTGAGCTCTTCGACTCGATCGGTTTTCTCCCAGGTGAAGTCGGCGTCTTCTCGGCCGAAGTGACCGTAGGCTGCCGTCTTTTCGTAGATGGGGCGACGCAGGTCTAGGTCGCGGATGATTGCGCCCGGGCGCAGGTCGAAGGTCTTCTCTACGGCTTCAACGATCTTGTCCTCGGCTACATGTGCGGTACCGAAGGTGTCGACCATGATTGAGAGGGGCTTGGAAACGCCGATGGCGTAAGCAAGCTCGACTTCGCAGCGGTCGGCAAGGCCGGCGGCGACTACGTTCTTGGCGACCCAGCGAGCGGCGTATGCAGCGGAGCGGTCGACCTTGGTGCAGTCCTTGCCGCTAAAGGCGCCGCCGCCGTGACGGCCGTAGCCGCCATAGGTGTCGACGATGATCTTGCGGCCGGTGAGGCCCGTGTCGCCCATGGGGCCACCCACGACAAAGCGGCCGGTGGGGTTCACATAGATGTCGGCGCTATCCCACGGCATGTTCTCGGCAGCCATGACAGGCGCGATGACATGCTCGATGAGGTCGTCCTTGATCTTGCCCATGTCCTCGATCTCGGCGGCGTGCTGCGTGGAGATGACGATGGTCGTGACCTCGACGGGCTTGCCGTCCTCGTAGCGCACGGTGACCTGGGTCTTGCCGTCAGGGCGCAGATAGGGCAGGGTGCCGTCGTGGCGCACGGCTGCCAGGCGCTCGGCCAGGCGGCTTGCCAGGTAGTGCGGCATGGGCATGAGGGTCTTGGTCTCGTTGGAGGCGTAGCCGAACATCATGCCCTGGTCGCCGGCGCCGATCAGGTCGATCGGGTCGGTGGTAGCGCCGGTCTGGGTCTCAAACGACTCGTCGACGCCCTGGGCGATATCGGGGGACTGCTCGTGGATGAGGCTCATGACGCCGCAGGTATCGCAGTCAAAACCGAACTTTGCACGGTTGTAGCCAATGCGGCGGATAACGCTACGGGCGATTTCCTGTACGTCGACGTAGGCCTGGGTGCGAATCTCGCCGGCGACGATGACGGTGCCGGTGGTCACGAGGGTCTCGCAGGCGCAGCGGACGTTCTCCACGTTGGCAGGCACGCCGTTGGGGGCGATGTAGCCCTGCTCCTGGAGCTCTATTTCTTTGGCGAGGATTGCGTCGAGGACGGCGTCGCTGATCTGGTCAGCGATCTTATCGGGATGACCTTCGGTCACCGACTCCGACGTAAAAACAAAGGACCCGTGTTGGGGCGGGATGGAACGAAGTTCTTCTGACATGATTGTCCTTTCAAAAACGTGTCCCGGCGACCGTTACCATTCCGCCGGGCTCTCTATGCAAGGGCACATCATAGCGCGTAAATCAAACATTCACACCCTTTCCGCACCTACTCATTGGGGACAGGCTTAAATGACCAGTCTTACCTAAGTGCCGACGGGTTGCCCAAAGACTGATCATTTAAGCCTGTCCCCAATGAGTGGGTCGGTGCCCTTTGTGCGGAGGTCGCATTGTTGCTTTATACTGGTGCAGTTAGACATCCATCCTGCAATCGAGGAGATATCCATGGCATCAGACGTTCGCGTCCGCTTTGCACCCTCACCGACGGGCAAGCTGCACATCGGCGGTGCCCGCACCGCTATCTATAACTGGGCTTTCGCCCGCGCAAACGGCGGCACGTTCATCCTGCGCATCGACGACACCGACCCCACCCGCTCCACCGACGAGAACACGCAGATCATTCTGCGCGCCATGCGTTGGCTTGGCCTGGACTGGGACGAGGGTCCCGAGGTGGGCGGCGACTATGGCCCCTACGCCCAGACCGAGCGCCTGGACCTGTACAAGCAGGCCGCCCAGAAGCTTTGGGACGAGGGCAAGGCCTATCCCTGCTTCTGCACCAAGGAGCAGCTCGACGCCGATCGTAAGGCCGCGCAGGAGCGCAAGGACCCCTTCCAGGGCTATCAGCGCCGTTGCCGCGATCTTGATCCCGAGGAGGCCCGCCGCCGCATCGAGGCCGGCGAGTCCTATGTCCTGCGCATCAAGGTGCCCGAGGACCGCGGCGACGTCGTCATCCACGACGCCGTCCACGGCGAGGTGTCCTTCGACGCCAAGGAGCTCGACGACTTTGTCATCTTCCGCTCCGATGGCACGCCCACGTACAACTTCGCGACCGTCGTCGACGACGCCATGATGAAGATTACCCATGTCATCCGTGGCGACGACCACCTGTCCAACACCCCGCGTCAGGTCATGGTCTATGAGGCCCTCGGCGCGCCCGTGCCCACGTTCGCCCACATCTCCATGATTCTGGGCGCCGACGGCAAGAAGCTCTCCAAGCGCCACGGCGCCACCTCGGTGGAGGAGTACCGCGACGCCGGTTACCTGTCCGACGCCTTCGTCAACTACCTGGCGCTGCTCGGCTGGTCGCTCGACGGCGAGACCACGATCATCCCGCGCGATGTCCTGGCCAGCAAGTTCTCGCTCGACCGCATTTCCAAGAACCCGGCGACCTTCGACCCCAAGAAGCTCGATTGGGTTAACGCTGAGTACATTAACGGCATGTCCGATGCCCAGTTTGCCGATGAGATCATGGTCCCCGAGCTGCACGAGGCGGGTCTCATCGAGGGTAATGTCGAGTACGGCGAGGACTGGATCGACGCGCTTGCCGCCATTGTCAAGCCGCGCACCAAGATGCCGGCCGACGCCGTGAGCGTCGCCGCTCCCATCTTCGCTACGGCCGAGACGCTCGAGTATGACGAGAAGTCCGTCAACAAGGGCTTGGCCAAGGAGGGCATGGGCGCCATTCTGGATGCCGCCAAGGCCGCGCTCGAGGGTGTGGACGAGTGGACGGCTGCCAACATCGACGCCGCGCTTGAGCCGCTGCCCGAGCAGATGGACCTCAAGAAGCGCGTGGTGTTCCAGGCCGTGCGCGTCGCCGTCTGCGGCAACATGGTGAGCCCTCCGCTGGGCGAGACCATGGCGCTCATCGGCCGCGACGACTGCCTGGCACGCATCGACCGCGCCCGCACGATGGCGCTGTAATCGCTGCGCAAACGTATGTATCCGAGCCCCGTTCACTCAGAGCGGGGCTCTTGTTTCTGTAGACGTATGGGATAGGAGGTGCTGGGGCCATGGCCGAGCAACTTTCGCTGTTTGGTTCGCCGGAACCGGAGGAAGCTCCGAAGTCCGCGGCTCCTGCCGCCGCCCCGGCGCAGCCCGAGTTCGCACTTGAACCCGTCGCCGCCTATGCGAGCGTAGTCCTTGACATTCCCACCCGTGCGCTGTCCGAGCCGTTTGTCTACGGCATTTCGCAGCCACTCGCCAACGATGTCCAGATCGGCTCCACCGTCCTAGTTCATTTTGGCAACCGTGCGGCCGCGGGCTACATCGTCGACATCGCGCCCGAGCTGGCCGACCTGCAAGGTAACGACGCTCTCGATCCCGCGCGTATCAAGCCTATCGAAGCTATCCTCAGCAAGCCGCTCTTTACCGCCGAGGCTGCCCGTATCGCGTGCTGGATGAGCCGCGAGTATGTCGCGACACTTTCCGAGTGCTTGCGCCTGTTTTTGCCACCGGGTGGAAGCCCGCGTGTGGTCAAGGGCGACGATGGCGTGTGGACGGTTGAACGTCCCGCCGTCAAGCCTATCCAAAACCGCTGGGTCATGCTCACGCCCGAGGGATTTGACTATACGCCTCCTAAAACTGCGGTTCGTCAGCGTCAGCTCATCGAGGCGCTCCAGTGCGGACCGGTCACGACGCGCGACCTCAACCTTCTCTATAACAGCATGTCGGCGACCATCAAGGCGCTCGAAAAGCGCGGCGTCGTGGTGGTGGAGGAGCGCCGTGCCTGGCGCGGTTGCAGCGAGCAAACTACGCTGTCCTCTGCGAGCGGCAAAGCGCCGGTCGCACTTACGAACGGCCAGCAGCAGGCGCTCGCGCAGATTGAGCGCGCTCGCTTGGACGCACACGGCGACGTGGTGCTGGTGGACGGCGTTACAGGTTCCGGCAAAACCGAGGTCTACCTCTCCGCTATCGAGCGCGTGCTCGCGGTCGGTCGCTCGGCCTGCGTGCTCGTACCCGAGATCTCACTGACGGCCCAGACCGTCGGCCGCTTCCGCTCGCGTTTTGGTGAGACGGTCGCCGTGTTCCATTCGCGCCTTTCGTCCGGCGAGCGCCTGGACCAGTGGGATATGGTTGCCAGCGGTGCGGCCCGCGTGGTCGTCGGCGCCCGCTCGGCGCTCTTTTGTCCGCTCAGTGACTTGGGCCTCATCATTATCGACGAGGAGCACGAGACCAGCTACAAGCA
>CABURV010000109.1 GCA_902494035.1 uncultured Collinsella sp.
CCTCATCGTCGACGACCGCGGAATCATCGAAGTGCCAGCCGCCCTGAACGATACGGTGGCCGATGCCATCGATCGTAAAGTCGGTCTTCTCGAGCTCCTCGAGCACGCGCGCAATGGCGCAGCGATGATCGGGAAAAGGAATCTCCTCGGTCTGCTTGGCACCACCGTTCTCGGAGTGGCCAAAGACGCCCATCTCCGAGCCGATACGCTCGCAGTTACCCTTGGCGAAAACCTCGCGGGTATCGGTATCCAAGAGCTGATATTTAAGGCTTGAGCTGCCGGCGTTGACAACAAGTACGTTCATGAGACTCCTTCGTGATTACAGTACGGTCGACAAACCTATAAGGCGGCCGTACCTTTAATAAGAAGTTATCAGAATTCAATAAATATCTATTAAGCTCTTCGCCCAAAGAGCGTAAAAGGGGGCTGAACGGCACAAGGCCATCCAGTCCCCTCCCCTTGTATCAATTACTTACCGCTGACGATGCGCTCGACGTCGGAAGCGATCATGAACTCCTCGTCCGTGGGGATGACGAAAATCTTGACCTTGGAATCCTTGGCGGACAGGCACCAAGCGCCGTCACCACGCAGGGCGTTACGGGCGTGATCCATCTTGACGCCCATAAAGGCCAGACGGTCGGCCACGCCAGCGCGAACGGCCGGAGCGTGCTCGCCGATGCCGGCGGTAAAGACCAGGGTGTCCATGCCGCACATGGATGTGGCCATCTCGGCGGCCTTGGCGGCAATCTTGTAGACGAACATATCGAAAGCGAGCTGGGCCTCGGGGTCGCCGGCAGCGGCGAGCTCCTCAACGTTGCGGCAGTCGTTGGTCTTGCCGCCGGTCACAGCCAAAAGACCGGACTTCTTGTTCATCATCTCGTCGACCTCGTCGAAGGTGTAGCCGCCTTCGCGCTGCAGGTAGCACACGGTAGCAGGGTCGATGGAGCCGCAGCGGGTGCCCATCATGACACCGTCGAGCGGCGTCAAGCCCATGGTGGTGTCCATGCACTTGCCGTCCTCGATGGCGCACAGGGAAGCGCCGGAACCGATGTGGCACACGACAACCTTGCGAGCCTCGCCGTTGGTCATCTCGGCAACCTTCTTGGAGATGTAACGGTAGCTGGTGCCGTGGGCGCCGTACTTACGGATGTGCAGCTTGTCGCAGACGTCCTTGGGCAGGGCGTAGGTCTTGGCGACCTCGGGCATGTTGAAGTGGAAAGCGGTGTCGTAGACCGTGACGTTGGGCAGGTCGGGATACTGCTCCAGGCAGTACTCGATAACGTTGGCCTCGGGGTTATTGTGCAGCGGGGCGAGCGGGGCGACCTCGCGGATCTTGGCGAGGACGTCCTCGTCGACGAGGGAGGAATCGCCGAAGTACCAACCGCCCTGAACGATACGGTGGCCAATGCCTTCGATCTTGACGCCGTTGGCCTCGAGGTCCTTCAGGACGACCTCGATGGCGACCTTGTGGTCGGGGAACTCGATGTTCTCGGTCACTTTCTTGGAGCCGTTGGCAGCATGGGTGAAGGTACCGCCGGTAAAGCAGACGCGCTCGCAGGAGCCCTTTGCGGAAACCTTGTGGGACTTGGTATCGATGACCTGATACTTAAGGGTCGAAGATCCTGCGTTGACGACCAGAACGTTCATGTGTCTCCCTACTAACAGGCGGTGTGGCGCCGCCAGGTTACATACGCTTCAATAATAAACCCAAACGCCCTTGCGCTCGGGTTTATTGCGTTGATATATAAGTTATCGGTGCCTAAATACGCATGGCCTTTGACTTGTAAGACGAAATAGCGCGGGGATATACACCAAAGAGGAAATCCCGAGCGCGATAAGCAATACGACTCGAATGCCTACGATGTTGCTCAACGCAGCATTGAACAAGTAGAAAAGGATAGCGCCCACCGCAACCATCTGGCTTTGAACCGAAATCAGTGAACAGCGCATCGAAGAATCGGTGGCATTTTGAAAAATTGAGTATTTAATTGGAGCAAATAACGAGTAGGCGACCGTCTGCAACACATAGAACACGGGCAGCAAATAGATCGGAGTAAAGGGAATCAAAAATAGAGCAGTCAGGGAAAGGCGCACGATGCCGCAAATACGCGCAAAACGGCTCTTGTCGACATGAGCAATCACACTGGGCACAATAAGCCCCATGGCGGCCGCGGCAAGGAGCTGGACCGCAATGATCACACCCGAAGCGACGGCATTCATTCCGCGGCCCGCAAGCAGCAGTGAGAAAAAGTCTTCCAGGGCGACAAAAGCAAATGCCTGAGAACAGTCCATGATGAACGCTGAACGAAGAATGCCATTACACGCAATAGCGGCACCGATCATCTTCGGGCTAATTCCACGCTCAGGTACCCCCGCAGTGCTCCCTCTTCGCATCTCAGGAATGCAGACAACGACAACCAACGTCAACACCATTGCGATGATATCGACCGAAAGCCCAACGAGATACGCGCCAGCGGACGAAATGAAACCGCCCACACAAGCGGAGAGGGCATAAGACGCATAGAAGACAAATCGCTCAACGATATTAAGTCTCACGAGTTGGTCCTGAGAGACGCTATCAATGTAAATCGCTTCGATGGATCCGCTCACACATGCAACGGCAAAACCCTTGAGAGCGAACGCACCGATTAAAAGCAGGGGGGATCGGACGAGGAGCAGGGCGGCGTAGTACCCAAGCATTCCCACAATGCCAACGAGGCCGCTTGTCTTTCGTCCAAACCTGTCAGCAATATAACCAGTAGGAACCTCAAGAATGAACTTGCTCACTTGATATGCAATCATCATGCTAGAAATCGTCACCATCGAGAATCCGACGAATTCAAGGTAAACCGTCAGAAAATACAAAATGGTGCTGAAGTTCGACAGAAAAACGAACGTCATATAAAGCAAAACCGTACGGTTTTTCATGCTCCGCCCTCCAAGAGTCAGCAATCTAAATCGGAATCTAGGAAAAGCATGGGGGCAAAGCTGTCAGCTATGTGTTGCAAGGCGTCAACATTCACTTGACGACACGAGGCCAAATGGCCTCACGAAGCGAGATGGCGCAATAGGTGAAGAAATACCGTCTGGTGTCGATCGGTCCAGGCATTTTGTCGATAGCAAAAGTAGATGGGCAAGGCTACGTCATGTGAGGCTTCAATGGAGCACTCGCTCACTTCCGATCCATCTGATGCGAGAGAAGAGCCAGAAAAACCCAATATCAATCCCCCGGCTTGAAGAAACTCAGCCTGCGCTCTGTTTCCGTATTCGACGTCGCGGAAGCGGAAATTAACCAGCTGAGCTTCGGGACATTGATTGATTGCATTGAGACAGGGTGACAAATTAATGGGAACAGCGAGCCTGCCGCCCAGTAACTCACGAATGGTCATAGCGTCAACAGATTGATGACCAGCTGGGCACGAAAGGACCTTGAGCTCCTTTTCACCCAAGTATTTCGAAGAAAGGACACTGTCCCTTGGTTCCTCAAATGAAATGGCCGCATCCGAAATGCCAAGCACAAGTGATTCAAAGCATGTAGCCGTTGGCTGATGCCACACATCAAGGTGAATCTGAGGGTGCGAGCTTTCAAACGAGTCATACCAGTTTTCGACAAAAAGGCGCCCCCGCCCATGAAGGCAGGGGGCGTAAAGACGAAAGTGGCCGTCGGGCGAGACGCCGTCGTCCCTCGATTGAGCGTACTTTTTGAGATCGTCGACTTGTGCCAGGATCACGCGTGCACGACGCGCAAATTCTCTGCCCGCCGGAGACAAAACAGCCTCCCCCGCCGATCGGTTGAGCAAAACGATCTGATACTCAGATTCCAACTTTTTGATTGCCGACGAAACGGCCTGCGGACTCACATGAACGGCGCGAGCTGCTTTGCGCACGCCGCCATAGTTCGCTACCGCTTGAAGGTATTCGAGTTGAGAAAGCTGCATAGATTACTCCAAAGGCAGCCAAGTCGACGGGCTACGCGCCCTCAGATGAGGTTCTCGCCCAGGTTCTTGCCGCCAAGGACGTGCATATGGAAGTGCATGACGGTCTGGCCGGCGTTGACGCCCTTGTTGGAGATGACGCGGAAACCGTCCTCTAGGCCCTTGGCCTTGGCGACCTCCTGGATGGCGTGGGCCATGGCGCCCATGGTCTCGGCAGGCACGTTGTCGGCGATGTCGCTGTAGTGCTTCTTAGGGATCACGAGCGTGTGGACCGGCGCCTGGGGATTGAGGTCGTCGAACGCGATGACCTGATCGTCCTCATAGACAACGGTCGAGGGGATCTCGTGGTTGGCAATTTTGCAGAAGATGCAATCACACATGGTTGGTTCCTTTCTCACAGACCAAGGTAATTATATTTGGTCGGGATGGTTAGAACGAGAGGCTGTCGTCGGTGTTGGCGGCCTCGCCGTCGGCGAGCACGTCGTTGCCGTCGACATCCTTAAGGAGCACCGAGACCTTCTGCTCGGCATCGGACAGGCGGGTGCGCAGGCTCTTGAGGAGCTCGACGCCGCGGGTGTAGCTCTCGAG
>CABURV010000110.1 GCA_902494035.1 uncultured Collinsella sp.
CTTTTTGAATAATTTTCGAGCCGAGCCGACATAACCGGTGTAGCCTTCACGCAGCGAAGCTGTTGGAATAAATGCGACTTTTTTATTTTCAATTTCTTCCTTTATCAGACTTCCTACATTTGAAAAGTGAGAACATAAAACAGTTTCATCAATAATCTCCTTTATATATACTTTCTTATTTGTTGAACTAAGCCGTGTATACCATACTCTCCAATGAAAGAACGCCCTGATATAGCGAAATTTTGCCGTTTTCCTGCGTACGTGCGTACACACTCCACAGGAATTCTAAGGGGCCTGCCCCCTTAGCACACGGACTTTGGAACAAAGTCTAGTGTGCTACGCCTTGCCAGAGGTGTACAGGCTCTCGGTATGCACGTACGAAGTAATTGCCATCAATGCGCCATATAAGTGGCGATCAAGTTCGCATAAAGCGACCTTAATCCCGCAAAACAAAAGGCAGGATACCATCACCACGATGATACCCTGCCTCTGTTCGTTCCCGTTTACCGTTTCGAGTAGTCCTTCCGCAGAATTTCCGATAAACAAAAAGCGTACCCGAACCCTTTCTCGTAAAGAATCGGGTTCGAGTACGAACTGAATGCTGGAGCAATAAAAAACCACCAGAAAGGTGCCTGTCCCCTTTGTGGTGGTTTTGGGCCAGTCCTAGAGCGTGTGGCCGTAAGCGTCGACGGACTTGATAGCAGCGGCGAACTTTTCGTCGGTGAAGGGCTCAGGATTGCCCTGCTTCCACTCGTTGGTGGCATGTGCGAACTCGCACAGGGCAGGGATATCGGCCTCGGAAAGCCCGACCTGCTCAAGCGTCACAGGCAGCCCCATCTGCTTGTTAAAGGCGGCGTAGCGCTCAAGGTTCTCGGTATCGCCCGTATAGGCAAACAGCACCAGCACGCCCAGGCTTACGACCTCGCCGTGCAGATAGGAGCCCTCTCGCGGGATGCTGCACGTGGCGTTGTAGAACGCATGCGCCACGCTCGAGTTGTAGTAGTAATCGTTTTGGTTGGTCAGGTTCGAGACATAGCCCGTGTTGACCACGATGTCGAGCGCGATCTGCTTGACGGCTTCGGTCGACTGGTCCTGGCGCACGTCCTCAAGACCCTGGACGCCATAGGTAAACAGCGGCTCGGAACAGGTGTGCGCGAGTGCCAGGCCAAGACCGGCGGTGTGCTCCAGGTTACCGGCGCTCGTGGCGTACTCGACCTCGGGCTGCTTTGACAGGGCATCGCCCACGCCGGCCCAGAAGTACTCTGCCGGTGCCTCGGCGATGATCTTGGGGTTGATGAAGATGTGCGCCGGTCGGTTGGGGTATGAATAGCCCTCGAGTGAGCCGTCATCGTTGTAGACGACGGCAATGGCGGTCGCGGCCGAGCAGTTGGAGCAGATCGTCGGGACGGTGAAGACGATCTTCTTGAGCTCAATGGCAGCGGTCTTCACGGTGTCGAGCGCCTTGCCGCCGCCGCATGCGATGAGCACGTCGGCTTCCTGGCAGGCAGGGGAGTTCACGACCTTGACGATATTGGCGCGCGTACTGTTGGTGCCATAGACGCGCGTCTCCAGAACCTCGACATCGGTTCCTTCAAGCGCAGCTTCGACGCCCGGTAGCGCCGCAGCCAGGGCTCGCTTGCCGCCAATGATGGCGACCTTGGTCGCTCCGTACTCTGCCAGTGCGGCGGGCAGCTCGATAAAGCAATCCTCGCCAACCGTGTAGTCGCTCATTCCGATCGTGCGCATAGCAACCTTCTTTCGTTTGATAAAGTGCTTACAGGTATTTTGCTCCAGGAGAAAGTCCACAGCCGTAAGAAATTTCGAACGTATTAAACCAGTGTTGAGGGTTTTTCGCCGGCGCGGAACGTGCTAGGATACACGCCAGAAGCGTTGATGGGGACGAGTAGTCGGCCGTCCGCATGCTACAGAGAACGGGGAGCGCTGAGAACCCGTGCATGCGACCGATGAAAATCACCCCGGAGCTGCGGTCCCAACGGACGTGCCGCGCAGGTTCGTCTTAGTAGACATCGCCGAGATGGTCGTCGATACAGATCAGCCGAGTAACGGATGCGAGCGCGCGGCGACGCGGGCGAGGGCATCTAAGCTGGGTGGTTAAGCGAAGAGCTTTTGCGGGCAGACGGCCCGTTTTGTGGCGCTTCGTCCCAGCTTGCAGGGACGGGCGCCTTTTTGGTGCCCAACGGGCGTGCGCGCCCACGACATGAAAGGGGTACCGTGGCAAACGAGTATAAGCAGACGATGAATCTGCCCAAAACCGGATTTCCCATGCGTGCCGGTCTTTCCAAGTCCGAGCCCAAGCGACTCAAGGACTGGCAGGACAACAAGGTCTACGAGCAAGTTCTAAAGAAGAACGAGGGTCACAAGAAGTTCGTGCTGCACGACGGCCCTCCGTACGCCAACGGCCCGATCCACATCGGCCACGCCATGAACAAGATCTCCAAGGACATGATCAACCGTTACTGGATGATGCAGGGCTATGAGGTTCCCTTTGTCCCCGGTTGGGACTGCCACGGTCAGCCGATTGAGCACAAGGTCGAGGAGAAGCTCGGCACCGAGAAGTTCAACCAGACCTCCACGGCTAAGATCCGCGAGCTCTGCAACAAGTTCGCTGTCGAGAACATCGAGCTGCAGAAGGCCGGCTTCCGTCGCCTGGGCGTGCTCGGCGACTGGGACAACCCATATCTGACGCTCTATCACCAGCATGACGCCGCCGACATCGAGGTCTTCAAGGCCATGTTCGATAAGGGCATGATCTATCGCGGCCACAAGCCGGTTCACTGGTGCAAGCACTGCCACACCGCGCTGGCCGAGGCCGAGATCGAGTACTCCGACGAGACGAGCCCGTCCATCTTCGTGCGCTTTGAGATGACTTCCAAGCCCGCCGGTCTCGAGAACTTCGACGGCCCGGTCGACTTCATCATCTGGACGACCACCCCGTGGACCATCCCTTCCGACCAGGCCGTTTCCCTCAAGCCCGGCGCCGCCTATGTCGCCGTTGAACACGATGGGCGTGCCGAGGTCATGCTCGAGGACCTGGCTTCCAAGTGTTGCGAGGAGTTTGGCTGGGAGTACACCCCGGTCATGGTCGACGGCAAGCCCTACGTGGTTCCCGCCGAGACCTTCCACCACATCCACTACAAGCAGCCGATCTTTGACGGCGTCGAGGGCGTGGCGCTGCTGGCCGATTACGTCGGTGTCGATGACGGTACCGGTATCGTCCACAACTCGCCCGGCCACGGCGTCGATGACTACTTCGCCTGCCTCAAGGAGGGCATCACCGACATCTGCATGCCGGTCGATGACGACGGCAAGTTCTACACCGGCAAGGAGTTTGGCACCGGTGGCCCCTTCAGCGGTATGGACACCGATGAGGCCAACCCGCACATCATCGAGTTCCTGCGCGAGCACGGCACCCTGGTCCTCGAGAAGAAGATCACGCACAGCTATCCGCATTGCTGGCGCTGCAAGCACCCGGTGCTCTTCCGTGCCACCGACCAGTGGTTTGTCTCGATGGACAAGACCGGTCTGCGCGATCAGGCTGGCAAGGAGGTCCGCGAGAACGTCACGTGGTATCCGGCCCACGCGGCCAACCGCATCGGTGCCATGGTCGAGCAGCGTCCCGACTGGTGCATCAGCCGCCAGCGTAACTGGGGTGTGCCGATCCCCAGCTACACCTGCGCCGACTGCGGCGAGAAGGTCATGAACGACGCCACACTCGACGCCGTCATCAAGCTCTTCCACGAGAAGGGCTCCGACGCCTGGTTCACCGACGCTCCCCAGAGCTACCTGGGCGAGGCCTGCGTCTGCCCCAAGTGCGGCGGCCATCACCTCAAGGCCGATAAGGACATCCTCGACGTGTGGTGGGATTCCGGCGTCTCCTGGAAGGCCGTCTGCGAGTACCGTCCCGAGCTGGAGTATCCGGCGGATGTGTACCTTGAGGGCTCCGACCAGCACCGCGGTTGGTTCCAGAGCTCGCTGCTCACCTCGGTGGGCGCCAACGGCCACGCTCCGTACAAGGCGGTCGTCTCGCAGGGCTTCACCCTCGACGGCCAGGGCCGTAAGATGTCCAAGTCGCTCGGCAACGTTATCGACCCCAACAAGGTCTGCGACGAGATGGGCGCCGACATCATCCGTCTGTGGGTTGCCTCCGTCGACACCAGCTCCGACGTCTCCATCGACCACGAGATTCTCGCTCGTACGTCCGATGCCTACCGTCGTTTCCGCAACACGCTGCGCTTCCTGCTCTCCGAGCTCGAGGGTCAGTTTGAGCCTGAGACCGACGGCGTCGCCTTTGCCGACCTGCTGCCGCTCGACAAGCTCATGGTTGCCCGTCTGACCCAGGTCCAGGCCGAGGTCGATGACGCTTACTCTTGCTACGAGTTCCCGCGC
>CABURV010000111.1 GCA_902494035.1 uncultured Collinsella sp.
ACGTTGAGCAGATTTTGGGCCGTGTCGACGATGTCGCATTTTCGCACCTCGAGCGCGCCGACGTGGTGCGCCATGCCTTGGTGGGACGTATCGTCGAGGCATACGATACTTATGATGATGTGCGCGAGAAACGCGTACGTGACCGAAAGGAGTCCCGTTGAGTGTATTGATCAGCAACGATGCCGAGCTCGATACGCTGCTTGACGCGCAGGAGGTGGAGCACATCTGCGAGGTTGTGCTTGCTGCCGAGGGCGTTGAACGTGAAGTCGAGATTTCCCTTTCGTATGTCGACGAGGACGAGATGCACGAGCTCAACCACGAGTGGCGCGGTATCGACCGCACCACCGATGTGCTCTCGTTTGAGTGCGATTCGGCCTTTGACGAGGAAATTCCCGCCGACGAGACGCTCGAGCTCGGCGATATCATCTTGGCCCCGCAGGTCATTGCCCGTCAGGCCCCCGGCTTTGGCAATAGCCCTGCCGACGAGTGCCGCCTGATGCTCGTGCATGGCATGCTGCACCTGCTGGGGTATGACCACATTGAGGACGACGAGGCCGAGGTCATGGAGGCCCGCGAGGACGCTATCCTGCGAGATTTGGCGCTCGAGCGCGGCGAGGACCCCAAGCTGGTTCACGTCGGCCCCATCGCCAACCATGCCCACGACTAGGAGCCGTCTATGATTCCCGGATCGAACAAGGATCATCCATCCTTTTTAAAGTCCTTCTCCTACGCCATGGAGGGCTTCGTCACCGCTGTCAAGAC
The DNA here is from genome assembly GCA_902494035.1 of uncultured Collinsella sp. GTDB lineage: Bacteria > Actinomycetota > Coriobacteriia > Coriobacteriales > Coriobacteriaceae > Collinsella. Next base: position 763 of record CABURV010000111.1, read on the forward strand.
TGAGCGCAACATTAAGGTCATGCTCGTGGCGGGCGTGTGCACCGTCATTGCCGGCTGCATCGTGGGGCTCGACATTGCCGAGTGGGCCACGATTATCATCTGCTGCGGCCTGGTGATTCACGGCGAGCTGTGCAACACCGCCATGGAGGCCATCGTCGACCTGGCGACCCAGGAGCTTCATCCGCTGGCCAAGCGTGCGAAGGACATCGCCGCCGCCTCCGTATACGTTCTTTCCATCACTGCCGCGATTGTGGGCGTGCTGGTATTTGCCCACGCGCTCGGCTTTATTTAGAAAGGGATTCCCATGTCCGACAATATGCAGCCTACCGATGAGATTTTGGACGACGAGTCCCTGGACGCGGTGGATACCGAGGAGCTCGAGGAAGTCGAGGAGTTCGACCCGTTTGAGGGCATGAGCGATGAGGAGCTCGACGCCCTGTGCGACGAGGACGACAACCTCGCGGGCTTTGGCGACGTGGAGCCCGGTTTCCGCAGCGGCTTTGTGGCCCTGGTCGGTCGTCCCAACGCCGGCAAGTCTACGCTGCTTAATGCCTGCTATGGCAAAAAGGTCGCCATCACCTCGCCGGTGGCCCAGACGACCCGCCGCCGCATGCGCGCCGTCGTCAACCGCCCCGGCTACCAGTTGGTCTTTGTCGATACCCCCGGTATTCATAAGCCCAAGGACGGCTTGGGATCCGAGCTCAACAAGAGCGCGTTGTTCGAGCTGAACGATGTTGATGTTGTCGCGTTTTTGATTGATGCCACCAAACCGATCGGCAGGGGAGACGCCTGGGTTGCCGAGCGTGTCAGATGCGCTCGTTGCAAGAAGGTCCTGGTGCTCACTAAGGCCGATGAGGCCGACCCCGCACAGGTCATGGAGCAGCTTAAGGCAGCCCACGAACTCATGGAATATGACGACGAGATCGTGACGTCGTCGGTCAAGAACTTCAACGTCGATGCATTTATCGAGACCGTTGCGCACTTTTTGCCTGAGGGTCCGCGTTGGTTCCCCGAGGACATGGGTACCGACGCTTCCGATGAGACGCTCGTTGCCGAGTTTGTGCGCGAGAAGGTCTTGCGCCGCACCCGTGATGAGATTCCGCACTCCGTTGGCGTGATCTGCGATGCGCTCGAGCAGACCAAGAAGGTGCTGCGCGTGCACGCCACCATTTACGTCGAGCGCGAGGGCCAAAAGGGCATCATCATCGGTAAGGGCGGCGAGATGATCAAGCATATCGGTATCGACGCCCGTCGCGATCTTGAGCGCATCTTTGGCACGCAGGTCTTTTTGGAGCTGGACGTGAAGGTCAAGGCTGGCTGGCGCGACGACGAGGCCCAGATTCGTCGCTTTGGCTACACCGCCGAGGACTAAGGACGCGCGGCGCGCATGGCAGGCTCCCGGACATATCGCACCAAGGTGCTCGTCCTCGACAAGACGAAGCTCAAAGAGACCGACCTGATCTTGACGATGCTTGACGAGCGGGGACGGCAGGTTCGTGCAGTGGCAAAGGGCGCCCGCAAACCCGGCGGACGCCTGGCTGCGCGCTGCGAGCTGTTCTGTACGGTCGATATGCTGCTCGCACATGGACGGTCACTCGACGTGGTTTCTCAGGCCGAGCTTATGGAGGCGCCGCTCGGCGCTGCGCCCGATTACGAGACGACCTGCGCCGCAAGCGCGATCGCCGAGGTCGCGCGCGTGTGCTCGTTCGAGGACGCCGAGGACCCGTTTACCTTTGCCATTACGCAACGGGCGCTTACCCTGGTCGGCAGCGGGCTCGGCGCTGCGCATATGGATTTACTTGTGGCGGCATATGTCTTTAAGCTGCTGTCGCACGTTGGCTATCGACCAGATTTTTCGGCCTGCGTGCTGTGCGGAGACCCCATGCTGTCGTATTTTTCACCACAGGCGGGCGGGCTCATGTGCGGATCGTGCGCGTCGAGCGTTCCGGGTGCCGAGCTGGTATCGACTGGTGAGGTCGCATGGCTGCGCGCCCTCATGTCCATGACCTTCGATGCGCTCATGGCCGAGCGAATCGACCCGCATACGGCGGCATTCTTGCTCGGGCTTTCGCATGTTTGGGCTGCGACGCACACCGATCAGCGCCTCCGTGCGATGGAATTCATGTTGGGTCGGTGATGATGCGCAGGGGCGGGCTGCTTGTGGTAACATATCGGCCTGTTGGTACCTCGACCTTGGTTGCTCGCTCCACCGGCGGCTTCCCAGTCCGAGGCGAATCGAGTCGCCCGATGGCGACGCAAAACGAAAGGTGAAACAATGACTGTTTCCAAAGAGCGCAAGGCGGAGCTGACTGCCCAGTTCGGTAACACCCCGGTCGACACCGGCAACCCCAAGGTTCAGGTCGCCATCCTGTCCGAGCGCATCAAGGAGCTGACCGAGCACATGAAGTCCCACCAGAAGGACTTCCACACCCGTCGTGGCCTGCTCATGCTCGTCGGCCGTCGTCGTCGTCTTCTCTCCTACATCAAGAAGAACGACATCGTCGAGTATCGTGAGCTCATCAAGGCTCTGGGCATCCGCGACAACATCCAGTAAGGATTTGTACATGTAAGGAGCGTCCTGCGCAGCGGGGCGCTCTTTTTGTGTAAGGGCGCGAACAATCACGCTCTGAAGCGTGGCGGGGGCAGGGGGCCCGCGTCACATGAGAAGCCCGCAGGCAAGGGGCCTGTGGGGTAAAGGAGAACAATGACACTCGTATCCAAGACCTTTGAGCTGTACGGCAAGACCTACACCTTTGAGTCGGGCGAGCTTGCCAAGCAGGCCACCGGCGCCTGCTTGGTCAAGCAGGGCGACACCACGATGCTCGACACCGTGGTCGTCTCCAAGGAGCGTAAGAACTACGACTTCTTCCCGCTGACCGTCGACTTCAACGAGAAGATGTACGCCGCCGGCCGCATCCCGGGTGGCTACCTCAAGCGTGAGGGCCGTCCCAGCGAGAAGGCCACGCTCACCGCGCGCATGATCGACCGTCCGATTCGCCCGAGCTTCCCGGACGGCTTCCGCAACGAGGTGCACATCGTCGCTACCTCGCTTGTCGCCGACCAGGTCAACCCCTTTGACGTCATCAACGTCATGGGTGCTTCCCTGGCCATGACGCTCGGCGGCGTGCCCTTTGAGGGCCCGCTTGCTTGTGTGCGCATCGGCCGCAACGTGGAGACCGGCGAGTTTATCGTCAACCCCACCTACGAGGAGCGCGAGAACTCCGATCTGGACCTGGAGCTGGGCGGCTCTGCCGACTTCATCTCGATGGTCGAGGCCGGCGCCGAGGAGATCTCCGAGGACGACATGCTCGCCGCCATGAAGTTTGGCCAGGAGGCCCTTGCTGCTTTCTGCCAGGCTCAGGACGAGTTCGTCGCCGAGTGGGAGCGGGTAAACGGCCCCATCGTCAAGAAGGAGTACCCGCTCGACCAGCCCGTCGAGGAGGTCCAGGAGCGCATCTTCGCCCACTACGACGAGATGGCAGCTGCCCTTCGCGATGCCGACAAGCTCTCCCGTATCGGTAAGGTCGAGGCTCTGAAGGAGTCCATCCGCGCCGAGTTCACCGAGGAGGAGCAGGCCGCTTGGGAGCGCGAGATCCCCGTGGC
>CABURV010000112.1 GCA_902494035.1 uncultured Collinsella sp.
CCCTTGTCGCCGACGAGCAGGTCGGAGCCGTTGCCCACGATGGTGAGCGGCAGGTCGCAGCGATAACAGGTGTCGAGCGTGGCGACGAGGCCCTGCTCGGTATCGGGCGTGACAAAGACGTCGGCCGGGCCGCCGATCTTAAACGTGGTGTGCTCGCGCATGGGCTCGCTCATCAGCACGTTGTCCTCGCCGGCAACGCCAGCAAGCGCGCACAGCAGGTCCTCGTTAAAAAAGTCGTTCTCGTGCATACGAATATCCGCCTTTTGGTGGTCGTTGTCATCAATCGATTGCAATATACCCCACCCGGACGGATTTGGTGCGCTGGCGGCGATAAAACAGCCGTCTACCGGATTGGTAAAGTGTTTATCACCGAGGTAGAGGGGCGGTCGCTATACTTTCAAGAGATTGCGCGTAAACCTGGAAGGAGCGAGATGGCCAACAAAGTCACCCTCAAGCAGATTGCCCAGGAGGTGGGGCTTTCCCCCTCGTCGGTCTCGCTTGTTCTCAATAATCGGCCCTGTCGTATCTCGGAAGAAAACCGCAAGCTCATCAAGGAGGTTGCGGCGCGCAACCACTATGTTCCTAATCAGATTGCGCGTAGTCTGGTCATGCGCGAGTCGCGCACGCTGGGCCTTATCGTCCCTAACATCGAGAGCCGCTTTTTTGCCTCGCTCGCCGGTAGCCTGGAAAAGCGCTGCCGCGAGGACGGCTATGCGCTCTTCATTACCAGCTCGGGTGGAAGTGCCGACGACGATCTGGAGCTGCTGCGCCAGCTGGTAACGCGCGGCGTTGATGGCGTCTTCCTGGTCGTGGGCGACGAGTTCTCCGACGACCGCGCCCTGCGCGAAGAAGTCAGCCATCTGCCTATCCCTGCCGTGATGGTCGACCGTGCCATTGAGGGGCTCGAGTGCGACAAGGTGATGTTCGACCACGAGATGGGTGGCTACATGGCTACCCGCTACTTGATCGAGCAGGGCCACCGTCGCATTGCCTGCTTGGTTAACGCGCGCCGTTCCAATACGGGCCGCAAGCGACTTGCCGGCTATGAGCGCGCGCTGCGCGAGGTTGGCCTGCCGATCGACGCGCGTTTGGAGTTTGAGAGCGAGTACTACATTCCGAGTGCCTACGAGGCCTCGGAGGCTGTGCTCGCAACCGATGCCACCGCCGTGTTCGCAAGCTCGGATAACATTGCCCTCGGTTTGCTCAAGCGCCTGCACGAGATGGGTGAGAGCATCCCGGACGATATCTCGGTGGTGAGCTATGACAACTCGGCGGCCGACGTTCTCTTTGAGCCGGCGCTGACCGCGATTGAGCAGGATCCTGGTGTCCTTGCGAAGCATGCTTTTGGCTGCATGTCCAAGCGTCTTGCCGGCAGGGGCGGTAGACGTGCCGAAGAGGTCGTTCTGGAGCCGGCGCTTATCGTTAAGGGCAGCGTGCTCGAGCTTACTAAACATAACTAAACACGTTTATCAATTTGCAGGGACTGAATGTGGAGCACCTGTGACAGGCAATGTCGCAGGTGAATGTCTGCTTCTGCCTGTCAACATGGCAAATCAGGATAGTAAAACGTTTTTTCATACTGATAAAACGTTTTACCAAATATACTAGTCCCAACGAAAGGTTGCCGTATCGGAGGGTGACCATACAGCGAAGGGACATAAACAATGGCTAAAACTCTGGGAACGCCGTGGCAAAAGCTGGGCCACGAGGTGCCGGCTTCCGAGCTCGAGGGCGTCGACCTGTATTGGCGCGCATCGAACTACCTGTCCGTCGGCCAGATTTACCTTCGCTCCAACCCGCTGATGCGCCCCGACTTTGTTGACGAGAAAACCGGTGAGGTGCGCGACTTTGGTCGTCCGGACGTTAAGCACCGTCTGGTCGGCCACTGGGGCACCACGCCCGGCATCAACTTCCTGTTCGGCCACGTCAACCGCCTTATTGCCGACCACAACCAGAATGCCATCTTTCTGATGGGCCCGGGCCACGGTGGCCCTGCCGGTACTGCCCAGTCGCTGCTCGATGGCACCTACCGTGAGATCCGCCCCGACATCACCAATGACGAGGCTGGCCTGCAGAAGTTCTTCCGCCAGTTCTCTTATCCCGGTGGCATCCCGAGCCACTTTGCGCCCGAGACGCCCGGCTCCATCCACGAGGGCGGCGAGCTCGGCTACACGCTCAGCCACGCCTACGGCGCCGTCATGGACAACCCGAGCCTGCTGGCCGTGGCCGTGGTGGGTGACGGCGAGTCCGAGACCGGTCCGCTCGCGACCTCTTGGCAGTCCAACAAGCTCGTGAACCCGGCAACCGACGGTATCGTCCTGCCGATCCTGCACCTCAACGGCTACAAGATCGCCAACCCCACTATCCTTGCCCGCGTGTCCGACGAAGAGCTCACCAAGTTCTTTGAGGGCATGGGCTACAAGCCGCACTTCTTTGTCGCCGGTTTTGACGACGAGAGCCACGTGAGCATCCACGAGCGTTTCGCCGCCCTATTTGAGCAGGTCTTTGACGAGATTTGCGACATCAAGGCCACCGCACAGGCCCAGGCCGCCGCGGGCGAGACCGTGGTCCGCCCGGCCTATCCCATGATCGTGTTCCGTACGCCCAAGGGCTGGACTTGCCCCAAGCAGATCGACGGCAAGAAGACCGAGGACTCCTGGCGCGCGCATCAGGTGCCGCTGGCGAGTGCCAAGGACACCCACGAGCACTTCCGCGTGCTTCGCGAGTGGCTGCGCTCCTACAAGCCCGAGGAACTCTTTACGCCCGAGGGCCAGGTGCGCCCCGAGGTGACGGCCTTTATGCCGACCGGCGAGATGCGCATCGGCGCCAACCCCAACGCGAACGGCGGCAAGGTGCGCCGCGAGCTCGAGCTCCCCGATATTCATGCCCACGAGATTCCCGTCGCAAGCAAGGGCCACGGCTGGGGCTCCACCGAGGCCGCCCGCGTCTTTGGCGAGTACACTGCCGACGTCCTGGCCAAGAACATGGACGATTTCCGCATCTTCGGTCCCGACGAGACCGCGTCTAACCGCCTGCAGGCTGCCTACAAGGTGACCAAGAAGCAGTGGGATGCCGGCTTCTACGAGGACGAGGCCAACGACGAGCTGCTGGCCGGCTCCGGTAAGGTCGTCGAGCAGCTTTCCGAGCACCAGTGCGAGGGCTTCCTCGAGGCCTACGTGCTCACCGGCCGCTCCGGCGTGTGGAGCTCCTACGAGAGCTTTGTCCACGTCGTCGATTCCATGGTCAACCAGCACTGCAAATGGCTCGAGGCCACCAAGCGCGAGATTCCGTGGCGTGCTCCTATCAGCGGCCTCAACATTTTGCTGTCGAGCCACGTGTGGCGCCAGGACCACAACGGCTTCTCGCACCAGGACCCCGGCTTTATCGACCTGCTGCTCAACAAGGCCAACGACACGCACATCGTGAATGCTTACTATCCGGCCGACGCCAATATGGCCCTCGCTGTGGCCGAGCGCGTCTACCAGTCCACCGACTGCGTCAACGCCATCTTCTGTGGCAAGCAGCCCGCCCCCACCTTCCAGACGGTCGACGAGGCCAAGTCCGAGCTCGCCGAGGGTGTCGCGATTTGGGAGTGGGCATCGACTGCCGACTCGCTCGCCGAGGCCGACGTCGTGGTCGCCACGTGCGGTGACGTACCGACGCTCGAGGCTCTGGCTGCAACCGATATGCTGCGCGAGCTAGGCATTAAGGTGTGGTTCGTTAACGTGGTCGACCTGCTCAAGATCCAGAACGTCTGCGAGAACGACCGGGCCATCAGCGATGAGTGCTGGGCTGAGCTGTTCGGTTGCGGCGAGAAGCCCGTGCTCTTCGCATTCCATGCCTATGCCGGCACGATCCGCCGTCTGATTTGGAACCGTCCCGGCCACGACGTCTTCCGCGTCCACGGCTACGAGGAGAAGGGCTCCACGACCACGCCGTTCGACATGCTGCGCCTGAACAACATGGACCGCTGGGCGCTTGCCGCCGACGTGCTGCGCATGGTCGACGCCGGCAAGTTTGCCGAGCAGATTGACGAGTGGGAGGCTTTCCGCACCGAGGCCTTCGAGTTTGCGTGCGACGAGGGCTTCGATCACCCGGCCTTCACCGACTGGGTCTGGCCCGACGCCGCAGCCGCAACCGCTGCCGACGGCGCGCTCTCCGCAACGCAGATGACCGCAGGCGACAACGAGTAGGTAGGCATCCGGGACGGTCTCGCGCTGGGGCCGATTCTTTTTTATGTAATGGGGATTTTGCTTACGCTGCCTTGGAAACTGTGCATCTAACTATGGTCAGCCAAGACTACATTGCCGGGGTGGGGTGCTTGGTTTTGGAAGTTCGCGAAG
>CABURV010000113.1 GCA_902494035.1 uncultured Collinsella sp.
CGATGGGCAGGTCAAAGCCGCTACCGGTCTTGCGGATATCGCCGGGTGCCAGGTTAACGGTAATGCCCGAGCGCGGGATCTCGAACCCGGCGGAGCGCATCGCGCAGCGAATACGACCGCGTGACTCCATCACCTCCATACTCGGAATGCCGAGCATCTGGATGCCCGGAACGCCACCGGCAAGCGAGACCTCGACCGTGACGTGAATCGCCTCGACGCCGCGGATGCAGGCCGCGTGAACGGCAAACGTCTCGAACGCCATCACGACACCTGCCAATCGAACGCGTTGTACTGATGCTCGATCTCGGCGATATGCCCGCCGCGGATGGTGACACCCACAGCATCGAAGCGAATCGCCTTGAGCGGATAATGCTCCATGAGATAGCAACTTGCGATGCGGCGGTAGCGGCGTTGCTTTTGGGCGTCCACGGCCTCCTCGGGAAAGACCCGCGTGGTGCAATCCAGCGAAACGCGTCTGGTCTTGACCTCGGCCATCACCACGACATCGTCGAGCTCATCGAGCAGCACCAGATCGGCCTCGCCCTCGGTGCAACGATAGCCCTGCTCCAGCAAGGTGTAGCCGCGCTCGTTAAAGTAGTCGATGGTGATCAGCTCGCCCAGCATGCCTAGCTCGCGGGGACTGAGTCCCTTGATAAACTCGGGCGTCATCGCCCCGGAGTCGAGCTCGCCGTTTTCCCAACGCTCCTTGAGCTGCTGCGTCTTGCTCTTTTTGCTTGCGGCACTCATGGGGTCTCCTTTCCCGCACACTGCATTGCCCCGATGATGAGGGCACCTTTCATGCGGGTAAGTACCGGAAGCAAACCAAAAGCTGACCAAATGCCGTCAAAAAACGGGCCGTACGCAACAATGGTGTTGCATACGGCCCGCTACCAGCAGGTTTATAAAACCCCAGAGGTCCATGTCTCCACAATTGGCCTAGAAAAGGCGCTCAGTCTGCAGAAAGTTTCCGCAAAAGCTCACGCGGTGCAGCGGACAAAGTCCATGTTTGCGAATGGCCTCGATGTGCTCGGGGCTCGCATAGCCCTTCGACTCGGCCAGATGGTACTCGGGATACTCGGCGTCGTACTCGACCATCATCTCGTCACGCGTGACCTTGGCCATGATGGACGCCGCGGCGATGCAGGCGATCTTGGCATCGCCCTTCACCACATCGCGCTCGTTAGGAACGGCGCCCAAGGGGTTGCCATCCATAAGCACGCAATCGGGCTCGAGCCCCGTATCGGCCACGGCGCCCGCAACGGCGGTACGGATAGCACGGGCCATGCCCATCTCATCGATATCCTTAGGCGCGATATGGCAAAAACCGATCGCCGTCGCCACCTCGGCAATCTTCACTGAGAGCAACTCGCGGCGCGCCGGCGTGAGCTTTTTGGAATCGTTGATGCCCCAGACGCGCGGCTCCATAGGAAGGCAGACAGCGCATACCGTCAAAGGACCGGCCACCGATCCGCGACCCACCTCGTCGACACCAACGACCACTCCATCGCCGCCAAGCTCATGCATAAGCTCGTACATGTCATTGACGCGCTCGCGCTCGGCAAGCTCTTTGGCATGGCGTTTGAGGGCGCGTTCGCAAGCCTTGATCACCTGCTGGCGCGGGTCCTCGCGATAATGCTCCACGAGGGCGGGAATCTCCTCAAACGTGGCGCTCGCCAACTCACCGGCAACCTGCGATGCCGAAACCGAGCTCGTCATGTTGGCCATACCAGGCCCTCCTTGCATGCAAATCAGATAAAAAGAAGGGCCACCCGAAGGTGACCCTTGTGTCCAAACGAGTGGACAGACGCTGCGATCTTCTTAGCGCTTCTCGGGGATGCGAGCAGCCTTGCCCACCTTGTCGCGGAGGTAGTACAGCTTGGCGCGACGGACGCGACCATGACGAACGACCTCGAGCTTGGCGATCTTGGGGCTGTGAAGCGGGAAGGTACGCTCAACACCGACACCGAAGGACATCTTGCGGACGGTGAAGGTCTCGCGGGCACCGGCGCCGGCCATGCGGATGACGTCGCCCTGGAAGACCTGGATGCGCTCGCGGTCGCCTTCCTTAATGCGGTAGTGAACCTTGACGTTGTCGGCGACGCGAACCTGAGGAATGTCCTCGCGGATCTGCTGACGCTCGATTGCGCGGATGTAATCCATGTGCAATTCCTTACTCTTCTAGAGGTGCCGTACCACCATGGCCGGCACGTAGTTGAACAAACGTATTCGAGTATACACGCGCGGGTTTCTGCTGCAAGAACAATTTTTTACGCAGACAAAAAGACAAAACCCGCACATGATAACCGCCCGTCTCACAAATGAGACGGGCGGCATGAAGGGGGGCTACACTAGGCGTCTACGCCCAAAACGTTAGGCGGGACGCTTGGCCTCGAGCTTGGCCTGGGCGGCAGCCAAGCGCGCGAGGGGCACGCGGTAGGGCGAGCAGGACACGTAGTCCACGTCGGCCACGTTAAACAGGCCCTTGATGGACTTGGGGTCGCCGCCGTGCTCACCGCACACGCCAAAGTGCATGTCGGGGTTGGTGGCACGGCCCTTCTCGACGGCCATGCGTACCAGCTCGAGTACTGCCGTATCGATGGTCTCGAAGGGGTTGTCCTTCAGAATCTTCTTATGCATGTACAGCGGGATGAACTTAGCCTCGGCGTCGTCACGCGAGAAACCGAAGGTCGTCTGGGTGAGGTCGTTGGTGCCAAAGCAGAAGAAGTCGGCATGGTGGGCGATCTCGTCAGCGACCATGCAGGCGCGCGGCAGCTCGAGCATCGTGCCCACGGGAATATTGAGCTCGACGCCTTCTTCGACGGAAACCTCGGCGATCACGCGCTCGATGACCTCGCGGGTCTGGACATGCTCGGCCGTGATGGAAACGAGCGGAACCATGATCTCGGGGCGCGGATCGACGCCCTCCTTGATTAGGCGGGCAGCGGCCGTGGCGACGGCGCGAACCTGCATGAGCGGCAGATCGCTAAAGACGACGGACAGGCGAACGCCGCGCAGGCCGAGCATCGGGTTGGACTCGATCATGCCGTCGATACGACGCAGGCGGGCGCGCAGGACGGCAAGCTCTTCCTCGCTGGCGCCGGCGGCTTCCTTCTTGGTGATGGCGACCTCGAGGTCGCGAGGATTATCCAGGAACTCATGAAGCGGCGGATCGAGCAGGCGGACGACCACATCGCGACCGGACATGGTCTTGAACATCGCCAGGAAGTCCTCGGTCTGAACCTTAAGCAGGTCGGCCAGGGCCTGCTGCTTCACGGCCTCATCGTCAGACAGGATAAAGCTCTGGATGATGTTCTTACGGTCGCCTAGGAACATGTGCTCGGTGCGGCACAGGCCAATAGCCTCGGCGCCAAACTCGAGTGCGAGCTCGGCATCCTCGGGATTGTCGGCGTTGACGCGCACATGGTTGGCATGGCCACAGGTCTCGTCCAGACGAATCTCATCGGCCCAGGACAGGATAGTGTCCAGATCGCCGGTGAGCTCGGCCGAGACCAGATCAACGGCGCCGTCGACGACGATACCCTGGGTACCGTCGATGGAAATGACATCGCCCTCGCGCAGCACGCGGTCGATGCCCTCGATACGCACGACCTTCTCGGCGGCGTCGATGTGGAAGCGCTCAACGCCGCAGACACAGGGCGTACCCATGCCGCGGGCGATAACGGCGGCATGGCTCGTCTTGCCACCGTGGCTGGTCAGGATGCCCTCGGCGGCGACCATGCCCTTCAGGTCGTCGGGGTTGGTCTCCCAACGAACCAGAATGACCTTGTGACCCTCGGCGGAACGCGCGACAGCGTCGTCGCTCGAGAACACGACCTCGCCCACGGCGGCACCGGGGCTGGCATTAAGACCGCTGGCGAGAGCCTCGTACTTGTTGGAGGCGTCGAACTGCGGGTGAAGGAGCTGGTCGAGTTGCGCGGGATCGATGCGGCTCACGGCCTCTTCGCGGGTGATCAGGCCTTCCTCGACCATTTCGATGGCGATGCGCAGGGCGGCGGTGGCGGTGCGCTTGCCCACGCGGGTCTGGAGCATCCAGAGCTTGCCCTGCTCGATGGTAAACTCGATATCGCACATATCGCGGTAATGATCCTCGAGCGTCAGGAACACGAGCTCGAGCTCCTCACCTGCGGACTCGAGGCCCG
>CABURV010000114.1 GCA_902494035.1 uncultured Collinsella sp.
ACCGCTAGTGCTCCTCGAGCTGATTGCCGAGCGGGGTAAAAATGTGCTCGCCGCTCTCGGGGTCGAACAGCTCGACCTGACCGGTGAGGACATCGATATACTGGTAGGACTGACGCGACTTGCGGCCACGACGCTCGTCAACCTCGACAATGAAGACGGCCGGGTGGACGCTCTTGATGGTGCCCATGCGCTCGACGACGCGGGTACGGCCCATGTTGGCCTTAACCTTGACGCGATCGCCCACCATATCGGTCAGCTTCTCGTGGATGTCGTCGACGTGATTGACTTCCATCTCTTCCATGAACAGGGCCTCCAGAAGGTGCAATTCAAAAAGGGGATAATACCCCTAAGATAGACAAAACTCTAATACTATAGCACCCTGTTGTGGCCATACGCAAGTAGCTAAATAAGCCCGGTCCAAATTGACTACTTACAGACTATCGGTGTCCAAGACGATGGTGAATGGGCCGTCGTTGACCAGGTCGACCTTCATGTCGGCGCCAAAGATACCGTGCGCCACATGCTCAACGTCCTCGTGCACAAGCGTCAGGAAGTACTCGTAGAGCTCGTTGGCAACATCGGGTGCGCCGGCATCCGTAAACGACGGACGGCGACCGTGGCGGCAGTCGGCGAACAGCGTGAACTGCGACACCACGAGCACCTCGCCGTCGACATCGGCAAGTGCCAGATTGGTCTTGCCGTTCTCGTCCTCGTTGATACGCAGCCCGCGGAGCTTGCCCCACAGCTTGTCGGCCTCGGCACGCGTATCGCCATGGCCCACACCCAGCAGCACCAGGTAGCCGCGTCCAATGCGGCCCACGCACTCGCCGTCGACCGTCACGCCGGCGTTGAGCACGCGCTGCACCACCGCACGCATGGCCTACTCCTCGCCCGTCAGCTTGGCGGACAGATGCTCGAGCGCGTGGAAACGATGGCTGATGGCGTTCTTCTCGTCAGCCGTCAGCTCGGCCATGGTCTTGCCCGGCGTGTCGACCGGCAGGAACAGCGGGTCATAGCCAAAACCATGGTCGCCGCGGCCCTCGTGCGCGATAACGCCCTCGCAGGCGCCCTCGCCATAGGTAACCAGACCGTCCGTGTCGATGAGCGCGACGACGCTCATAAAGCGCGCGGTGCGGTCCTCATCTGCCACGCCTTCCAGGTTAACGAGAAGCTTGGCGTTGTTGGCGGCATCGTCGCCGTGCACGCCCGCATAGCGCGCGCTATACACACCGGGCTCACCGTCCAGCGCGTCGACGACCAAGCCCGAATCGTCGGCAATGGCCATAAGGCCCGTCTCCTCAACCGCGGCTTGGGCCTTGATGATGGCGTTCTCCAAAAACGTCGTGCCGTTTTCCTCGGGATCCTCAAAATCACCCAGCTGGCCGAGCGCCACAAAGCGCACCTCGGGCATGACCTTGCCCAAAATGGCCTCGATCTCGGTGAGCTTATGGGCGTTGCCCGTTGCCACGACGATGGTCGCCGCCGGGTCGAGGGTGTCGATGTCAATCTTCTCAAGTGCCATGACTGGCCTCCTTGTCTCTATAGCAAGCCGCGTGAGGGGCGTTTGGGCACTTGACCTCTCCCCTCTCAGGCGATCGGACCTTTCAACGCAGCATTTCAGCAGATAAAACCTACCAAAATAAACCTGTCTCTTTTTGGCAGGTTAGGCGATGGCTTGGCGCTGAAGCTCGATGAGCTCGGCGATACCCTTGTCGCCCAGGTCGAGCAGGGCGTTGAGGCGCTTGCGGTCAAAGGGCGCCTGCTCGCCGGTGCCCTGGAGCTCGATCATCTCGCCGGTGTCGGTGGCGACGAGGTTCATGTCGACCTCGGCATGACTGTCCTCGGAATAATCGAGGTCAAGCAGCGTATTGCCGTCGACAACGCCCATGGAGATGGCAGCCACCTGGCCGGTAAGCGGGATGCGCTCGATCTTGCCCGCCTCGACCCACATGGCGAGGGCGTCGTGCAGCGCCACCCAGGCACCGGTAATGCTCGCTGTACGCGTGCCGCCATCGGCCTGAATCACGTCGCAGTCGACGGTGACGGTGTACTCGCCGAGCGCCTTCATGTTGACGACGGTACGCAGGCTGCGGCCAATGAGGCGCTCGATCTCCATGGAGCGGCCCTTGCGGTTGGCGTGCTCGCGCTTGCAGCGTTTGCCGGTCGACGCCGGCAGCATGGCGTATTCCGCGGTCACCCAGCCGGCCTTAGCTCCTTTTCGCCAGCCCGGCACGCCCTCCTCGATAGTGGCGGCGCACAGCACGCGCGTGTCGCCGAACTCGGCCAGGCACGAGCCGTGGGCGTGCTTCATGACGCCGCGAGTAAGCTTGATGGGGCGCAGCTCATCGGCGGCGCGGCCGTTGGCGCGGTTGACCTGCATGTACTCCATAGAAATATCCTTTCGGCAAAAGGTGAAAGTGAGCCTTTGGTCGGTGACCTTGTATCTATTTCAGTTCGTCGATATCGATATGCTCAATGCTCTTGAGCGACTGGCCAAAGATAAAGCTACCCGCCACCGCAAACTCGGCAATGTTATCGGCCGTCGTGGCAAAACGATGCTGCGGCTCGGCGGCGTTGCCCGCCAGCTGCTCGCGGCGCGTGAGGATATCGGTCAGCTCGCGCGTGGTCTCCTCGGCGGAGCTCACGACGCGCACCCCAGGCCCCAGCGCATGGCGGATAGGTCCCACCAACAGCGGGAAATGCGTACAGCCGAGCACCACGGTGTCGATACCGTGGTCGCGCAGCGGCTCAACCGTGGCACCCACCAGCGCACGCACGGCAGGCGTATCGAAGATGTCCTCGTTCTCAAGCCACTGTTCCTGCAGATGTGCACCCGAGGCGAGCTCGTGTTCGACAACCTCGACAAAGCTCGAGGCAGGACAGCCGTATACATCGACGCCGGCATCTAGATCCTGAATGGCGCGCGTGTAGGCGCCCGAGCGAATGGTGAGGTTGGTAGCGAGCACGCCCACGCGACGCGTACGCGTGCTGTTGATTGCTGCACGGGCACCCGGCGCGATCACGCCGATCACGGGAACGTCGAGCACCTGCTGGGCCAAACGCAAGGCCGCAGCGGTCGCCGTGTTGCAGGCGATGACCATAATCTTGACGTCGTGCTTCGAAAGCCAACGACCCGCCTGCAACGCAAACGAGCGAACCTCGTCCTCGGTGCGGGTGCCATAAGGGCAGCGCTTAGTGTCACCGAAATAGTAGACGGACTCGTGCGGAAGTGCCGTTGCGATCGCGCGCGCGACCGTCAAGCCGCCCAGGCCCGAGTCGAACACGCCGATCGGACGCGTGTCCCCGGCCATATTATCGATATCGGACATTACCTCACCAGATTCTCTCTCGAAAAATGCGACCAATCGTGATGCGTCGCGCTACGAACGGGCTGCGACCAGCAGCTCGGCCGTTGCCACCCAACCGTCGACAATCTTGCCGCGCGTAATATAGGCATTGTCGCAGGCGTCCAAGAACTCCGGGGCACCGGCGCTCGTCAGACCGTTCTCGACCAGGCAGAACATGCCAACATGGTCGGCCATGTAGAAGTCGGACTCGGAGTCGCCGAGCGCAAGCGTCTCCTCGCGCTCGATCCCCAGGTGCTCGCAGAAGCGCGCAATAGCGACGCCCTTGTTGAGGCCCGCCGGATTGATGTTGAAGGCGCGACCGTCCTCGCCGCGATTAAGCTCGAGCGTCGTCGGCTTGGACAGGTGCGTCAGATGGCCGTTGCAAGCCCAGACCAGACCGCAGCCGGCCTCGTCCAGGATGGCCTGGACCTCATCGTCGGGCACATCGCCGCGCATGCCGACGGTGACCTCACGGTACTTGTAGCCGGTCGACATGTCGTTGTGGTACTCGATCTTGTGCGGCCAGCGGGCAAGGATCTTCTCGCACACGCCGGTCTGCTCGATCACCTGGTGCGGAGTAAGGCCGCAGGCGGGGTCGTAAGGCATGTCGCCGGTCAGATACTCCCAATCGTTGGCTTTGAGGTCGTACATGACCAGGCCGCCCATCTCGCCGATGTAGGAGTTGAGGCCGAGCACGCGCGCGTCCTCGTGGATCATGGTACGGTTGCGGCCCGAGGTGGGAACCACCTGAATACCAGCGCGAGCGAGCGCCACGACGGCCTCGACGAGCTTG
>CABURV010000115.1 GCA_902494035.1 uncultured Collinsella sp.
CTCGTCCGCCTCGAGCTCGGTATCGGCCACATCGACCTTCGTGTTAAAAGCCATGGTTCCTCCTTATGCCCACCGCACACGCGGCGGTCGAATACATGCTAGCGACCGCTAAACAGACGGCCGAAGAAGTTGACGATCCCGTTCTCGCCGTCGCGGATCTGGCCAATCACGGCGCCGATCAGCACAAAGAAAGCGATGACGAGCGTATCCCACAGGCCGAGCGTGAGCACCAGCACGGCGAGCACAAAACCAGCGACGGCTCCGAGCGTGGTGTTGGGATGACGGACGGCGTAGCTCCAGATGGCTGCCCCCGTACCCTTGATGAGACCCATGGCCTCATCAAAATCATCGGCGACCACGTCATGCGACTCGGTACCTTCCACCTTGGGATCGACGGCCTCGCCTGCCGGCACGGCGCTCTGATCGATAGTCAGACGCGGGGTGCGGACGGTCTTGTCTTGATTGGTATCACTCACCGGAAACCTCCACGGTCTGGACGGTAGTCTTGGACGGCAAAAAACGAACGCGTGCGATCGTGCCCGGCGTGCCGAGCATGGTGTCGCAGGCCTCCTCGATACGTTGCTGCATCGCGGCTGCAAGGGAGGCCACATCCCGGTCGTCGAGCGCGATGGCGTCGACCTTAAAACGGACGCGCGATTCGTCGGAGCCCTGCACGCGTGCCTCGACATGCTCGACCATCACTCGGTCGTCGCGCTCTGCCGCGGTGCGAGCACACGAGGAGAGAGCAGCGAGCGTGACCTCGATATTGCGCTCCCCCGCCGGATGCACGCAGGACGGCTCGCGACTAGCAAACATCAGGCGGAAGAAACCCACGAGCACGCCGAGCGCCACGACACCGCCGCACGCCGTGACAACGATGCGAGGCATAGGGTCGCGCATCAGCAGCATAAAGCGATAGGTATATGGTCCCCAAAACTGGCAGACCAACGTTCCCAGCGCCACGACGGCGGCGGCAAGATACACGATCGCCAGGGCTCGTTTGAGCACGCGCATGCAGCGCTCCCTTCAAATCTCGATCCACAGAATGCAAAACGATTCGCATCATTATAAAAGAGCCGGGTCCGGTGCCTCATTGCACGCGGATCCGGCTCATCTATTCCACGAGGCTTGCATGCTCGCTTCATTATGCCCAGATATGCACGGCTCAATCCGTGCGGGCGCTACTCCTCCTCGAGGGCAGCGATGACCTCGTCGGTCATGTCCATGGTGCTGTAGACGTCCTGGACGTCGTCGAGCTCCTCAAGACGGTCGATGAGGCGCTGAACCTTCTTGGCGTCGGCACCGGAGACCTCGGTCGGGGTGGTCGGGACCATGGTGGTCTCGGAGCCCTTGACCTGGACGCCCTGCTCCTCGAGCGCCTTGGAGACAGCCATGACCTCGTTGGCAGTAGTCCAGACGATCCACTCCTCGCCGGCGTCCTCGTAGTCCTCGCCACCGGCCTCGGCGATGGCCATCATGAACTCATCCTCGTCACCGGCAGCACCGTTGGCGATCATAGTCTCCTTCTTGGCGTTCTCGTCCAGGATCTCCTTGGCGACGACGATCTGGCCCTTGCGCTCAAACTGGAAGGCAACGGAGCCGGAGGTGCCCAGGTTGCCACCGGCGTGGGAGAAGGCGGAACGGACATCAGCGGCGGTACGGTTGCGGTTGTCGGTCAGGCAGTCGACGTAGACGGCGACACCGGCGGGACCGTAGCCCTCGTACACGATGTTCTCGTAGACGGCAGCGTCAGCACCCGAACCAAAAGCCTTGTCGATAGCGGACTTGATCTTGTCCTTAGGCATGGACTGAGCCTTGGCCTTGGCAACGGCAGCGGCGAGGCTGGCGTTGTTCTCGGGCAGCGGGTCACCGCCGAGACGGGCAGCAACGGTGATGTTGCGGCTGAGCTTGGAGAAGAGGGCGGAACGCTTGGCGTCCTGCGCGCCCTTACGATGCTTGGTTGTGGCCCACTTAGAGTGTCCGGACATACGTGTCTCCTATCGGTTTCGACCTAAAGCCCAGCGCAGATGCTCGGGCAATATAAACAAACGTCGTTATGATATACCTACTGGCCTGCGAGATAAACCCCAAAATGAAGGCGTCGTGATGATGGCCCCTTTGGTGCAAAGAAACCTGACCCCCAATGTACCAAGTTAGAACTAGAGGAAGTCGCTGCGGGTGACGGTGGCGCCGATGGCGAAGGGCATGCAGGCGATGACCGGATACAGGTAGCGCATGTAGGTCGAGCCGTTGCACGGGCCAATCAGGCAGACGGCGAGTACGCCCAACAGCGGCACCCAGATCGCCAGCGCACGCCATGAATGACGACGCAGCAGGTAGACCACCACGGCAATCATGATCCACACATAGGTGGCCGAGCTCATGGTGAGCGAGATAAAGGGAACACGCTGCACCGCTACACGGTACAAATTGATCAGGTGGTCGCACCAGCGCACGGCTTTGCTATCGACCGGATGGAAGTCAAAGTACTTGAGGTTATCGGGCTTCGCCATGATCTCGGCACTGCGCGCCGTGCTGTAGACCCACGCATCGCGAGCGCTCGGATAGAAGTACCCATAGTAGTTATTGACGAGCGCCGAGATATAGCACTCGGGGTCCTTTTTGAACATCTGGGCCCACACCTCAAAATAGGCCTTGATGTCCTCCTGCGAGGCGTACTCATTGAAGCAGTTTTTGACGGCATCCGACTTGTCGGGGTTGTAGCGACGGCCCAGGTTCTCGTACTTAAGCACGCGATCGATCACAGCGCGCTCCTCATCGGTCACCAAGCCGTCGCAGGGAGCTTCCTCAATCGTGCCATCGTCTTTGACCTTGGGGTTAACGCCCGAATTAAGGCCGTCGTGCTTTTGGACGAAGCGTGCCGTCTGTTGAAACGGAATCGAGAGGATCTCGCGCTTGGAGCCCGGCGTGATATCGTGCGCCGGCATAAATACCTTGGTGAAATACATGTTGGAGACAAGGCAGAGCGCAAGCACTGCGAACACGCCGACCCAGCGGAAGCGCGGCGTGGCGTACGAGGGCGCGACGCCAGACTGTTTGGCCACGCAACGGGCCACATGCTCGTCCCAGGCGCAAAACGCCGCCGCGATTACGCATGCCGCCAGGGGAAACACCAGGCCGCCGTTGCGCAGAAACGTGGAACCCATGGCGCCCAGAGCGAGCAGCAGCCAGTCGTGGCGCGCAAAGAGCACGGGCCTCTGTTCGCCCGCACGCTCGGCATTGGCATCGCGACGGGGCAGGCCGCAGGCCACGAGCTTGACGGTCTGTACCAGCAGCACCAAAAACGCGTCGGCAAAGAGCACGTCTTTGGTGAGCAACGCCGCGTAGGTAGAGAACATCGGCATAAACGCAAAGAACAGCAGGATCGCACCGCGAACCGGCAGGCTCACGCCCAATTTGCGCAGCGACGAAATGGAATAGGCCATGCAGGCAGCCGTGATGACAAATTGAGCGCAGGTGTAGATGGCAAGGCCCGCGTTAGCGCTGTTGAACAGCGAAAGCCCCAGCTGAACGCACGAGCCGATAATGGCCGTGTGCACTACGGGATGATGCCCGTTGAGCAGCACGTTGGGGTTGAGTAGGCGCAGGTAGTCGCTCGTGCCGTTGGGATAGTTGAACCACTGGCGAATTTGCGCGCCCGTATCTCCCATAAAAAGGCCAGGCAGCGAAGCGATGAGCGTGGGCGCCCAGGCGATCATAAGCACCAGGAAGGGCCCGGCAAAAGGATGGACCGAGAGCACGGCGTGAGTCACACGCCATACGCGGCCAAAGTGCGCCTCGGAAAACGGAATGCGCCGAGAGCTCAGCCAATCTAGACACTCAAAGGCAAGGTAGAAGGCAACGACCGCCAAGAGCATCCAGCCCGCGCCGCCAATCCAGGCGCAGATGATGCGGGCTTTGTCGCCAAGGACAATCTCGGCCGAGTCGGTGAGATCGTAGCTGCGGCCGAACACCATGCAGATGGCGAAGAACAGCGACGGCAGAATGATCGACGGGCGCCAGGTGTCGCCACGGCCAAAGAACACGTAGCGAAACGGCAAGGTGAGCAGGCAGGCAAGTGCAAG
>CABURV010000116.1 GCA_902494035.1 uncultured Collinsella sp.
AGCAGGAAACCTTATATCCGGCCCCTCCGTCCGGGGACCTTTCTGTATCGATATAGCTTCTGGGCTGGTTTGGCGTCGACAACGTCCGGCAAGGTTAACAAGTCAGCGTCGAATTTCTGGCGTTCTTTAGCTGAAAGAAAAAGTTGGTGTGCGGAGCTTTGCTCCGCACATTTGGGATGGGAGCCCCTGAGAGCCGCGGGAGCCGGGCGGCGCATATGAACTTTATCGCGAGTTCCGCACGCAAAGAAGGCCACTTAATGTGGCCTTCGTCTTGCGCAGGACTGTAGAGCAGGAAACCTTATATCCGGCCCCTCCGTCCGGGGACCGCGCCGTACCAGCTACAGCGTCATGTTCGGATCGGCGTCGACGTCGAACGGCGAGATTTCACCTCGGTCGAATTTACGGCGAGCGACCTCCGCAATCATGGCTGCGTTATCGGTACAGGCAGACAAGGGCGGCACCGTTACGCGGATCCCCTGGCGCCCGAGTTTCTTGATCATCATCTCGCGCAGATGCGGATTGGCCGAGACGCCGCCGCCGATGCAGTACTCCTTGCACCCAGTGGCATGCAGGGCGTTTTTGGCCTTCTTGTACTGCACGTCAAAGACAGCTGCCTCAAACGAAGCCGCCAGATCGGGCAGGTGAATCGTGCGCCCGGCCTTGGTCTCCTGTTCAATGTAGAGCGTCACAGCGGTTTTAAGGCCCGAAAGCGAGAAGCGATAGTCTCCTCTGCTGTTAAGCGCACGGGGGAAATCGATCGCCTTGGGGTTGCCCGTCTCGGCCAGCTTGGAAATGATGGGGCCACCGGGATAGCCCAGACCCAACGCCTTGGCTACCTTGTCGAAGGCCTCGCCCACAGCGTCGTCGAGCGTCTCACCGAGCACCTCGTAGTCGCCCCACGCCTTCACGTGCACGAGCATGGTGTGCCCACCCGAGACAAGCGTGAAGATAAACGGCGGTTTGAGGTCGGGTTGCGCCAGCAGGTTGGCAAACAGATGACCCTCAAGATGATTGACGCACACGAGCGGCTTGCCGGCAGCGTAGGCAAAGCCTTTGGCAAAGGCAACGCCCACCACGAGGGCGCCCACCAGGCCCGGACCCTGTGTCACGCCCACGGCGGCAAGCTCGCTGGGGGCAATGGCTCCACCCTCAAGGCCAAGCGATGCTGCGGCATCCTCGAGCGCCGCATCCACGACACTCACAATCACCTCGACGTGTTTGCGCGAGGCGATCTCGGGCACCACGCCGCCAAAGCGGGCGTGAAAATCAATCTGCGTCGACACCTGGTTGGCCAGCATATTGCCATCCGCATCGATAATCGCCACGGCCGTCTCGTCGCAGGAGCTCTCGATAGCGAGCACTAGGCGGCGGCGCTCAATTTCGGCACGCTCCCCCTCGGAGCGCCCAGGCGCAGGCAGCGGCCACACGCGCTGCTCTGCCGCCGTCGGCTCGGGCGAAGCATTGTCGACCGGAAGTACCAGGGGCAGCGGGGCCGTCATGACGATGGCGTCCTTGCCGGCACCATAGTAGCCGCGGCGACGGCCAGCCTCGGTAAAGCCCAGAGCGTTATAGAGCGCAATCGCGCCCTCATTGCCGTCCTCGACCTCGAGCGAAGCCGTGGTGCAGCCGAGCATCTGGGCATCATAGCTCACATGCGACAGCAGCTTGCGGGCAATGCCCTCACGGCGATGTGCCGGGTCGACGGCGACATCCAGAATCTGCACATCACCGTCCACGACCATACCGCCGGCAAGGCCCAGCAGTTTGCCGTCGTCGTGTGCCACCCACCAACTACGCGGCGCAGCGACGTCCTCGCCCAGTTCGGACAGGAACATGCCCGGCGTCCACGCCTCGTGTCCGGCACCTTCAAAGCAGGCAGCCTCCAGCGCGCTCGCGCCCTCGGCATCCGCCGCGCCCATGGGACGGAACTGCAGATGACGACCGGCGAGCTCATCGGCAACGCCCGTAATTTCGCTCTGCGCACTCTCGGCAAGACCAAGACGTTTGCGCTCGTTTTCCTCGGCATCCGAAAGGCGCGTGTAAATCGGCAGGACGCGGGCCGGATCGCCGTCACCCGCAGCGTGCGCGAGCAGCAAGCCCTCGCCCGAAGGCCACCACAGGTCGCACTCCACGCAGCGGGCGGTCTCGTCCTCACCCAGCAGCTTGCCATAGCGCACGAGACCGTCACCAGTCAGCTGAACCTGGTCCCAGTCCGCGGCTTGGCGCCACTCATCAAGCGCCACGGCAGCCTTGACCACGTGCTCGCGCTCAAACTGACGCTCGGGGCCCTCGTCGCCCAGCACATACAAAGCCGGATACACCTCGCCGCGCATGGCATCGGCCAGAATGCCGAGTTTGCCACGCACGCCAGCCTTCCACGCGGTCCATGCGCAGGCATCGAGCGTCGACACACCCAACAGCGGCACGTTGGCGCCGCGCGCCAAGCCCTTGGCGGTGGAAATGCCGATACGCACGCCGGTAAACGAACCAGGACCGCGACCGACGACGTAACTGCCCACGTCAGCACGGTCCATGCCAACCTGAGCAAGCACACTGTCGACGGTATTCACGAGCTCCACATTGGCATGGCGACGGCACATATGGTCGCCACTCACCAGCTTCGCCTCGCCCGTCTGCCCATCAATCCAGCTTGCCGCGCAGGCAAGCATATCGGTCGAAGTATCGAGCGCCACCACCAGCGCGTAATCGTTATGCAAGCTCATCTCGTACAGCCTTATCAATCAAATCGGATAGCTCCGCTGCGCGTTCGCCGTGCGCCTCGAGCGTTATCGTTCGCACGTCGCTATCGTTCTCATCACGCTTAAGCGTTACCGAAAGATACTCGTCCGTCAGTTCGTCCTGAAACTGTTCGCCCCACTCCAACAGACAGGCACCCTCATAGCCCAGTACATCGAAAATGCCCGTATCCTCGAGCTCGTAAGCATGCTCCAGACGGTACAGATCAAAGTGAAACAGCGGAATACGCCCCTGGTCATGAACGGCCATGAGTGCGAATGTGGGGCTCGTGACCATATGGCCGTCGCCCAAACCACGCGAAACGCCCTTGGTAAAGTGGGTTTTGCCCACCCCGAGGCCGCCGGTCAAAATCAGCACATCACCGTCTTCCAGACACGGCGCGACCAACTCGCCAAAATGCTCCGTATCGGCAGAGCAAACCGTTTTATAAATACCTACCCCCAGGCGCTCCAGGGACATATATGCTCCTTATTATTCCGAGGCACCCTCTGGCGCGGGATGCCGCTCCAGATAGTCGCCCAGCATCTTAAAGTCTTCCTCCAGTAGCTCCTGCCACGCCGGATTACGCAGCGCCGCCGCCGGATGGAACGTGGGCATCACCACAAAATGCCCCATCTGATGGAACCTGCCGCGCAGCTTGGTGATGCCAATCTCGGTCTTAAGCACAAAGTGCGTCGCAGGGTTACCGAGCGTCACGATGATGTCGGGCCAAATGCTTCGAATCTGCTCACGCAAAAACGGTGAACAGGCCAGCACTTCCTCGGGCCGAGGATTGCGATTTCCCGGCGGTCGACACTTAAGCACGTTGGCAATGTAGACGTCTTCGCGCTTGAGGCCAGCCAGCGACAGGATGCCGTTGAGATCCTCGCCCGCCGCCCCCACAAACGGTTCGCCTTGCAGATCCTCGTTACGCCCCGGCGCCTCGCCGATAAACATGACGCGGGCGTGGGGGTTTCCCACGCCAAACACGATGTTATGGCGCGACTGATAGAGCTGGCAGAGATGGCAGTCGCCTAAAACAGCCTCAATCTCCTCGAGTGCAACCTCGCGCGGCGCTTGGTGACTATGTCCGGGGATGTGCATGACACCCATAGTGGCTCCTACACGTAGACCTTGTCGAGACGCATGCCAAAGCCGCA
>CABURV010000117.1 GCA_902494035.1 uncultured Collinsella sp.
CCGCACCGCGCTCGTCAAAGCCATAGGTATACCCGCCGGCATCAAACGTTGTTTCCGCCGTAACATACCAGGGAAGATCCACGTCCCCCAGCTGCGCACCTCCCATGCAGTTTGCGCTGTCGAGTTCACAGACGAGGGCTTTGAGACCCGATACGCACTCGTTGTCCTGCGGATCCAAACCAAACTTCTCGACCGCCTTGGGCGATATCCACACCACAACGCGATCGGCAGCAGGCGCCACTACAAGGTCCACGTCCTCGTTAACGGGAAACCGGTAGCCCTCAGGCTGGCCCTCCATGGCACGAGCGGTCCCCTTGGCCAACCGCTCAAAACCCTCGATCCCATAGGAAAGCCCATGAGCGATCGCAGCAACCTGGGCCCCGTCCTCAGCGTCCCCAGCAAACGCAAATCCCGGCACCCAGCAAAGCGCGAAGGTCAAAGCACAGGCGACAAGCATGCGGAATCTATTAAGCACGAAAAGCTCCAAGCGAATACAAGGACGGAGTGAAACACAAAACGATGGAATTATCGCGCCAAGCCGCACTACTCGGAAAGCTCAAAGCCGTACTTAGCCCAAATCTTCTGAGCCTTCTTGTTGGTCAGGCAGAAGTCGATAAACGCCTTAGCCTCGTCGGCGTGTTCGGAGCTATCGGCGACAGCGCCGGGATACACGATGGGCTTGTGCGAGTCCTCGGGACACACGAAGGCCTCCTCGATACCGTCGTAGCGGAAGATGTCGGAGCTATAGACAAAGCCAGCCACGCAGTCGCCCGTAGAGACGTAGGCGGCAGCAGTGCCGACCTTGTCGGCCAAAGCCACCTTGTCGGCGATCTCGGGAGCATACTCGCCGTCGTCGCCCTCGGTGCCGGTGTAGAGGCCCACGGAGGCCAGGGCCTGGTTGGCGTACTTGCCGGCGGGAACGGTCTTGGCGTCGCCGATGGCGATCTTGCCGTCCAGATTCGCGACGTCGGCGATGGCCTCGACCTTGGTGTCGGAGCCCTCGGCGCGAATAATCACGAGGTCGTTGACGAACATGTCCTCACGCATGTCGGTGTCGACGAGCTCAGCGGCCTCGGCGTCGTCCATGGTGCCCTTGGAGGCCGTGATAAGCACGTCGACGGCAGCACCGGCGCGCATTTGCTCGACAAGGTCGCCAGACGCCTTAAACTGCGTGTCGGCAAACGTGGTGCCGGTCTGCTCGGTGTAAAGCTCCTGAACCTCGGGCAGAGCCTTCTCGAGCGAGTTGGCGGCAAAGACCTGCAGCTCGACAGCTTTCTTGGAAGATGCCTTAGCAGAACCGGCATCGGATCCGGCCGGCTCGGACGTCTTGCTGCCCGAGCAGCCGGCAAGACCAAGGCCGGCAGCGGCGACAGCAGAAAGCGAGACGAATCCGCGGCGAGAAACCATATCGAACATGTTCAACCCTTCCGAACGCTATGCCCGGGCACCCCGCCGCAGGCTTTATTCTGTTATTAGATTATACTTCTACGCGAATAATGTTTGTGATAATGATTTCTCGTCCAATAAGTTTCTTTTACCGATAACCCCGAGATGGCCGCACTGTCGCTGCATAAAAAAGGCGGAGCAGCCCGTAAGGTCGCTCCGCCGCAGGTAGCGCGCTTATTTGGCGTGCCCGCCGCCCGCCGTCATTTGGGCCGCATGCTCCAGCTGGTCGCTCACAGCCTCCCAGCTTTCGCGGGCCGCTTTCGTAGATCCCGGAAAGTTGATGATAAGCGTATACCCACGCTGCATGCACACGGCGCGCGAGAGCATAGCGCGACGCGTCTTGGTCATGGAGTATGCACGGATTGCCTCGGCAATACCCGGCACATCGCGGTCGCAGACGGCACGCGTCGCCTCGGGCGTCACATCGCGCATCGAAAGCCCCGTGCCGCCGCAGGTGAGCACGACATTGGCGTGGCACTCATCGGCGGCTTCCACAATGGCATCACCGATCTCGCTGGCGTCGTCGCGCACGACCACATGCGAGGCGACCGTCCAGCCCTGCGCCACGATGAGCTCCTCGAGGGCAGCGCCCGCCTCGTCCTGGACAAGGTCGCGCGTATCCGAGCACGTCACGATCGAAATCTTCAGCTCCATAGCATTCCTCCTATAGCACCGTGCCCTCAGGCAGGTCGACACGCACGACATCCACGACGTCGCCCGCCTTGAGCTCACACGGACCTTCGTCAATACGCAGCAGGCAGTTGGCCCGCTGCATTGTGCCGAGCAGCGCCGAATTCTGCGTCTTAGCCTCGGTCACCAACAACTCACCGGTCTCGGGGTCGCGCAAAACCGTGGCGCGATCGAAGAAGCGTCGGTTCTGGCGCTTCTTCACGCCGTGCGTGAGCGTCGCCTGCTGCACGGGACGCACGCCCTCGGCAAAGCCGCGCATCTTGCGAATAGCCGGGCGGGCGAGCATCTCAAAGCCCACATACGCCGCCGCGGGATTGCCCGAAAGCCCCAAATATGGCTTGTCCCCAAGCAGACCAAACGTTATGGCCTTGCCCGGACGCATCGAGATGCGGTCAAACAGCACCTCGCCCTCGCGCCGGACGAGCGCCGTCACGAAATCGTAATCGCCCGAAGAGGCGCCGCCGCTCGTAATGACAAAGTCGCACTCCTGCACGGCACGATGAACCAGCTCGTCAATCGCCTGCTCATCGTCGGGCGCAATGCCGTAGAACACGGGCTCGGCGCCGGCATCGAGCGCCTCGGCCATCAACGCCGACGAGTTGGAGTCGCGAATCTGCCCGCGCGCCGGCAGCTCACCCGGCGCGACCAGCTCCGTGCCCAGCGAGATAATGCCCACGCGCGGAGCGGCATGGACCTTCACGCTCGCGTAACCGGCGCTTGCCAGCAGGCCGGCGCCGGCCGGAGCCACAACCTCACCGGCGCGCATCACGACGTCGCCGGCATGGGCCTCCTCGGCGGCAGAGCGAACGTTCTCCCCCACCGTGGCCGGCGCCGAGAACCTCACACGCGAGCCCTCGTTGCCGTCACCGTCGAGCACATCGACGATCTCGTATTTCACCACGGCATCGGCACCTTCGGGTACCGGCGCGCCCGTCATGATGCGGACCGTCTCGCCCGCGCCGATTACGCCCTCAAACACATGTCCCGCAGCCTCGTGTCCGATAACGTCGAGCGTCACCGGCGCCTCGCCAGACGCCTGCGCCAAGTCCGCCGAGCGCACGGCATATCCGTCCATAGCACTGTTGGCAAACGGCGAGATGTCGATGTCGGCCACCGCGTCCTCGGCCAAGGGAAGACCGGTGACCTGCCACACGGGAATCTCGACGAAATCGGTCGGAGCAACGTGCGACAGAACAATCGACTGCGCGTCCTCCAGCGGAATGAGTTTCTCTGCCATATGCACCTCTTAATGCCACGGCGCACAACAGGGGCGCCGATTCTTTATGCTTGTCTCAGTATAATCCACAGACGCACGACCGCGACTTGGCCTGTACCCGCAAATACACCTGTCGGCCGCAAGCCACGAAACAGAATCGAAACCAACCCACCGGCTCGTCGCGTTTACCGCGTTTTATAATGCTTGCGTTGCAACCTAAAAGAGGAACGTATGACTCATAACGACAAACCCGAAAGCGCAAACGAGGCGCAAGACCATCCCCAGCCGCTCGACGACGGCGGTTTTTTCTCCCTGAACGACGTCATCACGGCAGGCAGGCATCAACTTACCCGCTCCGAGCATCTCTTGGCTGCCGACACGCGCCGCAACGCCCGCAACCTACTCGCGAGTGC
>CABURV010000118.1 GCA_902494035.1 uncultured Collinsella sp.
ACAAAGCCCAGGGCCTTCGCGGGCTCGGCGGCCTTCTCCTGATCCTCGTGGATCTTGGCGGTACGGTCGTGGGCCTCCATCTCCATGTTGTGGATAAAGACCTCATAGATCTGGCCAAGCTGCAACATGTGCTCGAGCACCAGGTTGGGCGTGTTGGAGTGCACGTGGATCTTGTAGTCGGGGTAGGCACCCACAAGCAGCTCGCAGTCACCCATGGAACCCAGAAACTTAAGGCACTCGTCCTCGTCAAACGGGGCGTCGGCCTTAAAGAGGAACTCGTTGCAGTAGCGGAACTCCGAGCCTTCCCAGTCGTCGTTGGCCTCGATCTCAACGCGACCGAGGGCCGCGTCGCGGGCAGAGCCGGCAGAATCAAACGTGGCGGAGAAATCCTCGACAACGGTGCTGCGGCCAAGCGCTGCGGCAACAAAGTTCTCCAGGAAGATGGCAAAGCCAAAGGCACCGGAGTCGACCACGCCGTTCTCCTTCAGAACGGGCAGCAGGTCGGGCGTGCGGGCGACGGACTGGTAGGCCTCGACGACGATGGCATCGAGCGCGTCCTCGGCCGAGAACTTCTTCTTCTCGCACTCGTCGGCCTTGGTCGAGACATCGCGCAGCACCGTGAGGATCGTGCCCTCAATGGGCTTGCGGACGGCCTGGAAGGCGACCTTGACGGCTCGGCGGAACGCATAGGCGATGTTGGCGGACGTAATGGACTCATCGGCAGAAACGAGACCCTCGGCCACACCGCGCAGGATCTGCGAGGTGATGACACCGGAGTTGCCGCGGGCGCCCATCAGGGAGCCGTGGGTGATGGCGCCGGCGATGGCCTCCATGTCGGCATCGGCGGGAAGAGCGGAGAGCTCCTTGGTCACCGAGGCGAGCGTGAGGGACATGTTGGTGCCGGTGTCACCGTCGGGTACGGGGAAGACGTTGAGCTTGTTGATCTCCTCGGCCTTGTCGGAAACGGCAGCCGCAGCGATCGGAAAACAGGTGCGAATGGTCTTTGCAATCATGGGTATTTGAATCTCCGTTTTCGGATGCTAGTTCAGACGGCTCTTGAGCGCGTCGATATGGATGCCGATCTTAAGGCTGGCGGGATCGATCTGGGCGATCTCCTGCAGGGTGAAGGCAACGGAGCTCGAAAGATTGTGGCAGACGGACTTCATGTTGACGCCGTTCTCGAGCACGACGTGAAGATCGACCGTAAGGCCGTTCTCGTCGGCGGAGACAAGCACGCCCTTGCGGAGGCGCTGACCGGCAAGCAGGCGCACGCTCTCGGCGCCTTGGAGCTGCTCAGCCATACCGACAACGCCATAGCACGTCATCGCGGCATAACCGGCAATATCGGCAATAACGTCGTTCGAGACGCTCAGGCTGCCGTTAATGGTCTCAGACACAAGAATCTCCTTATCTGGTGCTCGCGGCACCATGTCGTGGGAGCAATCATTGCAATATTCTACAACGACCGCGCCATGTTGAGGTGGTGGGTCGCGGGATTACATCCTCGACACGAAATGTTGATATGGCAACGTTCGAGTCAAGTGGTCGCGGCATGAAAAAACCCGCCGCATAAGCGACGGGTTTTACAACCTGGCTCCCCGGGTAGGACTCGAACCTACAACAGCGCGGTTAACAGCCGCGTGCTCTACCATTGAGCTACCGAGGAATTTGAAAGCCCAGCGGAATGGGCTGAGAAACTCTGGCTCCCCGGGTAGGACTCGAACCTACAACAGCGCGGTTAACAGCCGCGTGCTCTACCATTGAGCTACCGAGGAATAGGTACGTGCTCTCAAGCAACGAAGTTTATTATACGAACGATTGGGCGAAGGGCAAGAACTTTTTTGAGAATTTTTCCGACCTAGTCATTGGGGACGTTCTTAAACGACTAGTCATTCAAGAACATCCCCAACGACTACATGAAAGCGCCCCCAAACGGATGTGCTTGAGGGCGCCTCTTGCTTGACTAGCTTTCGATATAGTCTTTGAGCTTGCTGCTGCGGCTCGGGTGGCGGAGCTTGGCCAGGGTCTTGGACTCGATCTGGCGGATACGCTCGCGCGTGACGCCAAACTCGCGACCGACCTCCTCGAGCGTACGGGGATGCCCGTCGACAAGGCCAAAGCGCAGCTCGATAACCTTGCGCTCACGATCGGCAAGCGAGTCGAGCACCTGGGTGAGCTGCTCCTGCAGCATGGAGAAGCTGGCGGCATCGGGCGGAACGATGGCCTGAGAGTCCTCGATAAAGTCGCCCAGCTGGGAATCCTCTTCCTCGCCGATGGGGGTCTCGAGCGAAACGGGCTCCTGCGAAATCTTCTGAATCTCGCGGACGCGGTCGGCACTCATGTCCATCTCGGCACCGATCTCCTCGGGGGTCGGGTCGCGACCCAGGTCCTGGAGAAGCTGGCGCTGTACGCGGACGAGCTTGTTGATGGTCTCGACCATGTGCACGGGAATACGGATGGTACGGGCCTGGTCGGCGATAGCGCGTGTGATGGCCTGACGGATCCACCACGTGGCGTACGTGGAGAACTTAAAGCCCTTCTGGTAGTCGAACTTCTCGACGGCGCGAATCAGACCGAGGTTGCCCTCCTGGATCAGATCCAGGAACAGCATGCCGCGACCGACGTAGCGCTTGGCGATGGAGACGACCAGACGCAGGTTTGCGCTGATGAGCGCCTGCTTGGCTTCGAGGCCCACGTTCTCAATGCGCGTAAGACGACGCATCTCGGCACGCGTGAGTTCGAGCTCACCAGCATCGGCAGCCTCGAGCTTCTCGGTGGCCTCGAGACCGGCCTCAATCTTCATGGCCAGATCGACCTCTTCAGATGCGGTCAGCAGGTCGACCTTACCGATCTCCTTGAGGTACATACGAACCGGGTCGCCGGTCAGCATCACCGTGGAGGCATCGATGCCGCGCACGCGCGAACGCGAACGGGACGTGCGCACGGTGCGCTTCTTCTTGCTCTTGGAAGAGCCCATCTCGGCATCGGCCTGGCGGGCCATCTTAAGCTCGTGATCGTCAAGCGAGCCGGAATCGTGCTCGTCATCGTCGAAATCGTCGGTATCGTTATCGTCATCGTCGACGTCCATCGGGGCGTCGTCGTTTCCGCTCGCGGAGATAATCTGGATGCCGCTGTTGCGCAGCGCGGAATACACCGCGTTGAGCTGCTCATCAGTAACATCGATATCCTTCAGGGCGACCTGAATCTCGTCCTCGGTTACCGAAGTCCTGTTTGAGCCGTTGCCCATGAGCTTTGCAACGTAGGATTCCAGCCCAGTACCCGTGCTCTCAGTCTTTTTTGGCACAGATTCTCCCTTCGTAGTCCACAGGACTCAATACTTTAGCACACACGTAGACCTCTATACCCAAAATAAAGACAGGATATAGGCGAGAATACGCTGGTTGACCACAACATCTAGGCCTGATCGGCACCTGCGATCTCCAAACCGATCAAACGGAACGTGTCGGCCACGCCACCGATCGACTTTTGGAGCTCGCGCTGGCGCTGTGAATCTTGCACCGCCTGCATCGTCAGCACGCGACGAGCCTCATCGTCGAGTGAACGGTCCTGGCGCAACTTGGCCTGCGCGGCTCGCATGCGACGTTTGATGGTGTAGAGCTCTAGCGTATCGAGCATAAAGACGATGTTCGTCTCGGTCGGGTGCTTGCTCGTCGCCGAGATGCGCCCGGCGCTGACAAGCGACGCCGCCTCGGGACACACCGCCCGCGCCGCATCCATGCATGCCGCAGGATCGGTTCCCGG
>CABURV010000119.1 GCA_902494035.1 uncultured Collinsella sp.
CAGCAGCCCCACAACGCGCAGACGGCAAGCACCGCCACGAGCGCCGAAGCCGCGGGGGCCATGAGCAGCAGGGCCGCTGCCACGCCGGAAAGCGTGATAGCCAAGAACGGGAAGCGGTGCCCGTCGAACAGACGGCCAAACAGCCAGCTGCCCACCAGGCCGGAGCAGCCAAACGCCGTCAGTGTCATGGTGATAGCGCTTGCGTCGACATGCGCGACCTGAGCCAGGAAGGGCTCGATATAGCTGTAACCCGCGTAGTAGCCGGTCGCAATAAAGGCCGTGACCGCGTAGAGCGCGATCAGGAACGGGTTTTTAAGCAGCTCGGGCAGCTGTTTGACGGTAAAGCGCTCACCCGCCGGCATGGCCGGGAACACTGCCGCCTGGTACACCACCGCAGCAGCAGAGAAGGCCCCGACCGCGGCAAACGTCATGCGCCAGCCCACGGCCAGCCCGATGGCGCGGCCGATCGGCAAGCCAAAGATCTGCGCGATGGACGAGCCCGTGGCGATCATGCTGATGGCGAGCGCTCCGTGGCGGGTGTCGACCAGACGCGAGGCCATGATCGAGGCGACTGACCAGAACACGGCGTGTGCGCAGGCAACCACCAGGCGCGCGCAGACTAAGATGGGATAGGTCGGCGCCAAGGCGGACAGGAACTGGCCCAGCGAGAACACGGCAAGCACGCCCAGCAGCATCCGCTTGAACTCAAAGCGCGAGGCAAACACCATAAGCGGCAGCGACAGCAGCATGACACCCCAAGCATAAACCGAGATCATGATGCCCGCCTGGGCCTCGGTGAGCGAGAACGACGCGGCGATATCAGTCAAAAGGCCTATGGGCATAAACTCCGACGTGTTGAACACGAATGCACAGCAGGTGAGCCCGACGAGCGGGAGCCACTGCCTGAGCGTGATGCCGTCTTGCCTTGCCTGACTCATATATAACGTCTCCAATCATTTTGAGCGGAGGCGATTATATAGCAACGGCCCCGCATCCGTCAGCAACAGATGCGGGGCCGAAAACAATTCGATACACAGAGGCTGCGCCGTCAATAAAAAACTAAGCCAACCCCAGCAATATGCCCGCCGAATGCACGACAAACGCCACGATCCAGGCGACCGTCACTTGAAACGCGAACACGGCAACGGCGTAGCGCGCGCCCAGCTCGCTCTTGACGGCGCCGATTGCAGCCACGCACGGCGGGTACAGCAACGTAAAGACCAGGAACACATAGGCAGTAAACGGCGAAAACATGGTCGACAGTGCCGCGGGCGAGGTCGCGCCCAAAAGTACCGTGAGGGTCGAGATGACACTCTCCTTGGCGATAAGTCCGGTGACGAGCGCCGTGGATGCACGCCAGTCGCCAAACCCAAGCGGCGTCAGCGCCGGCGCGATGATGCTGCCGAGGCCCGCAAGCAGACTCTGCGACTGATCGGCGACCACATTAAAGCGGATGTCGAACGTCTGAAGGAACCAGATGACCACGGTAGCGGCAAAGATAATGGTAAAGGCCTTGGTAATAAAGTCTTTGGCCTTATCCCATGCCAGCATCACCGTCGTCTTGACGCTTGGCAGGCGGTAATTGGGGAGCTCCATGATAAACGGCACCGGGTCGCCCTTAAATGCTGTGCGATTGAGCACCAAAGCCGCAATGCAGCCGACCACGATACCGATCAGATAGAGCGAGACCATGGCGGGAACCGTCGCCTGTGGGAAAAACGCCCCGCACAGCAGACCGTAGACCGGCAACTTGGCCGAACAGCTCATGAACGGCGTGAGCATGACCGTCATCTTGCGGTCGTGCTCGGATGGGAGCGTACGGGTCGACATGATAGCCGGCACGGTGCAGCCAAAACCGACGAGCATAGGCACGAAGCTACGGCCCGACAGGCCAAAGCGACGCAGCACTTTATCCATGACAAAGGCCACGCGCGCCATGTAGCCGGAGTCTTCCAGAATGGAGAGGAACAAGAAGAGCACGACGATAATCGGCAGGAAGGTCAGCACGCTGCCCACACCCGTAAGCACGCCGTCGACAGCCAGCGAGCGCACCACGTCGTTGGTTCCGAATGCCTTGAGGCCCGCATCGGCCGAGGCGATGATGGCAGCGATACCGTTCTCCATGAGTCCCTGCAACGCCGCGCCGATCACGCCAAACGTCAGCCAAAAAACGAGACCCATGATCACCAGGAACGCCGGAATGGCCGTGAAGCGGCCTGTCAGGATGCGGTCAATCTTGACGGAGCGCACGTGCTCGCGGCTCTCGTGCGGCTTGACGACGCAACGCCCGCACACGTCGCCGATAAAGCTAAAACGCATATCGGCCAGCGCAGATAGGCGGTCGGTGCCGGCCTCGCCCTCCATCTGGGTAATAATGTGCTCGATCGCGTCGAGCTCATTGCGATCCAGGTGAAGCGCCTCGGTTACCAGCTCATCGCCCTCGACCAGCTTGGTCGCCGCAAAGCGCACCGGGATGTGCGCCGTCACGGCATGGTCCTCGATCAGGTTAGCAATACCGTGGATGCAGCGATGCAGCGCACCACCGTCCGGACCGTCGGGCGCGCAAAAGTCCAGGCGACCAGGGCGCTCGCGGAACCGCGCCACGTGCAGGGCGTGGTCCACCAGCTCGCCGATGCCCTCGTTGCGGGCAGCGCTAATGGGGACAACAGGCACGCCCATCAGGCTCTCGAGCAAGTTGACGTCCACGGCGCCGCCGTTGGCGGTCACCTCGTCCATCATGTTGAGCGCGATGACCATGGGGCGATCGAGCTCCATAAGCTGCAGTGTCAGGTACAGGTTACGCTCGATGTTGGTGGCGTCAATGATGTCGATGATGGCGTCCGGGCGCTCGTCGAGGATGAACTGACGGCTCACGACCTCCTCGCCTGTGTACGGCGACAGGGAGTAAATGCCGGGCAGGTCGGTAACGCTCGCCTCGGGATGGTTGCGGATGGTGCCATCTTTGCGGTCGACCGTCACGCCGGGAAAGTTACCGACGTGCTGGTTGGAGCCCGTCAGCTGGTTGAATAACGTGGTCTTGCCGCAGTTTTGGTTGCCGGCGAGGGCAAAGTGCAGCGGCGCGCCCTCGGGCACGGCCGTCTTTGCCGCACGGGGCGAATACGTCCCCTCGCCCAGGGCCGGATGCTCCGTCGTGCCGATTGCGGCGTTAGCGCGCGGACCCGTATCGGTGTCGTGAATACCCACAAGCTCGATGCGAGCGGCATCGTCCTTGCGCAGCGTCAACTCGTAGCCACGCAGGCGGATCTCGAGCGGGTCACCCATGGGGGCGTACTTCATCATGGTGACTTCGGTGCCCGGCGTTAGACCCATGTCCAAAATATGCTGTCGGAGTGCCTGATCGTCCGATGCCACCGATGCGACAACGGCGTCCTTTCCAATCTCGAGCGTATCGAGCTTCACGTCCGTGTTCCTCCCCCGGCGCCCACAGGGCGTTGCATTTATGTTCACCATGGCTAACCGTTTGCCATGGCTAACCAATTTATCCATGCATGATAGCGCGAACATACAGCAACGTTCAATCGGCAGATTGGTGCAGGGGGACGGATTACTTTGCACCAAGCCCTTGACAGCTAGAACGATGCCGATGTCTTGGAACCAACAGACACTATGACCCAATCCGAGGGCACTGAAAAGACAGGAGCCCCCGCTCGTGACCGCGGGTCGGGGCTGCGACAATGATGTTGAAGTGCCATAGGCGCAGCCGCGCCGCAACGAGG
>CABURV010000120.1 GCA_902494035.1 uncultured Collinsella sp.
CGCGGCGATTATGCCGACCATGCTGCCAAGGTGGGTGCCTATATGGAGGCAAAGCTCGCCAAGCTGCCGCACGTGACCGAGGTACGTGGCCGCGGCTTGATGCTCGGCTGTGATTTGGATGATGCCGCGGGCGACGCGCATGATGTTGTTGCCCGCGCGCTGGCCGCCGGTGCCGTGATCAACGCTACAGGTGCGCATACGCTGCGTTTCCTGCCGCCGCTCGTCTGCGAGGAAGCCGACGTGGACAGTCTGATCGAGATCCTGTCGGATGTCTTGGGCTAACGCGGCGCAATAACTCAATTTGGACCGGGTTCCGGACTGTGGGCGTGTCCTATGCGGCATGATTCAGCGGTCTGGAGCCCGTTTTGCCTTAGATTTGCTAAGGCAGGGAGACCTGCTGGTCAAAAAACATCAAATATGAGTACTGTTACCGATTTGGTAGCAGCAATTTTGGACTAATAAGGCCAGATAGCAAGTCGAAATGGCGATGAAAGCACGATTTTGATCCAACTGTTAGTACTTATAATGGACATATGTTGCGTAACTTAAGCAAATACTATCTTTTTATATGTTGCAAACAAAGTAGCAGTACTCATTTTTGCCATTTTTTGACCACGGCCTTTGTGATAGATGTGCTGGCGGGTTCGAATCCCTCTGCGATGGGCCCAAAAAAAGAAAGGCTCCCATTGCTGGGAGCCTATCAAATCAGTGGTGGGCGATGAGGGATTCGAACCCCCAGCCTTGTGCGTGTAAAGCACCTGCGCTAACCGTTGCGCCAATCGCCCGCAGGGATTGAGTATAGCGGAAACCCTATGCTGTTCACCGCTAATTCATAACGAAACTTACGCGGCGACTTCGGCATCCTTGTCCTCGTCGATAAAGAAGCGCTTGTACCAGATGAGGAACGTCAGCGTGGTATAGATCTTGCGCTGGTTGAGCGCGCGACCCTCAAAGTGATCGTCGAGCAGTTTCATGAGCGCATCGGTGTCAAAGAAATCGGCAGCCCACGGTGCGGTGAAGTATTCCTTGACGTAGTCGTAGTACTTTTGCTCGCGCAGCCAGAACTTGACCGGTACGGGGAAGCCCACCTTCTTGCGCGTTGCCCACTCGTCGGGCAGTGTGCGGTTGGCAGCGTGACGCAGAACGAGCTTGCAGCCTTCTTCGTTAACACGGTAGTTGGCGGGAATGTGCTCGGCGAATTCCATGACCTTCTTGTCCAGGAACGGAACGCGGAGCTCCAGAGAATGCGCCATGCACATCTTGTCGGCCTTGAGCAGAATGTCGCCCGGTAGCCACATGTTCATATCCAGATACTGTTTCTTGGAAAGCTCGCAGCAGTTGGGAACCTGCTTGTAGTACTTGGCGCACATCTCGGTGGCGTTCTTGCCAGTGTCATAAGCGGGCTTGAGCACCTCGTCGACCTCGGAGGGATCGAACACCTTTGCCTGACCCACATACCAGCGCTCGGGAACTTCGGCGCACTTGGTCAGGAAGTTGTGACCCTTAAAGTAGGGGAGATGCTGAACGAGCGAGCCCAGGGCGCGACGTACGCCGAGCGGCACGCGCTTCTTAAAGGAGCGCATCTCGGGGGTGTCCTCGTACCACTCATAGCCGGCAAACAGCTCGTCGGCACCCTCGCCCGAAAGGACGACGGTGACCTCCTTGGAAGCCATCTGCGCCAGATAGTACAGCGGCACGCTGGAGAGGTTCGATTGCGGCTCGTCCATGTGGTACTGGATATCGGGCAGTGCATCGAAGAACTCGTCGGCGGTAATCATCTTGCGCACGTTCTTGATGCCCAGCTTGTCGGAAAGCTCGGCAGCGTAGTTGGTCTCGTTGAAGTTCTTGTAATCGAAGCCGACAGAATACGTGGTGTCGGGCATGAGGCAGGCGGCAATGTAGCTGGAGTCCACGCCGCCAGAAAGGAACGAGCCCACCTTAACATCGGCGATTCGGTGCGCAGCGACGCTTTCGTGCACGACCTTGTCGCACTCGTCCACGTACTCCTCGAAGGTCTTAGAGTTGTCGTCGGTGAAGTCACAGCTCCAGTAACGCTTGATGTCCATGGTGTTGGTCGTCAGGTCATACGTAAAGCAATGCGCCGGGGCAAGCTTGAACACGCCCTTAAAGAAGGTCTCCTCCGTGGCGGGGAATTGCAGCGTCAGGTAGGGGCGCAGCGCGTCATGGTTGACGGCCTTCTCAAACTTGGGATGGTCCAGGAAGCTCTTGATCTCGGAGCCAAACAGCAGCGAGCCATCGGATGCCTGGTAGTAATAGAACGGCTTGATGCCAAAGATGTCGCGAGCGCCAAAGAGTTTGTTCTTGTTCTGGTCGTGAATCACGAACGCGTACATGCCGCGCAGGCGGTTGACTAGGTCCTCGCCCCACTCCTCGTAACCGTGTACCAGGACCTCGGTATCAGCGTTGCAGTGGAAGGCGTATCCGGCTGCCTCCAGCTCGGCGCGAAGCTCCTGGAAGTTGTAGATCTCTCCGTTGAAGACAATCGTGACCTTGCCGTCGTCGCTCGACATGGGCTGAGCTCCAGCTTCGGAAAGATCAAGAATCGAAAGACGACGGAAGCCAAGGGCAACGTTGTCGACGATATGCTGGCCGCCCATATCGGGACCACGGTGGATGATGCGATTCATCATGGCCGTGAGAACCAACTCACTCTGTTCATCTGTACCGGTAAAACCGACAAAACCGCACATGCAAGATCCTTTCTGCTGACGGCTCAGGTGTACTGCCGCAAAGATTGCGGCAGCTGATGTCAAATTATCTTTACTATCATGCCAATCTTTTGTTTCGTGATAGGGCATAAGCGCCGAGCGAACCGAAAAAACCACGGCCCGATCTTCAGACGAAGCGGCGGGCCGTGGTTGCGAACGCTATGTATGGGCGGTTAGCGCTTGCTACGCTCGGCGAGACGGTGCTCCACCTTGGTGACGGCGTGGATGAGCGGAATCGTCACGACCAGATAGTAAAGTGCGGCGCAAATGTAGGGCGTAATGTTGCCCGTGGTGGCCGTGAGGTTTTTGGAGAACAGCATGAGCTCCATGACGCCAACGCTCGAAAGCAGCGACGTGTCCTTGTACAGCATAACGAATTCGCTGGTCATAGTTGGTATAACGCAACGTACGGCCTGCGGGATCACGATGCGCGACATAACTTGGGACCAAGTCATGCCAAGCGAATAGGCGGCTTCCGCTTGACCAGGCGGTACGCTCTCGATGCCGGCACGGAAAATCTCGGCAAGATAGGCCGAGCAGTTGATGGCGAGCACGCCAACGCCGAGCGGCAGATTGGGCACGTTGAGACCGATCATAGGGAACCCAAAGAACGCAATGTAGATCTGCAGGAAGAGCGGGGTTCCGCGCAGGACGTTGATGTATGTCACGGCGATGCCGCGCAGCATACGACTATGACTGATTTTCATAAAGGCAAACAGCAAGCCGATGGGGATGGCGAGCGGAAAGCCGATGGCGGTCACGGCAAGTGCTATGCCCCAGCCCTTAAAGAGCGAGGCGATTGAGGTGACGATTATCTGCGGCTTGCAGAACATGCCCAAAAACGGGTTGGAGTTCCACGCGGCAACCCAAGGCTGGGCATCGAGCCAGGTGACGATTTCTTGCAC
>CABURV010000121.1 GCA_902494035.1 uncultured Collinsella sp.
AGCCTCAATCTCCTCGAGTGCAACCTCGCGCGGCGCTTGGTGACTATGTCCGGGGATGTGCATGACACCCATAGTGGCTCCTACACGTAGACCTTGTCGAGACGCATGCCAAAGCCGCAAGCAACCTCGTAGTTAATCGTGCCGCGCAGGCGAGCCATCTCGTCCATGGTGATCTCGGCATCACCATCGCGGCCGACAATGATCATCTCGTCGCCATGCTCGGCCTCGGGAATCTCATGCGCCGGATTGGACTGGATAGCGACCATAAACTGGTCCATGCAGATGTTACCCACCTGACGCACACGTTCACCGCGATACAGCACGTCCATGCGATTGGAGAGCGTACGCGAAAGACCGTCGGCATATCCAATCGGCAGCGTGCAAATCTGAACGCGTGTGCGCGGCACGCGATAGGTAAATCCGTAGCCCACGCCTTCGCCCATTGCAGGATGTGACACACGCGTCACGCGCGCATGAACGCTCATGACAGGGTCCAGCTGCATCACGCGGCTGCTCAGCTCGCACGGCTGCAGGCCATATAGACCGATGCCGGCGCGAATCATATCAAAATGCATCGAGGGATCGAGCATCGAGGACGGCGTATTGGCACAGTGCACGATACCGCACTCAAAGCCCGCGTCCTTAATGGCTTGAACGGCCTCGGTAAAGCGCTGGCACTGCAGCTTATAGTCCCAACCGCCAGGCTCATCGGCCGTTGCGAAGTGCGTAAAGACGCCATCGCACTGGATACCGCGATGGAAGCTAATGCCACGAACAAAGTCGAGCACCTGCGTGTAGTGAACACCGATGCGGTTCATGCCCGTCTCGATGGCTAGATGGTACTTGCCCACCTTGCCTGCCGCGACAGCACACTCGCCATAGGCAAGGGCGAAATCGGACGTATAGACCGAAGGCATGATATCGAACTCGAGCAACGTCGGAATGGCCTCGATAGGCGGCTCGCTCAGGATCAGGATGGGTTTTGTGATCCCGCCCTGTCGAAGCTCAACGCCTTCACTAACCGTCGCCACGGCAAACATGTCGGCACCGGCCGAATACATGATTTTGGCGCACTCGACGGCACCATGGCCATAGGCATCGGCCTTCACTACGCAGCACAGTCGCTGACGTGGATCGAGCAGATTCTTGTAAGCCCTCGTGTTGCGGCGAAGCGCCCCTCGGTCAATCTCAACCCAGGACCAGCGCGTCAAATCGGCTTTATTCATGATTAGTCATCCGACCCTTCGTCCATGATTCCCAGATCATCGAGTGCATCCTTTGCCGCCAATTCCATGGCAGGACCGATCAAGTCGATCAGATCGGTCGCAATAACACTCTTCTCACCGTACTCCGTCGCCGCGGCAAAACCGGCGTAGCTGTGAAGTGCGACGGCGTACGAATACAGCAACTCCCAACGATCCATCTCGTCGCGCATGGTGGCAAGCGTGCCGGCCAAAATACCCGCGAGAACATCACCCGAACCGGCAGTTGCTAGAGAAGCCGGACCCGAGAGCGGCAGCAACACACGCTCAACGCCACAGATAGCCGTCGTCGGCCCCTTGGCAATGACCACCAGATTGTCGGAGCCTGCAGCCCAGACAACCTTCTGCGCGGCCGCAATCGCGGTACCAAGGTCGTTCACCTCGTCACCGGCAACCAGACGCGAAAGCTCACGATAGTGCGGCGTCATAACCAACGGCTGCTCGCGACGATACATCTCGGGATTACTATCAATACCGTCAATGGCAATCTTAGCAAGGCAGTTGAGTGCATCGGCGTCCAAAATAAGCGGCACATCAAGCTCGAGCAAGCCCGAAACCACCTGCATAGCGCCGGCAGATGTCGTCATACCGGGACCGCACAGTACGCAGCCGTACTTCTTTGCAATCTCGCACACCGTCATGCGCGCAGCGGCGCCAAAGGAGCCGCGGGAATCAGACGGAATAGCAAAGACGGGAATCGAAGGAAGTGCCATGCGAATAAGATTGGCGCAGGCGTCAGGAGCCGCGACTGCCACGTAACCAGCACCCGCGCGAGCTGCAGACTTGGCCGCCATAATGGCAGCACCAGGATATTGCGCAGATCCGGCGACAATAAGCACAGAGCCACGGGAATACTTATCGATATTCGTAGGTAGTGGAGCAAAGTAATCAACTAAGTCACCGGGCTCGACAATCTCGGCGGCGTGGTCGACATCATCGATGACCTCGTCAAGACGGTCGTAAAGATTGCCGCAGATCAAATCGCCAGCATACTCAGGGCCATCGGCGCTATACAAACCAATCTTGGGCGCAATCATCGTCAACGTATGCTCGGCACGAATGCAGTCGTCATCAACAACGCCCGTCTCGGCATTCAGGCCCGAGGGGACATCAATGGATACGACACAGTCGGCGCATTCATTGACCGTAGGAATCCAGATGGAGAACGGCGCACGCAGATTCCCGTGAAAACCGGTACCAAAAATGGCATCGACAACAACATCGGCCTTATCGATCAAAACCTCGAGTTCATCACGCGAGGGGCCGACGCAAACGTGCACATCGCGGCCGGCAGTACGACGAGCAACATGACGTGCCAGAGCAGCAGGAATCTCATCCGGTTCAACCGGAGAAACGATATCCACGTCCACACCCTTATGGCTCAGGATATCGGCGGCAACCCAACCGTCGCCGCCATTATTACCAAAACCGACCAGAACGAGAACCCGATCGGGATTGAGCTTCAGGACCTCGTTGGCGGCAAACTCACCCGCTAGCTCCATAAGCTCGGCCTTCGAAGTCCCTTCGCGTTCGATGATATCCTCGAGACGAACGACTTCTTCGGTACTCAAAACCGGTTTCATCTATGCTCCTAGCGTATCTTGCGAAGCATCGCCCAGGTGCTCCGTCAATGCTGAATTCTGCAGCTGCTCAAGCTCATCTAAAACAGAGCGAGCCTCTTTAAATGTCTGCGCAACGCGTTTCTTGGTGCTCACCTTTTCATCTTTTGGCTTAGGCCGAGCATCTTCGGTAATCGCGATGGCATTCGCAACGGCCAAGTCTCCTGTAAGCGTAATGGAAAGAGCGACCTCAACAACACCAAGCTCATGAGCGATCTCGAGTGCACGGCCCGAAAGCAGCGCCTTCGGTTTGCCGAGTTTATCACGCGTTACCGAAACATCCTTGCGACCAACGCCTTGACTAAAACCCGTGCCGAGAGCTTTAAGCACCGCCTCGCGCGAAGCAAAGCGGCTCGCATAGTGAGCAGCGGGACGCGATGATGCATCGCAATACGCACGCTCATCTTCGGTAAACACACGCCGAGCAAACGACGGCGTCTTTTCAAGAATTGATTTCATGCGGGAAATCTCGACGATATCAACGCCGATACCAGCTTCAGCCATGTTCACCTCCATATCGCACAGACTAAGTTATTGTAGCCCGTTCACAGAAGATGCGACAAACGAGGGTTATAAAACACAGCTACTATGTGAGACAAAAGCCCGTAAACGCAAAAAGGGGGAGGCCGCGAGGCCTCCCCCTTCTCAGTTCAAGCGCACGGCTCGGTGCCGTCCACCGGTCAGCGGCGCCCTGGCCTCCCACGGGCTGACCCCGCAGTACTCTCGG
>CABURV010000122.1 GCA_902494035.1 uncultured Collinsella sp.
AGGTCAGTGGGTCATCGTCCCGGCATTCAGCATCAGGGTAGCGCTGCGACGCGGAAATCGCGCGCCGTTGCCGCGCCCCGCAGTGCCCGCTTCCCCCGAGAACAATTATCAGTGCAGGTCGCGGGAGTCTAAAAAGGCGGTGTGCTCGGGAGGTTCGCGTTTTTCACCGCACTTCTGAAATACGAGCCCACGGAAGGCTGCAGCGAGATCATTTGCGCAACATATGTCCAGTAAAAACGGGTGGTAGCCGGTACGACTACCACCCGTTTGTCTTATATCCGGCTCGAAGTAGGCCAACTACTTCTTAATACCGCGCCCCAGACGCTTGGCGACCGATGCAACGGCCTCCTCGCTGGCCGGCCCACAGCTCACGCAGCCATCATGGGCACGCATCTGGCCGGTGACCTCATCCATCGCGAGCGGCGCCACCTTCTCGAGCTTAAAGCCCTTGCCGGCGCGCATGTTTTCCTTAGCCACGCTGATCATGAGCTTAATACGGTTGAGCTGGTTGACCTCGGACGCGCCGGGGTCGTAGTCCACCGCGACGATATTGCTCTCGGGATGCTGGCGGCGCAGCTCCTTGATCACGGCCTTGCCCACCACGTGGTTGGGCAGGCACGCGAAGGGCTGCGTGCAGATGATGTTGGGCGCACCGTGATCAATCAGGTCGAGCATCTCGGCCGTGAGCAACCAGCCCTCGCCCATATTGTTGCACACCGAAAGCACCGTGCGGGCCTTGTCGGCCATGGTGCCGATGCGCTCGGGTGCCTCAAAGCGGCGGGACTTTTCGAGCATCTCTTCCACCGGCGTGCGCATCCAGTCCACGAGTTTGATGAGCGCCTGCATACCAGCGCGCGTGGTAGCAGAGCTACCCAGCTCATCCTTCTGCAGCTCGGCGTTGCTCATGGAGTACAGGAAGAAGTCGAGCAGACCCGGTACCACGGCCTCGCAGCCCTCGCGCTCGATCACGTCGACCACATGGTTGTTGGCTGTGGGGTGGAACTTGACCAAGATCTCACCGACCACGCCCACGCGTGGCTTGGTGCCCTCGCCCACGAGCGGCATAGTGTCGAACGCTCGGATGGCTTCGCGGCACAGCTTGGTGTAGTTGTGGCGGTTGAACTTGGGCGCCAGCTTGCGGGCGCGCGCCATGTACTCCTCGTAGAGCGCGTTAGCGGCACCGGGCGTGGCCTCGTACGGGCGGCAGCGGTAGAGCATCTGCATCATCACGTCACCAAAGAGCACCGCGTACACGGCCTGCTTAAGCAGCGCCGGCGTAATCTTAAAGCCGGGGTTGTCCTCGCCGAGCGCCACGGCCGAAAGCGAGATCACCGGAATCTCGGGGTGGCCGCTCTCGCGCAGGGCCTTGCGAATGAGCGCGATGTAGTTAGTGGCACGGCAGCCGCCGCCGGTCTGGCTGATAACCACGGCT
Source organism: uncultured Collinsella sp. (assembly GCA_902494035.1). GTDB lineage: Bacteria > Actinomycetota > Coriobacteriia > Coriobacteriales > Coriobacteriaceae > Collinsella. The sequence goes on from CABURV010000122.1 coordinate 1,433, forward strand.
GTCTTGGACAGGTCGTATCGACCGCTCTCGATGGCCTCCATAATCTGGCCCGTTACCAGGATCGACGGATAGCAGATGTCGTTGTTCACGTAGCGCAGGCCGGCCTCGACGGCATCGTGGTCAGTCGAGGGCAGCAGCTCCAGGTTGTAGCCGGCACCGCGGAATACCTCTTTGACCAGGTCAAAGTGGATCGGCGCCATCTGAGGGCACAGGATGGTATAGCCCTCCTCGCGCATCTGCTCGGTAAAGGGCACCTTGGGCCACGCGGTCGAAGCACTTTCGCGCTGCGCCTCGAACGTGTACTTGTGGCTCGCGAACGCGGGGGCATCCGTGGAGGGCGCCACCGGCGCGGCATCGCCCTGCTCGTAAGTCTCGCCCGCGGCCGTAGCCTCGGCCAAGCGCTCGGCCTCCTGGTCCTTAAGCGCGGCCATGAGCGAGCGGATGCGGATGCGCGCGGCGCCCAGGTTGGATACCTCGTCGATCTTGAGCACGGTGTAGATCTTGCCGCTGGCTTCCAGAATCTCCTGCACCTGGTCGGCGGTCAGGGCGTCCAGGCCGCAGCCGAAGGAGTTGAGCTGGATCAGGTCCAGGTCGTTGCGCATCGTCACAAAACGGGCGACGGCGTACAGGCGGCTGTGGTACATCCACTGGTCGACGACGCGGATCGGGCGCTCGGGCTTCACGAGATGCGCGAGCGAATCCTCGGTAAAGACCGCAAAGCCAAAGCTCGAAATAAGCTCGGGCAGGGCGTGGTTGATCTCGGGGTCGTTATGGTAGGGGCGGCCGGCGAGTACGATGCCGTGGCCGCCGTGGTCCTCGACCCACTTAAGAGCCTCCTCGCCCATGGTCTGGATATCCTCGTGGAAGCGCGCATCGGCCTCAAAGGCAGCGTTGACGGCGGCATCGACCTCGGAGCGCGTGATCTTGGGTCCACGCACGCGACCGCGACCGGCTTGCGAATCGGCCACACGGTCGACGGCGAGCACCTGATACAAGCGGCGCTTGAGCTCGGTCTTGTCGTGATAGGGCACAAACGGATACAGGAACTCGATGTTCTGCTCGCGAATCTCGTCGATGTTGAGCGCCAGCGCCGTGGGGTAGCTCATGACGATGGGGCAGTTGTAGCAGTTACCGGCGGTCGGATCCTCCTTGCGCTCCCAGCGCACGCACGGCATCCAGATGAAGTCGACGTCACGGTCGATAAGGTTCATCACGTGGCCGTGGCTCATCTTGGCCGGGTAGCACACGCTCTCGGACGGCATGGACTCGATGCCCGCCTGGTAGGTCTTCTTGCTCGACTGGTCGGACAGCTGCACGCTAAAGCCCAGGCGCGTAAAGAACGCGTGCCAGAAGGGGTAGTTCTCGTACATGTTGAGTGCGCGCGGGATGCCGACGGTGCCGCGCGGGGCCTCGTCGGGACTCAGCGCCTCGCGGTTAAAGAGCAGCTCGTTTTTCTTTTTGAAGAGGTTGGGGGCCTCGGTCTTCTGCTTTTTGTGGCCGGCACCCTTCTCGCAGCGGTTGCCGGTAATGAAGCGCCTGCCTCCGCCAAAGTCGTTGACGGTGAGCTGGCAGTTGTTGGAGCAACGGCCGCAGCGGACATGCTTTTGCGTCACGGTGAGGTGCGCGATGTCCTCGGCCGAAAGGATGGTCGAGGTGCCATCGGCGCCGGCGCGATCGCGGGCAAGCAGGGCCGCACCGTAGGCGCCCATGCAGCCGGCGATGTCGGGACGCACGGCGTGAACGCCGGTGAGCTGCTCAAATGCGCGCAGCGTGGCGTCGGACATAAAGGTGCCGCCCTGGACGATCACCTGGCTGCCGATCTCCTTGGGGTCGCGCAGCTTAATGACCTTGAACAGGGCATTCTTGATGACGGAATAGGACAGGCCGGCCGCGATGTCGCCCACCGTGGCGCCTTCCTTTTGCGCCTGCTTGACGCGCGAATTCATAAAGACCGTGCAGCGACTGCCCAAATCGACCGGAGCCTTGGCATGGATGGCGGCATCGGCGAACGCACGCACGTCCATGTTCATAGACACGGCGAAACTCTCGATAAAGCTGCCGCAGCCCGACGAGCAAGCCTCGTTGAGCATGATGTGCTCGATGACGCCG
>CABURV010000123.1 GCA_902494035.1 uncultured Collinsella sp.
ACGACACCCAGCGAGCGCTTCAAAATCTTATACGCACGCGCACGCTCGACCGTCGCTATATCACGCTCGTTCACGGGCACATCGCTATGGACGAGGGCACCATCAATACAGGTATTGCCCGATCGACGCGCGACCGCGTGAAGATGGCGGTTTCCGATGACCCCTTTGCGCGCCAGGCCATCACGACCTTTAAGGTCCTTGAGCGCTTTGATTCCACGCGTTTCGACGACGGCTATACGCTCGTCGAGTGTCACCTGTTTACCGGCCGCACGCATCAGATTCGCGTACACATGCGCCATATCAACCACGCCTGTGTGGGCGACCCGCTCTACGGCAAGTGCGATGTACGTGCCGATCAGGGTCTGACCAGGCAGTTCCTGCATTCATGGCGCGTGGCGTTCGATCATCCCGTGACGGGGGAACGCATTGAGTGTCGTGACGAGCTACCGTGGGATCTTGCGGCGGTTTTGGATGATCTGGCCCCGCGTTCGTTCGGTCGCACTGCCGCTGGTGCCGAAATCGTCCCGCAGCTCGGTCTGCTCGAAGCCTAGCCAGTATTAGGTTGTTTCTTGAACTCGGTAAGCCTGCGGTAAGATATACGGTTGTCTACGTTACGCGTTCCCGGGAGCCTGCATGCTCGCCTTTTTACAAATCAACACACCCATCGTGATCTTCAACCAGATTGTCTTTACGCTGTTCACGGTCTGCTTTTTGTACCAGGTGGTCTTCTTTATCATCGGTGCCTTTCGTGGCGAAGTCGCGCCTCCCAAGGCCAAAAAACTCCACCGTTATGCCTTCTTTATCGCGGCGCATAACGAGGAGGCCGTAATTGCCAACCTCGTTCGCTCCATCAAGGATCAGGATTATCCGTCCGAGCTTATCGAGGTCTTCGTGGTCGCCGATGCCTGCACCGACAACACGGCGGAGCTTGCGCGCGAGGCCGGCGCCATTGTCTATGAGCGTAATGACCTTGCTCGTAAGGGCAAGAGCTGGGTCATGGACTTTGGCTTCGATCGCATTCTCAACGAGTATCCCGATACCTTTGAGGGCTATTTTATTTTCGATGCCGATAACGTTATTTCCCGTGATTACGTTTCCAAGATGAACGACGCTTTTGACCAGGGTTTTCATGTGGTCACCAGCTACCGCAACTCTAAGAACTTCGGTAGTTCGTGGATTTCTTCGGCCAACGCCACGTGGTATCTGCGCGAGGCACGCTTCCTTAACAATGCGCGTAACATCTGCAAGACTTCCTGCGCTGTCTCGGGTTCGGGCTACCTAATCTCCGCCAGTGTTATCGAGGGCATGCACGGCTGGCAGTTCCACACGCTGACTGAGGACATTCAGTTCACCACGTTCTGCGCCATTCACGGTATTCGCATCGGTTATGCACCGGCGGAGTTTTTTGATGAACAGCCCGTGACGTTCAAGGCTTCTTGGAAGCAGCGCATGCGTTGGACTAAGGGCTTCTACCAGGTGTTCTTTACCTACGGTAAGCACCTGGTCAAATCGACCTTCCGCTATCATCGTTTTGCCGCCTACGACATGTTCATGACGATCGCCCCGGGTATGCTGCTATCGCTCATCTCGATGCTCGCCAATGCGACCTTCCTCATTGTGGGTGGTCTTTCGCACGGCTTCTTGGCCACCGAGGTCGAGATGCAGGCGTGTGCCGCTTCGCTCATTATGACTTTTGCCATGATGTATCAGACGTTCTTTACCATGGCGCTCCTTACGACCATCTTCGAGTACAAGCACATTCATTGCGCGCAAAAGTGGCGTCTGGTGACCAACCTGTTTACCTTCCCGATCTTTATGTTCAGCTATATCCCCATCACGGTGGCTGCGCTGTTCCTCAAGGTCGACTGGGTCCCGACGCAGCACGCCGTCAACGTTACCCTCGACGAGGTCATGCAAGGCGCCAAATAACCACCACCAAAACCACCACAAAGGGGACAGGCACCTTTGTGGTGGTTTTTGCTTTTGCGATGCAGCTCGAGGAGGTACTCGATGTTCTACATCCCATTTTGGATCTGCGCCTTTGCCGGTGCGGTGGTTGACGCCCGTGAGCGGCGGTTTCCCAACGCGCTTGCGGCCGCGTGTGCGGTGGCGGCGTTTGCTGGCGTATGGCTCGACAGGGGCGTTAACACGGCGCTTGACCACGCCGGTCTTGCGGTCATCGTCTACCTTGTCCTTGTGCTAACTGAGTCGCTCTGGCGCTGTGTTCGCCACACCCCAGGTATCGGCATGGGGGACGCCAAGGCGCTCTTCGCGCTTTGCACGATCAACCCTATGGGCGGCATCGCGGCATTTGCCGTCGCGCTCCTGGCCCTTGCCCTCTCCTGCCTCTTCACAAAATCGCGCTCCCTGCCATTGCTCCCGTTTTTGGTGCCGATTTTTGCCATAATCGAGGTCGTGGGCTGCACATTGTAACCGATTGCGCATCCTTCTTAAGGAGCATGCCATGGCAACTAATCAAGAAACGGCCGTCATTAAGGCGCGCATGGACCGTATTCCCTCGGCGTTGTCGCCCGAACTTGTCGATCGCATTTCCGCCGATCGTGCTTCGGGTGCCGTTAACCCGTATCGTTGCAACGACGACCAGGTCATTCGTCGTATTGATCGCACTGCCGACAAAGGCACGCTTATGCGCCCGCCGTTTATGCGCGATACCGAAAAGATTCTTCATCTTCCGGCGTACACGCGTTATGCAGGCAAAACGCAGGTCTTTAGCTTCCGCAGCAACGATGACCTGTCGCGCCGCGGTCTGCATGTGCAGCTTGTCTCGCGCATCGCTCGCGATATCGGTCGCGCCCTAGGTCTCAACTGCGATCTGATCGAGGCGATTGGCCTGGGCCACGACTTGGGACACACGCCTTTCGGCCATGCCGGTGAGCGCTTTCTCAACGATATCTATCACGAGCGTACCGGCCGCTTCTTTTTCCATAACGTGCAGTCGGTACGCGTGCTCGATGCGCTGTATGGCCGCAACGTGTCGCTCCAGACGCTCGATGGCGTGTTGTGCCATAACGGCGAATATGAGCAGCGCGTGTTTGAGTTGTCACACATGGCATCCTTTGGCCAGTTCGATCGGACGGTTGAGGACTGTATCGCCACGGGCTATAGCGCGGTTGAGCACCTGCGCCCCATGACGCTTGAGGGCTGCGTGGTGCGTATCTCGGATATCCTCGCCTACGTCGGTCGCGATCGTCAGGACGCCATTGCGGCGGGCCTGCTGGCGCCCGACGCCTTTGACGATGACCTGGGCGGAGCCTACAACAGCTGGATCCTCACGCATGCCTCCATCGATATCGTCGAGCATAGCTACGGCAAGCCGCGTATCGAGATGAGCGAGGACCTGTTTGAAGAGATCCGCCGGGCCAAGCGCGAGAACTACGAGAAGATCTACAGCAAGGGCGGTATCGAGGGCGATTCCGAGGCGGAGCTGCGCGAGGCATTCGAAAAGCTCTACGACCGTTGCCTGCAAGATCTTAATAAAGG
>CABURV010000124.1 GCA_902494035.1 uncultured Collinsella sp.
CACACGGCCTATCTCACCGAGCCCTATACCAACCCGCGCTTCCCGGGCGATCAAGGTCGCCTGACGGTTCCTGCCGAGCACATGCGCAAGCTGGTTCTGGCGGCCGCGGAGCGCGGCCATACCGTGCGCATCCACGTCATCGGCGACGGTGCGATTCATGCCGCGCTGGATATCTTCGAGGAGGCCGCCGACCTGTACGGCCTGCCCCAGCACGGCCATAACACGCTCGAGCACCTGGAGAACCTCTTGCCCGAGGACATCGATCGTCTACGCAAGCTTAACGTCGTTGCCTCGAGCCAGCCCTGTCACATTACACTCGACCCGGGCGGCCCCGAGCGCGACCTGGGCCTGGAACGCAGCCGCATCATGTGGCCGTTTGCGACCTATAAGCAGCGCGGCATCCGCCAAGCCTTCGGCACCGATAGCCCCATCACAGCTGTTACAAGCATGAACGTGCTCTACACGGCTATCACGCGCCAGGATCCCAAAAGCCACTGGCCCGAGGGCGGCTGGTTACCGAGCGAGCGCATCGATGCAGCAACAGCCCTGCGCAACTACACCCTGGGCAGCGCCTATGCAGCGGGCGACGAGCAAAACCTCGGCAGCTTGGAGCCCGGCAAGTACGCCGACCTGGTAGTCCTGGACCAAAACCCGCTCACCGTTGATCCCCAAGAACTTCAAGCCACCAAAGTCCAAGCCACCTACCTGGCAGGCAACTTGATTTACGAGCGCTAACCCCACATCCCACCCCTCAGTTGCGGTGAAATAGTCCCTAAAATCGGCCTTCAAGCCCAAAAACAGGAACTATTCCACCGCAACTTAAAAGAGCGCGTCCCAACAACGTGCCCCCTATCTTGTGCATTCCATCCGCATCGCCATTTTGCTGCACTGACTTTTCTGAACGCCGGGCCCGAATAAGTTACCCCAGCTCCCGGGGCGGACCGGAGGGCATGAAGTTTGTCGCGAGTTCCGCACGCAAAGGAAAGCACTTAATGTGCTTTCCGTCTTGCGCAGGACTGTAGAGCAGCAAACTTCATGCCCTCCGGTCCGCCCCGGGAGCCACCGCTAAGTTATCCCCCGGCATTCAGAAAATCTAAGTGCCAAAAAATAAGATTTTTTGACTCCGTGTTGTATAACCCGCCATTCGTGGGTACCATTCAACGCGTACGCAAACAAAAAGGGTTAACCCGCGCGGCATGACCGCGCGGCCCAAAAAGGAGGAGACAAGCATGTCGTCTTTGAAGCCGCTTGCAGATCGCGTCCTGGTCAAGCCCGACGAGGCCGAGCAGAAGACCGCTTCTGGTCTGTATATCGCCAGCAACGCTCAGGAGAAGCCGCAGCGTGGCACCATCGTTGCCGTTGGCGCCGGCAAGGTCAACGACAAGGGTGAGCGCATTCCCATGGACGTCAAGGTCGGTGACGTTGTCATCTACGGTAAGTTCGGTGGCAACGAGGTCAAGGTCGACGGCGAGAAGTATCTGCTGATGCGCGCCGACGACATCTACGCTGTCGTCGAGGCCTAGTCTCGTCAGAATCTCTGATTCGTCTTTGAACGCGTCCGCCGCATAGGACTCGGAAGCGGCGACGCGAGTCACATTTCTTTTGGAGGATTACCTACCATGGCAAAGAACATTACGTTCAACACCGATGCCCGCGCTAAGCTTGCCAAGGGCGTCAACACTCTGGCCGACGCCGTTACCGTCACCATGGGCCCCAAGGGTCGCTACGTTGCGCTGCAGCGCACGTTCGGTGCCCCGACCATTACCAACGACGGCGTTTCCGTCGCCAAGGAGATCGAGCTCGAGGACAACATCGAGAACATGGGCGCTCAGCTGGTGAAGGAGGTTGCCACCAAGACCAACGACACCGTGGGTGACGGCACCACCACCGCAACTCTGCTCGCTCAGGCCATCGTCAACGACGGCCTGCGCAACGTCGCCGCTGGCGCCAACCCGCTGGCCATTCGTCGCGGCATCGACAAGGCTGTTAACGCCGCCGTCGCCGAGATGAAGAAGCAGGCCAAGCCGGTCGAGACCAAGGAGCAGATCGCTTCCGTCGGTACCATCTCCGCCGGTGACCCCGAGGTCGGCGAGAAGATCGCCGAGGCCATGGAGGTCGTGGGCAAGGACGGCGTCATCACCGTCGAGGATTCCCAGACGTTCGACATCACCATCGACACCGTCGAGGGCATGCAGTTCGACAAGGGCTATGTCTCCGCTTACTTCGTCACGGACAACGACCGCATGGAGGCCGTGATGAAGGATCCGTACATCCTCATCACCGACCAGAAGATCTCCAGCGTTCAGGACATCATGCCCGTTCTCGAGGCTGTCCAGCGCGCTGGCCGTGGCCTGCTCATCATCGCTGAGGACATCGACGGCGAGGCTCTGCCGACCCTGGTCCTCAACAAGATCCGTGGCGCCCTCAACGTCTGCGCCGTCAAGGCCCCGGGCTACGGCGATCGCCGCAAGCGCATCCTCGAGGACATCGCCGTCCTCACCGGTGGCCAGGCTGCCCTGGACGAGCTGGGTGTGAAGGTCGCTGACATCACCGCCGATATGCTCGGTACCGCTAAGTCCGTCACCATCTCCAAGGACAACACCGTCGTCGTCGGCGGCGCTGGCTCCAAGGAGGCCATCGACGCCCGTATCGCTCAGATTAAGGGTGAGATGGAGAACACCACCTCTGACTTCGACCGTGAGAAGCTCCAGGAGCGCCTGGCCAAGCTCTCCGGTGGCGTTGCCGTCATCAAGGTCGGCGCTGCTACCGAGTCCGAGCTCAAGGAGATCAAGCACCGCGTCGAGGACGCCCTGCAGGCTACCCGCGCTGCTGTCGAGGAGGGCATCGTCGCCGGTGGCGGCGTCGCCTTCATGGACGCTGCTCCTGCGCTCGACGCCGTTGAGCTCGACGACCCCGAGGAGAAGATCGGTGTCGACATCGTCAAGAAGGCTCTGACTGCTCCGGTTGCTACCATCGCCAAGAACGCTGGCTTTGAGGGCGCTGTCGTGGTCGACAAGGTTGCCGAGCTGCCCGCCGGCCAGGGTCTCAACTCTGCCAACGGCGAGTGGGGCGACATGATTGAGATGGGCGTCCTCGACCCCGTCAAGGTCAGCCGCGTCACCCTGCAGAACGCTGCTTCCGTCGCCAGTCTGATCCTCATCACCGAGGCTACCGTCTCCGATGTGCCCAAGAACACTCAGCTTGAGGACGCTATCGCTGCTGCTACCGCTGGTCAGCAGGGCGGCGGTATGTACTAAGGCCGACAAGGTCTAGAACTCCCACCGGGGATCCGGGGGCGTGACGGGGGGCTTCTCTCCGGAACATTCCGCAGGACGCAAAGAGGCTCCGCAGCGCGAAGCGCGATGCGGAGCCTCTTTGCATGTCCGAGGACGTTCCGGAGAGAAACCCCCGTCAC
>CABURV010000125.1 GCA_902494035.1 uncultured Collinsella sp.
CCCCTGGATCCTGTCCGTGCTGACCACCGACCGCCTCGCGCGCAACTACGAGCTGGTCACCAAGCACAACCTCAAGTACCGCCGCTACTACCACCAGTTCGACTACTAATTTCATTTGGGGGAAACCGCAATGAGGCAATACATCTTTGCCAGCCACGCGCATTTTGCGACCGGCATCAAAGAGAGCACCGAGCTGCTCTCGGGCGCGCGCGATAACGTCCACGACCTGTCGATGTTTGTCGACGGCCGCACCGACGTCGCCGAGGAGGCCGCCAAGCTCCTGGCGACCTTCGACCCCGCCGACGACGTAATCGTGTGCACCGACCTGTTTGGCGGCAGCGTCAACAACGAGTTCACCAAGATCGTCCAGACGCGCCCCAACACCTACCTGGTTGCCAACATGAATCTGCCGCTGCTGATCCAGCTGCTCTTTTCGGACCAGGAGGCTCCCGCCGATCAGGTTATCCGCGAGATCCTCGCGGCTGACGACACGCGCGTCAAGTTTGTCAACGACCTGCTGACCGATGCGGATGACGAGGAAGAGTTCTAGTCACCGCCTGCTATTAATGGGGCCGGGTTTCCGGCATGAGACCTTTGGGGGTCAATCATGATTCAACTGCTTCGCGTCGACCATCGTCTGCTTCATGGCCAGGTGGCCGTCTCTTGGGTCCAGGGCTTGGGCTCCGACTGCATCTTCTGCGTTGGCGACAAGGTTGCCAACGATCCCGTCTGGAAGACTACGCTCAAGATGGGAAAGCCGGCCAACGTCAAGCTCGTCATCAAGGACATGGAGCACGCCATCGAGGCCATCAACTCCGGTGTTACCGATAAGTACAAGATGATCATCTGCGTCGCCAGCATCGCCGAGGCCAAGCAGCTTGTCGACGGCTGCCCGCAGATCACCTCCATCAACCTGGGCAACACCAAGTCCAAGGACGAGCAGCGTCCCGATGCCCGTAAGATCTCCCGCCAGATCTTTGTGACTGCTGCCGAGGAAGAGGACATTCGTGAGCTCGTCGGCCGCGGTGTCGAGGTCGAGATTCGCGCTCTGGCCGACGACCCCAAGGTCGATGCCCTAAGCGCCCTCTAATTGAGAACCACGGGCGGCGCGCACGGCGCCGCCCCTATTCGTGGGCGTACCGGATAAACGCTTTACCCGTTACCCCCATCTACCGTTCACCGGGAGTACACGCCCGTTGAGCGATTGGTATTAAATAGTTTTCTCATGACTATATAATTGGTATCAAATCATTTGCACCGGTTTAGGTGTTAACAGCACACCGGTACAAGCTGGATCTGTCTAGGCGATTGTCGGCATGGAAAAGGGCGCGCTGACAAGTCGGGAATCGCCGCGCGGATCCAAGAGGGATCAAAGGGAGGAACAATGCTTGTTCAAGCGATCCTCATCGGACTTATCGCTGCCTTCGGTAAGCTCGATTATCAGCTCGGTACGCTCTATGCGTTCCGCCCGATCGTTCTGTGCCCGCTCGTCGGCATAGTCCTCGGGGACCTGCAGTCCGGCCTCGCCATCGGTGCGAGCCTCGAGCTGCTCTTCATGGGTTCAATCTCCATCGGCGCTTACGTGCCGCCCGATGAGTGTATTGGCGGTGTGCTCGCCTGCGCCTTCGCTATTCAGCTGGGTCAGAGCACCGAGGCCGCTATCGCGCTCGCGATGCCCATCGCCACTCTGTGCCTGGCCATTAAGAACGTCGTCAACGCCGGTATGCCCCTTCTGGTCGACCGTGCCGACGTCTTTGCCAGCAAGGGTAACCTCAAGGGTATCTACGCTATGCACTGGATTATCGGTCTCGTGATTGTCGTCCTGGCCTTTATCCTGTGCTCGGTCTCCTTCTATCTGGGTGCCGACGCCGTTCAGGGCCTGCTCGACTTCATCCCGACGTTCGTCCTCGATGGCTTTGGCGTCGCAGCCAACATCCTGCCTGCCATGGGCTTCGCCATGCTCGGCCGTCTGGTGCTTACCAAGCAGCTCGTGCCGTTCTACTTCCTGGGCTTCCTGCTGTGCTCCTATGCCAACGTGCCCGTCCTCGGCGTCGCCCTGATCGCAATCATCATCGGCATCGACAAGTACGACCTGCTGGGCCTTGGTGGCGCCCAGTCCCAGCTTTCTGTGGAAGGGGATGAGGACGATGACTTCTAATTCCGAGAACCAGATTACTCGCTCCGACCTCATTAAGAGCGCCGTGAACACCGGCGCCCTGGGCATGGAATTCTCCTGGACCTACTACAAGCAGATGAACATTGCCTTCTGCCTGATGGTCGCCAACATGCTCAAGAAGATCTATGCCGGCCGTCCCGATGATTACGCCGAGGCCTTGCACCGTCACAGCGCATTCTTCAACATCACCCCGCAGCTCGCTCCCTTCGTGGGTGGCATCGCGATGGCCATGGAAGAAAAGGTCGCTCGTGGCGAGGTTGAGCCCGAGAGCGTCAACGACATCAAGGCCGCCCTCATGGGTCCGCTTTCCGGCCTGGGTGACTCCTTCTTCCTGTCCACCCTGCGCGTCGTCGCCGCTGCCGTGGGCATCAGCCTGTGCCAGGCCGGCAACGTCTTTGGCCCCATCGCCTTCCTGCTCGTCTACAACATCCCGGCGTTCCTGATTCGTATCTTTGGCGCTATCAAGGGTTATGAGCTAGGCATTGGCTTCCTCGACGAGGCTCAGAAGACCGGCCTGATGCAAAAGATCATGGCCTGCGTCGGCATTGTCGGCGTCATGGTCGTCGGCGCCATGAGCAAGGACATGTTCTGGGCTTCGTTGCCCATCGCCATTGGTCAGGGCGACTCCGCCCAGACTCTCCAGGACATCCTGGACGGCATCATGCCCGGTATGCTCGGTATGGCCGCCTTCTGGCTCTACTACTGGCTGCTCTCCAAGAAGATCAACCCGATGGTCCTGATCCTCTGCACCATGGTCGTGGGCATCATCGGCGCTTACTTTGGCGTGCTTGCCTAATATGTTCGAATCGCGCTTCCATCGCGTCTAACGGTTGCGTCGATCTTTGGGGGCTTGTCGCATCTGCGGCGGCCCCCTGTTTTTTAAAACTCCGTACGAAAGGGGAGGGCTATGGTCGTACCCGAGCTTTCGCTCATGAACATCAACCATCGTTACTACAGCATCGAGACGTTTTTTAAGGCTGCAGGTGAGGCCGGCTATCGCAATATCGAGCTGTGGACCGGCTCGATGCACCTGTATGTGGATTGCCATGAGCACGATTCGGTGGATAAGATTCGCGATCTTGCCGCCCAATACGGTATCAAGATCGTGTGCGTGTGCCCCGAGCAGAACAACCCCAAGCCGTGGAACGTCGCGGTGCGCGGTGAGGCGGG
>CABURV010000126.1 GCA_902494035.1 uncultured Collinsella sp.
CGCCGTTCTCGTCCTTGACCATGCCCTGGCACAGCAGGTTGGTAAAGGGCTCGTCAACGCTCAACAGGCCCAGGTCGCGCAGCGCCTTGGTAAAGAAGCGGCTGTAGAGCAGGTGCAGAATGGCGTGCTCAATGCCACCGATGTAGTTATCGACGGGCATCCAACGGTCTGCCGCCTCGCGGGAGAAGGGCAGCTCGGTGTTGTGCGGGTCGGTATAGCGCAGGTAATACCAGCTGGAGCAGGTGAAGGTGTCCATGGTATCGGTCTCGCGCTTAGCCGGGCGGCCGCAGACCGGGCAGGTGGTCTCGTAGAAGTCCTTGCACTCGGCGAGGGTCTCGCCGGCGCCCAGGTCCAGGTTCTCGGGCAGCGTCACCGGCAGCTGATCCTCGGGCACGGGTACAATGCCGCAGTGCTCGCAGTGGATGGCCGGGATGGGGTTGCCCCAATAACGCTGGCGGCTGATGAGCCAGTCGCGCAGGCGGAACTCGACCTTGCGACGACCGCAGCCCATGGCCTCAAGGTCGGCCACAATAGCAGCCTCGCCCTCGGAGTGCTTACCGCCGCGCATGCCGGTGTACTTGCCGGACTGGACCAGCGTGCCCTCGGCAGCGTGGGCGCAGTCCCAGTCGACGGTCTCGGCATGGAAGGTATCGATGGTCTCGCCGCTGGCCTCGATGGCAGCGCGGTCGTCATCGTCCAGGATGATCGGCACGATCGGCAGGTCGTACTTGCGGGCAAACTCAAAGTCGCGCTGGTCGCCGCAGGGAACGGCCATGACGGCGCCGGTGCCGTAGTCGGCAACGACATAATCGGCAACCCACACGGGGACCTTCTCGCCGTTGACGGGGTTCACCACGTAGCGGCCGGTAAAGGCACCGTGCTTCTCGAGGGTGCCCTGGGCACGCTCGACGGCAGAGATATGCTTGGAGTCCTCGACGATCTTGGTGACGGCCTCCTCGTACTCCGTGCCCTCGACGAGCTCGTGAAGACGGGCGTACTCGGGAGCCAGGACAAAGAAGGAGACGCCAAAGAGGGTGTCGGCACGCGTAGTGAAGACGGTGATCTTGCCCTCGTCGCCCTCGATGGGCTCGCCATCCTGGTCGCACAGGGTAAAGTCGACCTCGGCGCCCTCGGAGCGGCCGATCCAGTTGGCCTGCATCTGCTTGACGCGCTCGGGCCAGCCGGGGAGCTTCTCCAGATCGTCGAGCAGCTCCTGGGAGTACTCGGTGATCTTGAAGTACCACTGCTCAAGGTCGCGCTTCTCAGGCTCGGTGCCGCAGCGCCAGCACTTGCCCTCGGTAACCTGTTCGTTGGCCAGAACGGTCTTGCAGTTAGGACACCAGTTGACCGGGTTCTTCTTGCGGTAGACCAGGCCCTTTTCCCACAGCTTCTCAAAGATCCACTGACCCCAGCGGTAGTAGTCGGGGCTGCAGGTCTTGACCATGCGATCCAGATCGTAGGAGAAGCCCATGCGCTTCATCGTGGCGAGCGCCTGGTCCATGTTCTTATACGTCCAAGCGGCAGCCTGCGTGTTGTGCTTGATGGCGGCGTTCTCGGCAGGCAGGCCAAAGGCGTCAAAGCCGATGGGATGCAGCACGTCAAAGCCGCGCATGCGGGCCTGACGGGCCATGGCATCGCCGATCGTATAGTTGCGCGCGTGGCCCATGTGCAGGTCGCCCGACGGATACGGGAACATCTCGAGCACATACTTCTTGGGCTTGCTGTCGTCAGTGTCGACGGCAAAGAGGTTGGAGTCCTCCCAGGCCTTCATCCACTTGGACTCAATGGCCTGCGCGTCGTAGGCAGGGATCTCATCCTTATGATCTGTGCAATCGCACATATCAGCTCCTTTAATCTTAGCTGGGGTCGGTCGGCTTGGCTTTATTCGCTACTGCGGACAGTCCTGCGCAAGACGAAGAGCACATTAAGTGCTCTTCTTTGCGTGCGGAACTTGTAGCGAACAAAGCTAAGCCGCCCGACCCTAAGGTTAACTTGGTTGATAATAGCAAATACGACAAGCGAGATGCCTGCGACTTGCAGGCATCTCGCTTTATCTAAATAACGTGGTTGTGAATCAACCGCTATTTGTTACCCGCCCAAGCATGGTCGGGTTTTCCAAGTGCCGCAGATTGCCGTGAAAGAGGAGCGACGCGTACTTTGGTACGCGAGCGACGGTTTGAACGGCAAGGTGCGGTGCTTGGGAAAGCCGCTTAGCGGTAGCTGACGCTTTGCTGGGAGTCCTTGACGACTACGTCGTGGGCGCCGCCTTCGACGATCGAGGTCGAGCTCACCAGGGTCAGGCGTGCCTTTTCCTGGAGCTCGGGAATCGAGAGGGCACCGCAGTTGCACATCGTGGACTTGACCTTGTAGAGCGTGCCGCCCACGCCGTCCTTGAGGGAGCCGGCATAGGGAACGTAGGAGTCGACGCCCTCGACGAAGCTGAGCTTCGCGGCGCCGCCCAGGTCGTAGCGCTGCCAGTTGCGGGCACGTGCAGAACCCTCGCCCCAGTACTCCTTCATGTACTGACCGTTCACATTGACGCGCTCGGTCGGGCTCTCGTCGAAGCGGGCGAAGTAGCGGCCCAGCATCATAAAGTCGGCACCCATGGCAAGGGCGAGCGTCATGTGGTAGTCGTAGACGATGCCGCCGTCGGAGCACACGGGCACGTAGACGCCGGTCTCCTCGTAGTACTCGTCGCGAGCGCGGCAGACGTCGATCAGCGCGGTGGCCTGGCCGCGGCCGATGCCCTTGGTCTCGCGGGTGATGCAGATGGAGCCGCCGCCGATACCGACCTTGATGAAGTCGGCACCGCAGTCGGCCAAAAAGCGGAAGCCCTCGGCGTCGACGACGTTGCCGGCACCGACCTTGACGTCCTCGCCGTAGTTGGCGCGGATCCACTCGATGGTGCGCTTCTGCCACTCGCTGAAGCCCTCGGAAGAGTCGATGCACAGGACATCGGCGCCGGCCTCGATGAGCAGCGGCACGCGCTCGGCATAGTCGCGGGTGTTGATACCGGCTCCGACCATGTAGCGCTTGTCGTTATCGAGCAGTTCGTTGGGGTTGGTCTTGTGGCTGTCGTAGTCCTTGCGGAAGACAATGCCCATGAGGTGATCGTTGTCATCGACGATAGGAAGGGCGTTGAGCTTGTTGTCCCAAATGACGTCGTTGGCAACCTTGAGGCTGATATTCTTGTCGCCTACGATGAGCTGCTCACGCGGGGTCATGAACTCGGAGACCTTCGTCTGGTGGTCATCGCGACTGGGGCGATAGTCACGGCTGGTGACGATGCCCAGGAGCTTACCCTTGGGAGTGCCG
>CABURV010000127.1 GCA_902494035.1 uncultured Collinsella sp.
ATGTACTTGAGCGTGATGGCCGTACGCTCGCTCGGCTCCACGTCGCTTTCGGGCGCCAGAAGCTTACGAATCAGGACGAACTTGAACGTACCGATGTTGCCCGGATCCTTGTAGACCGAGTAGTCATGCGTCTGCGCCGGCAGCTCGCCGGTGGCAGCCAGGTCCTGAACGACCTGACGCAGATAGGCATTGACGCGCTGGTTAATCTTGTAGCCCAGGTACAGATGCACGCGGAACACGTAGTCGGTGCCGAACGTCTCGACCGAATAGGCAAAGGTATGCGGCTCGTCCATGGTCTCGACATTCACGAACCACCAGGCGCGAGCGCGCTTGGGATGCTTGTCCAAAATCGAGTAGACGATGTCGCGGTCGATGTAGTCGGTATGGGTGTCCTTGGTCAGGTACACGACGTTGTCGCTCATGCGCTCGTAACGGTCGTCGTCGCGCAGGCGCTTGAGCTGCGGCAGGTAGCTACGCAGCGGCAGCAGTGTAAACTGGCGCTGCTCGACCGCTGTGCCGTTGTACCAGCACACCATAATGCCCATGATGAGTGCAGCCATGAGAATGGTGAAGTAGCCGCCGTGGAAGAACTTGGTGAGCGAGCTCACGAAGAAGAAGCCTTCGAGCAAAAGGAAGAAGGCCGCAAAGATCCACGGAGCAACCTTGAGCTTGCGCTCCTCGTGCAGGTAGAAGAAGAGCAGCAGCGTGGTGCACATCATAGTCAGCGTAATGGCAAGGCCGTAGGCGGCTTCCATATGCGCCGAGTTCTGGAACAGCAGCACCACGATGACGCAGCCGACAAGCATGACGTTGTTGACCATGGGGATGTAGAGCTGGCCCTTGGTCTCGGCAGGGTAGAAGACCTGCATGTGCGGCATGAGGTCCAGACGGCTGGCCTCGGACACCAGCGAGAATGCGCCGGTGATAAGCGCCTGCGAGGCAATGATGGCCGCGACGGTGGAAAGGCCGACGGCAAACGGGCGCAGGCCCGGGGCGAGCATCTGGTAGAACGGGTTGAGATCGGCAATGCCCATGAGCTCGGGGTTGGCAGCGTTGTTCATAAGCCAAGCGCCCTGGCCCATATAGGACAGCAGCAGGCAGCACTTAACGAACGGCCAGGTAGCGTAGATATTGCCGCGCCCCACATGGCCCATGTCGGAGTAGAGTGCCTCGGCACCGGTGGTGGCGAGGAAGCAGCTGCCCAAGATCATGATGCCCGCATGGTTGTTGGGGCTCAGCAGAAAGCCGATGCCACGCAGCGGATTGAGGCACAGCAGCACCGTGGGATGCTGAAGGACAAAGAACAGACCCGTACCGCCCAGGAACAAAAACCACAGCGTCATGATGGGACCAAAGGCGCGGCCGATCTTGGCCGTGCCGATGCGCTGCACCAAGAAGAGTACGATGATGATGGCGAGCGTGATGGCGACAACGCGGCCCTGGTCGTCACCGAGCACGGCATGAACCGCCGGGATGGTGCGTAGGCCCTCAATAGCCGTAGTCACGGTAACGGCAGGTGTGAGGATGCCATCGGCGAGCAGCGCGGCGCCGCCCAGCATAGCGGGGATGATGAGCCACTTGCCACAACGCTTGACCAAGCTGTACAGGGCAAAGATGCCGCCTTCGCCGTGGTTGTCGGCGCGCAGCGAGATCAGCACGTACTTGACGGTCGTCAGCAGCGTGACCGTCCACACGACAAGGGAGAGCGCGCCGAGCACGAACTCCTCCGTGACGCTTCCGATGCCGCCGTTGCCGGCGACGAGCGCCTTGGTTACATACATGGGGCTGGTGCCGATATCGCCATACACCACGCCCAGCGTGACGAGCATCGCCGAGATGCTCACGGGAATCGCAGCGTGCGAAGCTGCCTCCTTGGCCTTTTGTTCCATAAGCCGGTTTCCTCCCAACTTTAACGTTCGAGGGGATTATAGGTAATCGGCCCCTGTTTGAATGGCACCGTTTTCCCAGCTAGACAAACATTTATACGGCCTTTAGGTCACCGCGGTGATATGGGGTGTGACAAAGGGACTGTCCCTTTGTCACACCCGTCATTTTCCAAGCCAGTTTTTGAACCACCACTCCATGGAGCGGCTCATCTCGGCCATAAAGGGACTGGTATGTTTGCGGGTGTAGATATCCACCACGCGCTCGCCCACCTCGCGGGCGTGCGGGCGAAACATCGCATCCATCTCGGCCACCTGCGCATCCATAGTCGCGGTATCCGCACGGCGGTAGCGTTCCTCGTGCACCAGGTTCACCACGGGATGCGCGATCGCCGGACGCTCCTTTCGGGGCGTGCCGATGATGAGCATCGACAGCGGCATGGTATAGGGCGGCAGATCGAGCAGCTCGGCGACTTCCTCGGCATTCTCGACGATATCACCGATGTAGCAGCTCCCCAGGCCCAGGGCCTCGGCGGCAACCTCGGCGTTTTGCGCGGCGATCACGGCATCCTGCGCCGCGATGGCAAAGTC
Source organism: uncultured Collinsella sp. (assembly GCA_902494035.1). Lineage (GTDB taxonomy): Bacteria > Actinomycetota > Coriobacteriia > Coriobacteriales > Coriobacteriaceae > Collinsella. The sequence continues at coordinate 2,475 of CABURV010000127.1, forward strand.
GCCCAGACCCGGCGCACGACGGGGCGACTTGCCCGTGCGCTCTACAAACTCGGGCTCAAAGCAGCCCACATGCTCAAACAGATCGATCCACTTGGCATAGTCGACTACAAATATAAGTGCCCAGGGCGCCTTGGCGATCATGGGCTGATGGTCGCACAGGTCGGCCAGACGGTCCAGCCTGGCCTGCTCGCGAATGCTCACGATGGAATACATCATCATGGCGCCCGCCGACGGTGCGCGACTCGCCGCATGTAAGATCGCCGCCCGCTGCTCGTCGGTCACCGCTACGGGACGGTCGTTGTCATCGCGCGCAAAAGCGCGCGTGGACGAACGGTGCTCCAAAATGTCCAGCGCCGCATTGCCCGTAGTCTCGACCGGATAGCCGCACGTATCCACGACCGCAGCTCCGTCGCCGCCCATGTCCGCCTTGCAACCCTGCTCACTCATCGCCCTACCCTCGCCATTTCTTTAAGGAGCCTTTACGTTTCCGTGTAATTCCCGTCCATTATCGCGCAGGTCGCCACTACATTGCGCAACACTGCCACATGCGCGCGTTAATATGGCTGGTTGTTGTGCGCAGCCACCAATTGCAGCGCATATCTTGGTAACAATCGGGTAAACCCCCGCTTTCGTAGGTTTTAAGTTTGTGAGGAGTCTGAGCATGTTTGCAGCCGCTATCTCGCTCGTCGGTCTTGCGGCGACCGTCCACTTTGTTTTACGTGAGATCAAGACCGTCAAGGCACAGTCGGGCACCGTTGCCAAGGG
>CABURV010000128.1 GCA_902494035.1 uncultured Collinsella sp.
CGAGCAAGGTGCCTTGAGGCAAGGCGGCATAGACCTTCTGGTCATGCCGCCGAAGTTGAAAGGCAGATTGCCGCTCTGGCGGGCTTGCAGCGTCAAGTGGTTACGGCGTTTGGTAAAACCGCGTAACCCCTACGGACGCTGGCCCATGCCACCCTCGAGGGTGACGGTCTCGCCGTTCATGTACTTAAAGTCGGGACCGCAGAGTTGAACGACCACGCGGCCGATTTCCTTCTCAACGTCGCCGTAGTGGCCCGCCGGCGGCATGTGGACGTTGGCCTTGAACGCCTCGGGATAGGCATCCTGGAAGTTCTCGAGCGCGGCAGTCCAGGCAAGCGGGCACACGATGTTGACGTTGATGCCGTCTTTGCCCCACTCGTTGGCGGCAACGCGGGTCAGGCCGCGGATGCCCTCCTTGGCGGCAGCATAGCTGCACTGGCCATAGTTGCCAAACAGGCCGGCGCCCGAAGCAAAGTTGACCACGGATCCCTTGGTCTCCTTCAGGTGCGGATAGGCCTTCTGCATATACAGATAGGTAGCATACAGACCGGAGTAAATGGCCAGGTTAAACTGGTCCATGGTGTGATCGGCGATGGTCACGCCCGAGGCGCTGGCCTGAGCATTGTTGACGACGGCGTCGATGCGGCCGAACTCCTCAATGGCCTTGTCGATGACGTTCTGGACGACGGCTTCGTTGTCCTGACCGGCCGAAACATCAGCCTGAACAGGCAGAACCTTGACACCGTACTCGGCCTCGAGAGACTCCTTGGCGGCCTCGAGCTTGGCGACGTTGCGGCCAGTGATGACGAGGTTCGCGCCCTCCTTGGCAAATGCGATATCGATGCCGTAGCCGATGGAGCCAGCAGAACCGTCCTTAAGCGTGGCCTTGCCGCCGCCGGTGACGATCACGGTCTTACCAGTGAAAAGTCCCATACATAGTCCTTTCAAATCGCGACGGGCACGCCCGCCGACTGCGCGTATCCAACTTCACGCGCCAAAAGCTGAGATGCAACTTTAGCGTGTTCAAGCAAAAATAAAAGACCGCGGTAGGCGAACGGCACCACGTCGTTCGGCGAAGGGATTGTCAAGCACAAACTGGATAAAGCGGCCGAGTTATTGTTATCAGATCGAGCCATCGAACACGTTTTGAAACTTTGCTGCGGCGCGCGGGATGTCGGCGCGAGACTTTATCATAGGGTGACAAACAACGATGAGGAGCACATGCCTATGACAGACGAGCTGGACCCCCAGACTCAACAGCATATTGATGATTCCGCAGACGTCACCGCAGATGCTGATGCTGTGACCTGCGATGATATTGACCTCGACGACCCCATCTTGGACGAAAGCGCTACGGCGGAAACCCCTGGCGCCGAAGATGCAGGCGAGCAAAACGACGATGCGCCCGCTCAGGACGACGACCCCGTACAGGATGCCGCTCCGCAAGCTGCGGGCCCTATCGAGGTGTCTTCGGAAGAAGAGCTCGACGCCGTCATGGACTCCATGATGGATGCCGTCAAAGCGATGAAAGACGCCGTGGCCGATGCTGACGTTGACGCCGAGGAAGAGGAGGCTGCCGAGGCGGCCTCGACCTTTGTACCCGGCGAGACTCCGGTTGCCGACCAGGGCAGCACCATGCCCTCGTTTCTGCAGCTCGAGCATCCCACGATTGGCGCCGATGCGGTTGATCCGCACGCAGCAGGCTTTTCTGTGATCGAGGGCGGTACCGGCAATATCGCCGTGCCGCAGGCTGCCGATGCGGACGCTGCCGACACCGCTCGCCCGACCGCCCTGCACTCCCCCGCCGCGAGCCGCGATCTGGGGACCGCCGTCTCGAACACTGCGAACGCCGTGGGCACCTTTATCGCCCAGGGTGCCTCGGCCATGCGCGAGATGAACGCCGCGAAAAAGGCACTTGCCGATGCCCGCGCCCGCCTGGCCGAACTTGAGCAGCGCATTGCCGATCAGGCCGAGGAACTCGAGACGCGCCAGGATATCGCAGGCCGCTACGACCAGATCGTCGCCGACCAGCGTCAGGCGATCGCCACAGCGCAAAAGACCGCTGCGGCAGCCGAGATTGACCGTGATGCCCACGCCGCCAAAGCGACAGAGCTCAAGGGTCAGTTCGAACAAATGAAGACAGAGGATGACGCGACTGAGCTCCGCCTGAAGGCCGCGCTCGATGCCGCGGAGGCCCGCGAGGCGAGCTCGCGCGAGACCGGCAACCGCCTCGTTCGGCGTCTTGAGGATTCCAAGCGCATCCGCGACAAGGTGAAAGCCGAGCGAGACGCCGGCATTGCGGCCGCACAACAAACCGTCGACGCCACGCGCGCCCAGCTCGAGACGCTGCGTCATGAGTATGCCGAGCTGCAACGCAATCCCTCGGCAAATCCCGCCAACTATACGGTGCGCACCAGCGAGCTCTCGATGCAGATCTCCGACACGGCAGATGCCCTGCGTAAAGCCGAAGAAGATGTCCCGCGCATCACCGCCGACCTTGAGCACTCGCTTGTCGCAGCCGAGCAGGCCGTCGAGCAGGCTCAAGCCCCTATCGCCGACGCAAAACGCGCGCACCAAGCCGTGACGACCGAAGCCGATGCCGCGCGCGACGAGCTGCAGACGGCAAAGACAGCCGCCGCGACTCGTCAGCGCGAACTGCGCGAGAAGATCGCCACCGAGGACAAGGCACACCGCGACCAGGAGCAGGCCATCGCCAACGCCCAAGCAGATGCCGCGCATGCGCAGTCGATTATCGAACAGGCGACCGAGGTGCACGACCACCCAGAGATCACTGAGTCGCTTGCAGGATCCTTGGCCCGAGACAAAGCCGAACACGCCGAGACCGAGCGAGAAGTCGCCCAGCTCGAGGCCACCGAGGACGCGGTGCGCGAGCGTACCCGCGACTCACGCATCAAATTCACCGGCGCCATCGTCTGCATTGTCGCCGTAGTCCTCGTGATCATCCTGATCTGGCTCTTCGCGAGCAAGTAAACCCGCCGCCAAATAACGCCTCAACTCAGTTGCGGTGAGATAGTTCCTGTTTAGCCTCAAAAAAGGCCAATTCAAGAACTATCTCACCGCAACTTATTAGATTGATGCAAGGTAGTCATTGGGTGTTCCTATAGTTTTGTCAACCGTCGGGGCTACTCCCGGTAGGGCACCCGGTCGCGCATCACGGCGTATATCGCCCTGAGCCGCTTCCTCGCGACGGCCTTGAG
>CABURV010000129.1 GCA_902494035.1 uncultured Collinsella sp.
CACACTACCGTCAGCCGGGTACTCCATGATGGCAGTCGCGATCTTTGTTCCGCCGATATCGACAGAGCAGACGTACTTGTTCTCCATGTCGCTCTCCTTAGGAGATAAAAAACAACTACAGGAAATGAAGGCGGTGTTATCGCCGCAACTTAGTAAAGGTTTCCCAGGTGCCCGAGGTTGGGGTGAAAGTGGTCGGGCGTTGACCTAATGGGTCACGCCCGACCACTTGAGCCCCAAGATCGGGTGCCTGGGGAAGCTTTACAGGAGACCGTTGTCCTGGAGGACCTTCTTAATCGCCTCGACGTTCTCGCCGGTCATGGCCTTCACCGGGCGCGGCATGGTCGGGCTGTCGAAAATACCCATGAGGTTCATAGCGGTCTTGAAGGCGCCGACGCCACCGGCATAGCCCTGGACGCCCGAGGTGACATCCCAGATGTGCGAAATCTCGTTGAGGCGATCCTGCTCGGCCTTGACGGTAGCCCAGTCACCAGCCTGAGCGGCCTTCCACTGACGCACGTAGCCCTCGGGCTCAACGTTGGCGAGACCCGGGACGGAACCGTCGGCGCCACCGAGGTAGGCGCCGTCGACAACAACCTCGTGGCCGGTGAGAATGCTCATCGGATGGCCGTTCTTCTCGTTCTCCTGAACGAGGTAGCGGAACGAGATGTCATCACCCGAGGAATCCTTGACGCCAGCAAGGACGCCCTCGGCGCCGAGTTTGGCAAGGAGCTTCCAGGGGAGCTTGGTGTGAACGCAGACGGGAATGTCGTAGGCAAAGATGGGCAGGTCGAGCTCCTCGTGCAGGATGCGGAAGTGCTCCTCGACCTCGGTCATGCCCTGCAGGGCATAGAACGGGCAGGTGGCGACGAGGGCATCGGCGCCCAGCTCCTGGGCGACCTTGCCGTGCTCGATCATGCGCTCGGTCTCGGTATCGATGATGCCGACCAGAACGGGAACGCGGTGGTCGACGATACGAACGGCCTCGGCGATAATCTGGCGACGGCGCTCGTCGGTGGAGAAGACGACCTCGCCCGAGGATCCCAAGAAGAACAGGCCATCGACGCCGGCATCGATCATGCGGTTGATGCTGCGCTCAAAGGAGGCAACGTCGAGCTGGTGATCTTCGGTATCGGGAACAACGACGGGAGGGATAACGCCGGTGAATTTTTGAGTTGCCACAAGAATCTCCTTAGCTGTCTGGCGGGCGGCCCTATGCCACCCACTCTTGTTGGCAGTGTCCAGGCCGTCTAGGCCAAAGAACACGAGTAGAACGTTTGGTTAAAAAAGTCGACGACTTCGTTTTCGAACGCATTGATGCGCTCGTGAGCGTATTTTGCATAGATGATATGCCTCCGGTCACACTCAAGACCGTTGAATACGGCAAACTGATCCTTGGGATCGCTCACGGTATCCATAAGCGATGTGCCCATGAGCACCAATCCGCGCACCCGAGACGACAGCGCCTCGAGGCCGCCAGGAAGCGGATTGGCAACCGCCGTGCAGGCGAGGCCCCGCTCGTCCAGAGCAGAAACCGCCAGCGCGACTCCGCCGCCAAGACCCTCGCCCCATGCAAAGATGCGGTCGGGGTCCATGCCATCAAGATTGCGCGCCACCTTCGCCAGCGCGCAACCCCAACGGACGCGCTCGACAAAAGCAGGCGAAGAAATCCCCCGCCGCAGGTCGTCCGCACCAGCAACATCGTCATCCAGCGCGAGGACGGCATACCCCATGGCGGCAAATCTCGTCATGTGATGCCAGCCGCGCACAGGCCGATCGATGTCGTGGAACATCAGGCACAGCGGCACGCGCTCAGATACTCGGGCACGACCGACAGGCTCGATCAAACGAGCGTGAATCGCATCGTCACCGAGCTCAAAGGAGACCTCCGAGTAACGGGCGCAGGGGTTAACAAAGTCAATCGCCGTTATGGCCAGGCCTTGAATCTCAAGATTCGAAGCGCATGTCTCTAAATCAGAAACATCTGCTTGGACATCACCGCGCCAGTCCCGATATTCTGCGAGCCTTGACGAAACCGTTCCAGGAATTCCCACGAGTCCGGGGACAATCAGCTCGTCGACATTGCTCTCGCACTTAGACATGAGCCTCCCCTCCCTTGCAGAAAAACGGAATGATCAGATCGTCAAAATCCTGAATCTCCTCGTGGCCAAAGCCTTCAAAGAACTCATGACGCTTTTCGCAGGTCAGGTTGTTATAGACCGCAAACTGCGTCGCTGGCGGACAGACGATATCGGCTGTGCCGGTGCCAAACAGCACGGGGCATTTGACCATAGGGGCAAAGTTCTTGGAATCGAAGTACGCCAGCTTGGCATAGGCTTCGTCAATACGAGTCGAGTCCTCGTCAAACCAGCGAGACCAATAGCGCAGGCCCTCGTAGGCAATGTCGTCGGCATCCAAATCCCAGACTAGGCGGAAATCTGACAGGAAGGGATAGAGGATGGCGGCACGATTGATAAGCTCGCTGTTAAGCGCGCAGGTCGCAATACCCAAACCGCCGCCCTGCGATGCGCCGTTCACAAATACGCGGGTAAGATCGATGCCCTCGAGCTCGCGAACGATACGGCACAGAATGCGGACATCCTGATGTAGGCGGACATAGTAGAGGTTGGCCGGGTCGCCGTCGATACCGGCGACGATATGGCCCGCGACCGTCGTGCCCTCAAATCCGCCAATGTCCTCGGAGGGGCCTCCTTGGCCAGGACAATCGAGCGCGATGAGCGCCATGCCCATGCCCGCAAACGACGCCTGCTCAAACCAGCTGCGGCTCGCACCCGGATATCCATGGAACTGAAGCACCAGCGGCATGGGCTCCTCCGAGACCGGCTTGAGGTACTTGGCATGCAGGCGCGCACCACACATGCCGGTATACCAGAGGTCGAAAAACCGACAGGTCGCGGAATCCGCGACCGAAACCGCCTCAATCGCGTAGTCGAGCTCGATGGCGTCGGCCTCGGCCATGCGGTCCTTCCAAAAGAGATCGAAATCCGATGGACGGGGCATAGCGCCTCGGTATTCACCAAATTGCCGTTGTAGCTCCTGAGCACTTGGCATGGCTCGTGAACCCAACCTTTCGAAATCGCAACGGAGGTGCGCCCGGCAAGGGAGCCGGGCGCACGGG
>CABURV010000130.1 GCA_902494035.1 uncultured Collinsella sp.
CGACCTCACCGATCGTCCCCGCATCGTTCGAGCCATCGTCACCGAGCCCAAACAGCGTATTTAAGCTGAATAAATAGACATTTGCGCAAGTTTGTCCTTGCAATATACCGTAAAACTTCTACTATAGAAGGAGAAAGGTATGTCAAATCAGCTGCATCGGTACCGTATCGTGCTTGATTACATTGAACCTTGGCTTGATGAGCAGGATGAAGCTACGCTGAAGCAGATTTATGCAGACCTTTTGGTGCTCGAGAAGGAAGGTCCCAGCCTTGGTCGTCCGCTGGTTGACCGCGTAAAGGGCTCGAAGCTTCATCATTTAAAGGAGCTGAGAGTGACGTCGTGTGGTGGGCAGGTGATTCGCATCCTCTTCGCCTTTGACCCCAAGCGCCAGGCGGTATTGCTATTGGCGGGTGATAAGTCGCGAGCGGGATCGTCAAGGGCAAAATGGAACGGTTGGTATGCGATCAACATTCCAAGGGCCGAGCAAATATACCGTCGCCACGTAAGGAGGCTCGATCGAGATGGAACTGCATGAGTATATGGAATCTCGCGGGATAACACGCGACTCCATTACCGCCGAGCAGGAGAGGACTCGCGATCGTATCGAAGCCTATAAGCTTGCTCAGATTCGCAGGTTAAAAGATCTAACACAGGCGTCGGTCGCCCAGTCGATGGGCGTTTCTCAAAAACGTGTATCCGAGCTCGAGCGTGGGGAGTTGGGTTCGATGAGGCTCGACACGCTGAGCAGGTACGCAGAGAGCCTCGGCGGAAAACTGGTTGCAAGCATCGAGTTTCCCGATCGTACCGTTACGCTTGCGCGCTAAAAATCTTCAATTAACCCCCTCACTTTCACCGACTACTAGAGCCGCTCACCAAACCAACATGCGCTCTGGGCAAATAGGTTGAATGTTTCGTGCGAGAATGCCCCACAGTAAACAAACTTGCACCGGAGCGTAAGGGGCTGGCATACACATGCAGACGGTCTATCGGGTATACGAGGGAACGCGCGAGCCGCATCGGCTTGCCGTCGAGCGCACGGCCGAGGTGCTCGGCCGCGGCGGCCTGGCCTTGATTCCGACCGAGACCGTCTACGGTGTTGCCGTGGCAGTCAACGCCTTCTCGGACGCCGTGCCCCAAGATACAAGCGAATTCCCATCGTGGCCGCGCGATCCGCAGGCTGCCGTCAATGGCGCCGCAGTTCCTGCGCTCGGCACCGGCTATCGCCGTATCTTCACTCTCAAGCAACGTGAGCTCACGCAAACCGTCGCTTGGCTGGTCGATGGCGTCGAAGCACTCGACCGCTATGGCGTGGATATCCCGGAAGATGCCCGCGTACTCGCGCGACGATGCTGGCCGGGAGCCCTGACTATCGTGGTCAAGGCAGCCCCCTGCGTGCCGACCTTTATGCGCGCTGCCGACGACACCGTGGCCCTGCGCGCTTCGGCCTCTCCCGTGGTCAAAGCGCTCATCCGCGCCTGCGGCAGTCCCCTTGCCTGCACGAGCGCCAACACGCACGGCGCGCCTTCGCCGGCAAGCTTTGCCGCCGTCGAGGGTCGCATCCTGGAGGGGGTCGATGTTGCCGTCGACGCCGGTGAGACCCCGTGTCGCGACGCCTCGACCATCGTGTCGTTCCAGCACGGCGGGCTCCAGATCCTGCGCCAAGGCGCACTTCCCGCATCAGAGATCGAGCGGGTCCTGTCCGACCCGATGCAATAGAAGGGTGTAAGCGATGTCTTTGAATCTGGGCAGCCTGGGCATGGAAGATGCCTCGTTTAACTTTGGCGGTTCCTACATCATGGCGCTCGACTGCGGCACTACCTCGGTACTCGCGGCCATTGTCGACGAATACGGCTGCATCGTTGCCCAGGCGCGTCGTAGCGTCAAAACCAGCTTCCCGCGCCCCGGCTGGGTGGAGCAGGATCCCACGGAGGTGCTTGCCAGCCAGATCGGCGTGATGATGGAGGTTCAGTTTAAGAGCGGTATCCATTCCGACCGCATCGCCGCCATCGGCATCTCCAACCAGCGCGAGACCACGGTGGTCTGGGACCGCGTGAGCGGCCAGCCCATCTATAACGCCATCGTATGGCAGTGCCGTCGTACCGCGCCGGCGATCGACGCGTTGGTTGAACAGGGTTGCGAGGAGCTGGTGCGCTCCCGCACGGGACTTACGCTTGACCCGTATTTCTCGGCCTCCAAGGTGCAGTGGATTCTCGACAACGTCGACGGCGCACGCGAGAGCGCGGCGGCGGGCGACCTCATGTTTGGCACCATCGACACCTGGCTCATCTACAACCTCACCGGCGGCCAGGTCTTTGCCACCGACTACACCAATGCCAGCCGCACGGCACTCTTTAATATCCATACGCTCGATTGGGACGACGACCTGCTGGCGCTCTTTGACGTTCCACGTTCCATGATGCCCGAGGTTCGCTGGAGCTCGGGCGACTACGGCCGCGTCGCGAGCGACATCATGACCAACATGCCGCCCATCATGGGTGTGGCGGGCGACCAGCAGGCATCGCTGTTCGGTCACTGCTGTTTCCGTCCCGGCCAGACCAAAAACACCTATGGCACGGGCTGCTTTATGCTCATGAACACCGGCGACGAGATCGTCGAATCCAAGAATGGCCTGGTCTCCACCATCGGTATCGCTGCGGACGGCAAAGTCAGCTATGCGCTCGAGGGCTCTATTTTTGCCGCCGGCTCAACGATGAACTGGCTTCGCAACAACATGGGCATCATCTCGAGCGTGAGCGAGTCGGCACAACTCGCCGCTTCGATTAGCGACAACGAGGGCTGCTACTTCGTTCCCGCCTTTGCGGGTTTGGGTGCTCCCTGGTGGGACCCGCATGCCCGCGGTATTGTGTGCGGTCTGACCGGCGCCTCGAGCCGTGCGACCATCGTACGTGCCGCCTGCGAATCCATGGCATATCAGAGCTACGACGTGCTGCGCGCCATGGAGCAGGACGTGGGGCTTTCGATTGAGCGCCTGTCCGTCGATGGCGGTGCCTCGCGCAACGAGTTCATCATGCAATTCCAGGCCGACCTGCTGGATATCCCCGTGCTGCAATGCGAGACGGTGGAGACCACGGCAATCGGTGCCGCGTACTTGGCGGGTCTTGCCGTCGGCTA
>CABURV010000131.1 GCA_902494035.1 uncultured Collinsella sp.
GCGCTTGAGAATCGAGCCGTCGCGCTCACAAGGCTCGGGTCCGTTCTTGCGCAGCATACGCTCCTCCTCGCCCTTACCGGTCACGATGACCACGGCAGGACGGACGGTTTCGCGCACGGCAGTCTCGATAGCGGCAACGCGATCAGTCACGATTTGCCAGTTATCATTTCCCTGCGCTTGAACGTTGCGCGCAATCTCGGCGCAAATATCCTCGACATCCTCGGGGCCGGGGTCATCCTCGGTAATCACGATTCGGTCGGCATGCTTGCCAGCGGCGATGCCCATCGTGGTGCGTCGATCGACACCCTTACCGCCCGTAGCGCCAAATACAACCGCCAGCTCGCGCTCGGGATAGTTCTCGCGCAGGTCACGCAGGAGTGTCTCGAGGCTCATGCCGTTATGTGCAAAATCGACGACGCCCAGGATTTTGCCCGATACGGACGGATAGAGCTCCATACGGCCGGGAACAAAGACGCCCTCAAAGCCGTGGACGATACCCTCTTCGGAAATGCCCAGGGCCTCGGCACAGGCAATAGCGGCAAGCGCGTTGGACACATTGAACTTAACCGGCGTGGGAATCACAATGTCGCGCGTAAAGCGGGGCGTGCGCACCGTTGCCACCACGCCGCAGTCGCCATTACGAATCGCCAGCGCAAACACGTCGGCACGCTCGTCGGTCAGGGAGAACGTCACCGTACGTTCGCAACGAGACGCCGCCTCGAGCACGCGATCGACCTTATCCATATCTAGATTGACCACGGCAAAACGGCTCTGCGCGAAGATTTTGAGCTTGCTGGCAAAGTAATCCTCGAGCGTCGGATGCTCAATCGGCGAAATGTGATCCTCGCCGATATTGGTAAAGGCGCCGACTTCAAAGGCGATCTTGCCCGTGCGCTCGTATTTGAGGCCCTGGCTCGATGCCTCCATAACCAGCCACGGGGCACCCGCCTCCGCAGCATGTGCGATGCGAGACTGCAGCAGGAAGGATTCGGGGGTAGTCAGCTTGGAAGGGCCCGCCTCGATGCCGTCGTCGAACTCAATGCCCGTATTAAGAGCAGGTCGATGACAGCCCGTAAGCTTGGCCTCGTTGACGAGAATGCCGCGCAGATAAAAGCTACAGGTCGACTTGCCCTTGGTGCCTGTAAAGGCACAGACCTTCACCTTGCCCGACGGGTGCCCATAAAAGGCATCTGCCACCACGGCGAGCGTGCGACGAATATCACTCACAATCACCGCGGGAAGATCAACATCGTAATCGACCTCGGAAACGTAGGCCACGGCGCCATCGGCGATTGCCGAAAGCAGGTACTCACGCTTAAACGCGCGGCCCTTGCAGACAAACAACGTGCCCGGACGCACCTGGCGCGAGTCGTCAGTCGCAAACTCAATGCGTTGGTCGCTCGAAGCGCTCGGTTTGGAAACAACAAGGTCATCTTCCTCGAGCAACTCTATATAGCGCATCAGAGTTAGCTTCTCTTGTGTCGGACTCGACATACAAAGACCTCTCTCGCTAAATTCAGCCTTAAAGGGCAAAAGACGTCCCGCGGCAGAAACGATGAAACATTCTGTATTATCAACCATCCTAATATGCCACCCGCCCCTGCGCGCACTGCGGCCTTCTAAAAAATTGCATGGACTGTGCCGTGGGTTAATAAATGGCAACCGTGTTCACCCCGCGTAAAAACAAGGAAATCTGGGTGCTATTCTTTATCCAAATGTCTTGATGTGCCTCATTGACCCACAATGCCGACCCATCATGCCCAAGCAAAGGATTCCAGATGAAACGACATTTCGAACGTCGCCACCACTCGGCACATGTCCAGTTGACCCGGCACATCGTCTGCGCCTTCGCGACGGTCGTTGTGGCCCTTGCCACCATCATCGGCGCGAGCGGCTGTTCGTCCTCCCAGAACGCCTCGAGCACCTACACACTCGTCGAGAATGGCAAGCTCACCGTCGCAAGTGACTTGGCCACACCCCCGTTTGAATACGTCAACGATTCCGGCAAAGATCAAGGCTTTACCTATGAACTCATGGGCATGATCGCAGACGAGCTCGGTCTGGAGCTCAACTACTTACCGGCACAAAAGTTCGACGGCATTATCCCCATGGTCAAGCAGGGCGTAAAGACCGATGTCGGCGCATGTAACATCACGATTACCGACGAGCGCAAGGAAGAGGTCGACTTCACCGACCCCTATATCGACTCCAACCAAGGCGTCGCAGTTGCAAAGAACACTGGATACGACACGGTCGATAGCCTCAACGCACCGGGCGTCAAAATTGCCGTGCAGTCGGGCACCACGTCCGAGGAGTGGGCAATCGAGAACCTGCCGCAGGCAACCACCGTCAACTTTGACGACTGGACGGCAGCCTTCACCGCCGTCATGAGTGGTCAGTGTCAGGCGGTCGTATGCGATCTGCCCGTTGAGCAGTGGATGGTTTCGAACTCCTTTACCGGTATGGAGATCATCAAAGAGGTTCCGACGGGCGAGCAGTTTGGCATTGCCGTCTCTAAAGACAACCCCGAGCTGACACAAGCCATCAACGATGTCCTTGCCAAGATCAAGAGCTCCGGCGCCTATGACAAACTGTACGAGAAGTGGTTTGGCATGGCACCCACGAGCGGGTCCGATAACAAGGATGCCTCGAGCTCAGACGACGCGACGGGCGCTTCACTCGCCGTCACCTCGGCGACCGCCAAGTCAAACGAAGACAGCGGCAACGGCGTGCTCGGCGGCATCGCAACCCGCCTGACCTGGGAAGCGACAACGGGTAGCGACGAGGGCGACGTTTCGCAAATTGAGCTTGAGCTGCCCGAGGGCGGATCGTTTGAGAGCACCGATGTTAAGGTCACACTGCTCGACGGACTGAACCAGGCGGGCGTCAAGGCATCGTGCTCGCTGGACGGCTCAAAGCTCGTCATTAAGTTCGCCGACCCCGTCGCTGCCGGTTCGCAGATTCGCGTTGTCGTCCCCGACGTCGTATTCCCGAGCAACGCGGGTGCCTATGCCGTCACCGGCAGCTATGTCGCCGATGGCGACAAGCGAGATCTTCCCGAGAGCCCCACCATCAGCGTCTCGGAGAGCACCA
>CABURV010000132.1 GCA_902494035.1 uncultured Collinsella sp.
TTCCGCACGCAAAGGAAAGCACTTAATGTGCTTTCCGTCTTGCGCAGGACTGTAGAGCAGGAAAGTTCATATGCGCCGCCCGGCTCCCGCGGCTCTCAGGGGCATCTCTCATGCAAAAACTGTCGTGGGGTAAAGTCCGAGGTCAGTGGTGTTTTATACCGAGAAATTCAAAAAAGTTGAAAATTCATTACAAATTTGCGTTGACTTTAGGTAACTAAAGTTTCATACTCCTTTTCAACCACTGGGGGATGTGAACACGCACGGATCGTTCGCATCATGATTGAAGAGGATTTCTTAGACATGTTCACGCATCAGCTAAACATTATCAGCGTAGTAATTATCTGATGCGGGTTAGCACATACAGCTAGCCCGTACGATAACGGGCGGCTGATGAAGATGAGGGCCGTCGAGCGCAACCGACGGCCCTCATTTTTTATGTCTAGGAAGTTCTTTTTAGAGGAGGAAATGTAATGAACGGAGTTTTGCTCATGGTTGTGGCCGCGGCGGTGCTCGCCTGCGGCTATCTGGGCTACGGCCGCTGGCTGGCCAACAAGTGGGGCGTTGACAAAGAGGCCCTCACGCCGGCCAAGCGCATGAAGGACGGCAACAGCTTCTCGCCCGTCTCCGCCTTCACCGCGTTTTCGCACCAGTTCAGCTCGATCTGCGGTGCTGGCCCTGTCACGGGTACGATCGTCGCCATGGCCTTTGGCTGGCTGCCCGTCGTGCTCTGGGTCCTCGTCGGCGGCATCTTCTTTGGCGCCGTCCACGACTTTGGTGCCCTGTACGCTTCGATGAAGAACAACGGCAAGTCACTCGCTCAGCTCATCGAGAAGTATATCGGCAAGACCGGCCGTCGCCTGTTCCTGCTGTTCTGCTGGCTGTTCTGCATCATCGTCATCGCCGCCTTTACCGACATGGTCTGCAAGACGTTCATGTTCACCCCGGCCGTTGACGCTTCTGGTGCTGCTACCGGTGCCGTCGACTTCACCAAGTCCTATGCCGCCGGCTGCGCTGGTACCATCTCCATCCTGTTCACCTTCGTCGCTATCGCCTTTGGTTGGACCCAGAAGAAGTTCAACCTCACCGGCGCTGCCGAGTTCGTCACCGGCGTGGTCCTCATGGTTCTCATGTTCGCCGTCGGTATGCAGTTCCCGGTCTACCTGGATAAGTTCCAGTGGTTCGCCGTCGTTATGGTCTACCTGGTCTTCGCTGGCGCTATGCCCATCCAGATGCTCAAGACCCCGCGTGACTACCTCACTTCCATCATGATGATCGTCATGATCGTCTGCGCTGTCCTCGGCATCGTCGTCCTGGGCGTCAACGGTCAGGCCACTATCACCGCTCCGGTCTTCACCGGCTTCTCCACTGCCTCCGGCATGATGTTCCCGGTCCTGTTCGTCTCCGTCGCTTGCGGTGCTCTCTCCGGTTTCCACAGCCTCGTTTCTTCCGGCACCTCTTCTAAGCAGGTCGAGAAGGAGCAGGACGCCGTCAAGGTCGGTTACGGCGCCATGATCGTCGAGTCCTTCGTCGGCATCCTTGCCATCATCGTCGCCGGCATCATGTTCTCCGACATGAACACCGCCGGTACCGGCGCCCTCAACGCCGGTGTCGCTTCCACCCCGTTCCAGATCTTCGCCGCTGGCATCTCCCGCGGTATGCAGGCCTTCGGTGTTGACGGCACGCTCGCTACCGTCTTCATGACCATGAACGTCTCCGCTCTGGCCCTGACCTCGCTCGACGCCGTCGCCCGCATCGCCCGCACTTCGTTCTCCGAGTTCTTTGCCCAGACCAACGATGCCCTGGCCATCGAGTCCAAGGCCGGCTACATGAAGGTCCTCGGCAACCCCTGGTTCGCCACGGTCGTTACCCTGCTTCCCGGTCTCGCCCTCGCTTTTGGTGGCTATGCCAACATCTGGCCGCTCTTTGGTGCTTCCAACCAGCTGCTCGGCGGCATGACCATGATCACCCTCGCCGTGTTCTGCAAGTGCACCGGCCGCAAGGGCTGGATGCTCTACGTGCCCGTCGTCTTCCTGCTCTGCTGCACCTTCACCTCGCTGGTCCAGAGCGCCATGGGCTGCATGGCCGCTGTCCAGGCTTACGGCTTCTTCGGCACCATCCCGGCTACCGCCACCACGGCTGCCGTCTCCGTTGCCGCCACCAAGGGCCTGCAGCTTGTCTTCGCCGTCCTGCTGATGGTCCTGGGCCTCATCGTCGCCGTCAACTGCCTCAAGGAGCTCTTCGGCAAGGAGGCCGGTTCCATGCCCGACGAGGAGCCCGAGTGGTCCGAGATGGGCAAGGCCGAGTACGGCCGCGCCGCTGCCGCTGAGGCTCCTGCCGACGCCGAGGCCGCCAAGGCTTAGTTGACCTGACGAGTTGAACGTCACATCTATATGACTCGGAAAGACCGGATCAGCGACTTCGCGGGCTCGGTCTTTTTTTCATGCAAAAGCGGGTGACGCTCGAGTGTTCTCGCAGATGTTTTGCGTGGATAAGGGCGCGCGTTGTACCATATAGACGTATATGTGTGCATATGAAAGGGGCCCCGTGGCCAAGACGGTATATTCCGATAACCAAAATAATGTCGATGCCCTGGCTGAACGTCTGAGCAGCCAGACGTCGCTTTCTGCCGAGCGTGCCAAGCTGGTTGCCTACGACCTGCTCTGCCGCAAGGCGCTCAAGATTAAGTCGAGTGCGCTGGCGCAGATTTTCCGCTCCGTCGATAAGGAATGTGACACCAAGGCGATGCGCGATGAGCTTATCGCGGCAAATATCGTGACCAAGATCGAGGGTAGCGGCATTAACGGGCGCCCGGCGTTCTATACCATCAATGCCGAGATCCGCGATGCCCAGGAGCAGCCTGCCGAGTCCGTCGAGGATTTTGTCGTCGAGGATTCCGCTGACGTGCCTGCTGTGGAAGAAGCTGCTCCGCGTGAGCATGTCGATACCGATGAGTTGCTCGATGAGAACGTCGTGCGTGCCTTTACGGCCAAGGCAGGACGCGGCGGTTTTGGCGGGGGTGGCAAGCGCGATGCGCAGCGCCGCGCCCAGCAGGAGCGCTTCCGTCGCGCCGTTGCTCAAAA
>CABURV010000133.1 GCA_902494035.1 uncultured Collinsella sp.
CTGCGCACGCCCGAGGAGGCTCGCCTGTTTATGGAAAAGCTCCGTCGCATCTTTGTGACGCTGGGCATTTCGGACTGCTCCATGGAGAAGGGCTCCATGCGCTGCGACGGCAATGTGTCGCTGCGCCGCCGCGGCGAGACCAAGTTGGGCACCAAGACCGAGCTCAAGAACCTCAACTCGTTTAAGAGCCTGCATGACGGCCTTGCCTACGAGATCTGCCGCCAGGCCGAGGTGCTCGAGGAGGGCGGCATCATCTATCAGGAGACCCGCCACTGGGAGCCCAGCCGCAAGCGCACCGTGGTCATGCGCGTCAAGGAGACGGCCGACGACTATCGCCTGTTCCCCGACCCCGATCTGGCGCCGTTCGATCTGGACGATGAGTTCATCGACCGCTGCCGTGGCGAGATTCCCGAGCTGCCCGATGCCAAGCGCGTCCGTTTTGAGGCCGACTTCGGTATTAAGACGGCCGACGCCGAGCAGATTGCCGGCGACCCCGAGTTTGCCGACTTCTTTGAGGCCGCCGCTGCCGGTATGGCCGGCAAGGAGGCCCAGACGGTTGCAAACCTGCTGGTCAACGAGATGATCGCCTATCTTAAAAGCGCAGGCGCGTCGCTCGCCGAGTCCGGCATCGCGCCGGTTCAGGTGGCGGCACTCGCCAAGCTGCTGGCGACCGATGCCATCAGCTCCAACCAAGCGCACGAGGTCTTTGAGGCCATGGCCCAGACCGGTGACGATCCCAACAAGATCGTCGACGAGCGTGGTATGCGTCAGGTGAGCGATGCCGGCGCGCTGCAGCCGATCGTGGACGAGGTGCTGGCAAACTGTGCCGAGCAGGCGCAGCAGTACCGCGACGGAAACCAGAAGGTCATCGGCTTTTTGGTGGGCCAGTGCATGAAGGCAAGCCGCGGCAAGGGCAACCCGAAGCTCTTCAACGAGTTGCTGAGAACGTCGCTCTCGTAAGCGGGAACCCGGGAGCCCCGGCAGGGCGGGTGCTTCCTCAAAATTTCAAACAGTCATGCGCAAGACGAAGGCCACATTAAGTGGCCTTCTTTGCGTGCGGAACTCATTTTGAGCAAGCACCCGCCCTGCCGGGGCTCCCGGGTTCTGCAACGACTCGGCCGTTCGGGTCAGGCGAGCTGAATTAAATTTGGTGAATGAGGGCGCCAACGGCGCCCTCATTCTTTATATATGTTGGGAACGCCAAGCGGTGGGGGTGGTGCCGGTGTATTGTTTGAAGGCTTGGGCGAAGGCGGCCTGCTGAGGGTAGTCGAGCCGCTCTGCCACCTGCGCTATCGTAAGCGAGCTATCTGCCAAAAGCTCCTGCGCCCGCTCCATGCGGCGCCTTCGTATGTAGGCACCCAGGGACTCGCCGGTTTGGGCCTTAAAGGTGGCGCACAGTTTGGATCGGCACGTGAAGAGTCTCTCGGCCACCTCCTGGATGCTCACATGTCTGCCCTTGTCGAGCGAGCGCTCTACAAGGGCAGACGCTTCCTTGGCTATCGTTACGCTGGCGTGCGTGCCTGTCGCCCGTTGCGCCTGTCTATGGGCCGCATGCGAACAGGCGAGCTCGGCGACCATGGTCTCCACGATGCCTTGCATATAGACGTGCCCGCCTACGGTGCGGGCGCGGTTCTCGTTAATCCGGCGCAGCGTGTGGCAGATGGCAGACGTCGCTTCCTCGTGCCACGGCTCGGCAAACGCCTCAAAGATTCCCGCGAACTCGGTGGGATAGCGGTGCTCCAGTTCGTCAAAATATCCAGGCAAAAAGAGCACCGAGCGCGAGTGGTAGAGTTGCCCTGCAAACAGTGGGCTTAATTCCTCGCCACAGTTATCTTGGATAAAGCTGCAAACGGCATTGTTTGGCCACGGTCTATGCAAGAGTGTAAGGTTCGCAGGCGTTATGCCAGCCTCGGGCATGCATGTAAGTGTGGGCGCGCTGACCTCGCTCACGCAGGCGTACGGCTCAGGTGTGTATTCGGCCAGGTACATATCGTGCGTCGGGGTAATGAAATGCTCTATGGCGATGCAGGTGGGGGAGAGGGGCATGATCCATGCGCGTCCGTGCGCCCGGTCGTTTGCCACCTCGCCGGTAAAGACAGCGCCCTTGCCGGAAAGCTCCAGGCCAAACTGCTCAAACTGCGGTGCGTAGAGCTCGGTTATGTCGGTCGCGGCACGATGCATTTTCGAAAGCGTCCCCTTCCTTTGCAGAAACATCCACGCCTGGCTCGATTGTGTGCCTTGGCTAACATATCAATGATAAGTTGATTATGGTTAACTCTCAAGCCGTTAGAAAGGAATCTCATGGCAAAGGAATCAAAGAGGGAAGGTGGAGGCATCGGCGAGCTGCTTGCATATGCCGGTGACCGCAAATTCCTAACGTATTTGGGCATGGCACTCTCGGCGCTCTCGCAGCTGCTGAGCTTTGGCCCGTACGTGTGCATTTGGCTTGTCGCGCGCGATCTGATCGCCGTGGCACCTAACTGGAGCGAAGCCACCGATATCGCGATGTATGGCTGGTGGGCCGTGGGTTTTGCCCTGGCAAGCATCGTAGCTTATTTCGTGGGGCTCATGTGCACGCATCTGTCCGCGTTTCGCTGCGCGTCCAATATCCGCAAGACTACGAGCGAGCACCTGCTTAAGCTGCCGCTTGGCTACTTCGACTCGCATGCCACCGGTGAGCTGCGTCGTGTTGTAGACGGATGCGCCGCCTCCACCGAGACTTTGCTCGCACACATGCTGCCCGATATCGCCGGCGCCACCGCCATGGTCGCAGGCCTGCTCGTGCTGCTTTTCGCCCTCGATTGGCGTTTGGGCGTGGCATGCCTTATCTCGGTCGTCGTTTCGCTTGGCGCCATGGCCACCATGATGGGCGGC
>CABURV010000134.1 GCA_902494035.1 uncultured Collinsella sp.
GGGTAGCCATGTAGCCACCCATCTCGTGGTCGAACATCACCTTGTCGCACTCGAGTCCCTCAATGGCACGGTCGACCATAACAGCCGGGATAGGCAGATGGCTGACCTCTTCGCGCAGGGCGCGGTCGTCCGAGAACTCGTCGCCCACGACCAAGAACACACCATCGACGCCGCGCGTCACCAGCTGGCGCAGGAGCTCCAGATCGTCCTCGGCACTTCCACCCGAGCTGGTAATAAAGAGCGCGTAGCCGTCCTCGCGGCAGCGCTTTTCCAGGCTGCCGGCGAGCGAGGCAAAAAAGCGGCTCTCGATGTTGGGAACGATAAGGCCCAGCGTGCGCGACTCGCGCATGACCAGGCTGCGCGCAATCTGGTTAGGAACATAGTGGTTGCGCGCCGCGACCTCTTTGATGCGCTTGCGGTTTTCTTCCGAGATGCGACAAGGCCGATTGTTAAGGACGAGCGAGACCGATGAGGGGGAAAGCCCCACCTCCTGGGCAATCTGCTTAAGAGTAACTTTGTTACCCATCTCGCTCCTTCCGAGTATTCGCGCAATCTCTTGAAAGTATAGCGACCGTCCCTCTACCTTGATGATAAACACTTTACCAATCCGGTAGACGGCTGTTTTATCGCCGCGATTGGTGCAAAGTAACCTGACCCCTTTGCACTATGTGATGCATTGGGGCCAGGTTACTTTGTACCAAATCCATCCGGGTGGGGTATATTGCATTCAATTGATGAAAACGACCACCATAAGGCGGATATTCGTATGCACGAGAATGACTTTTTTAACGAGGACCTGCTCTGCGCGCTCGCCGGTGTTGCCGGCGAGGACAACGTGCTCATGAGCGAGCCCATGCGCGAGCACACCACGTTTAAGATCGGCGGCCCGGCCGATGTCTTCGTCACGCCCGATACCGAGCAGGGACTCGTCGCCACGCTTGACACCTGCTACCGCTGCGATCTGCCGCTCACCATCGTGGGCAACGGCTCCGACCTGCTCGTCGGTGACAAGGGTATCCGCGGTGTCGTCGTGGCACTGGGCGAAGGCCTCTCTAACATCACCGTCGACGGCACGCATGTTACGGCAGCAGCCGGCGCGCTACTCTCGGACGTAGCGGCCGCGGCAGCCGAGACTGGTCTTACCGGCATGGAGCCCCTCTCGGGCATCCCCGGCTCGGTCGGCGGCGCCTGCTACATGAACGCCGGCGCCTATGGCGCCTGCATGGCCGATGTTTTGGAGTCCGTGCGCGTCTATAAGCCCGCCCGCGTGCTCGACGACGGCACCCGCGGCAGCGGCAATATCATTGAGTTCGATGTCGACGAGCTTAACCTGGGCTATCGCAAGAGCCGTATCGCCGACGACGGCCTTATCGTGCTCTCTGCCACCTTTAACCTTGCCCCGGGCAACGCCGCGATGATCAAGGCCGACATGGACGACTACCGTCAACGCCGCGAGGACAAGCAGCCGCTCGACATGCCGAGCGCCGGCTCCACTTTCAAGCGCCCTGAGGGCCACTTTGCCGGCAAGCTCATCATGGACGCCGGACTGCGCGGCCACGCCGTCGGCGGCGCCCAGGTGAGCGAAAAACACTGCGGCTTCATCGTCAACGCCGACCACGCCACCGCCGCCGACGTCGACGAACTCATCCGCCACATTCAAGCAACCGTCAAGGACCAATTCGGAGTAGACCTACAACCCGAAGTCCACCGAATCGGCGAATTTCTATAAAAAGAAGGCCCCGAAAGGGGCCTTCACTTTCTTTTATTCAGACACCACTCTGGATTGTGGCACTCTGAATCCGAGTGGGCCCCGCGCCCGCAATATATTTGATTGATCGCGAGTTCCGCACGCAAAGAAGGCCACTTAATGTGGCCTTCGTCTTGCGCAGGACTGCCCGAGCAGGCAATCAAATATATTGCGGGCGGGCACGCGGCCCCGTCGGCTTTACGACAGCGCAATACCGCCGAGCCAGCCCCAGCGCACGCCAGAGCCTGTACCGTAAAAGCTAATGAACGAATCGAGCGACTTCGATGTAATGGCGCCCTCGTTGCTCATGACGATACCACCGCCGACATAGATGCCCACATGGCCATACAGCAGGCCCGGCGTACCGGTGCCGCTATGCGAGGAGTCAGCCACAATCATGCCCACCTGCAGCGCCGAGCGGTCGGAGCTATAGCACCAGGCGTTAAACATATCGCACGCGTTACCGCCAAAGTAGCCAACGCCGGCGTTACGGAAGACATTGGTAACCCACGCCGCGCACCAGTTCTGACCCGGCGAAGGCGTGGAGTAGCACGCGTTGACGACGGCCTGTTGCTTGCCCGAGCCGGCATTCTGCTGCGGAGTTCCGGGCGCATACGATCCACCACCCGAGCTCGAACCACCCGAGTAGGAATTGTTCTTGTTCGCGGCGGCCGCGGCAGCGGCGGCCTTCTTGGCAGCCTCCTCAGCCTGGGCGGCAGCGAGAATCTCGGAATCGCGCTGAGCCATGAGCTCCTTGACGTCTTCGGAAAGACCGCTCAGCACGGTCTGGACCTCTTGTTGCTTGGCCTGCATGTCCTGCATCTGGGCAGTCTGCTGGTCCTTGAGCTTCTCCAAGTCGGCCTTCTGCGACTCGAGCGCGGTCTTTTGCGCATCGAGCTCTTCCTGGATGGTCTGGATGTCCTCGATGGCGTCGCGGTCGCTCTTGTTGACCTTCTCAACATAGTGCGCATTGGCGACGAGTTCCTCAAATGAGCCAGAAGCCAGTAGCAGCGACAGAATGTTGGTGCCGCCCGACTTGTAGCTGGCGGCAACGCGATCGGAAAGATCGTTGCGCTTCTTTTTGAGCTCGGCCTTCTTTTCATCAATCTGCGCCTGCGTGCTGTCA
>CABURV010000135.1 GCA_902494035.1 uncultured Collinsella sp.
ACGACACCGAGTGCTTCGCCTTCCTGGCCGGTCACGAGTCCTTCGCTGCCGCTGAGGGTGCTATCGGCCTGGCTCTGAACGCCAACAAGGCTCGCAAGAAGCCGCTGCGCGTCATCCTCAACGGTCTGGGCAAGGACGCTGCTCAGATCATCGCCCGCATCAACGGCTTCACCTACGTGAAGACCCAGTTCGACTACTTCACGGGCGAGCTCAAGGTCGTCGAGACCATCCCCTACTCCGATGGTCCCCGCGCCGCCGTCAACTGCTACGGCGCCGACGACGTCCGCGAGGGCGTTGCCATCATGTGGCACGAGAATGTCGACATCTCGATCACCGGTAACTCCACCAACCCCACGCGCTTCCAGCACCCCGTCGCTGGCACCTACAAGAAGGAGCGCCTCGAGGCTGGCAAGAAGTACTTCTCCGTCGCTTCTGGTGGCGGCACTGGCCGTACCCTGCACCCGGACAACATGGGCGCCGGCCCTGCCTCTTACGGCATGACCGACACCATGGGCCGCATGCACTCCGACGCCCAGTTCGCCGGTTCTTCCTCCGTGCCTGCGCACGTTGACATGATGGGTCTCATCGGCATGGGCAACAACCCCATGGTCGGTGCCACCGTCGCCTGCGCTGTCGCCGTCGAGGAGGCCCTCAAGGCCTAATCGCGCCCGCGCGATGCTCATATAGTTGAGCTTTGGAGCCGCTACCCACCCGGGTAGCGGCTCTTTTTGTTTGCGCTGTCGCAGGGTAGCTAATGCCGATATATCAGTTGGGGCGAAATACAAGATGTGATGAGATGGAGCGTCAGAGCGACCATGACGCCCACCTGCCATATTTGCCCTTTACCGATTTGCCGAGTCTTTGCGGCCCCATTGCCGATCACCCGTGCGACAATGCGCCGGACGAGAAAGGAATCCGATGGAATCGACTGATGTACTGGTAATTGGATCTGGCATTGCGGGCCTTTGCGCCGCCATCGAAGCGGCACACACGGGTGCAACCGTCACTGTGGCAAGCGCCGGCAAGACTATGAGTGGATCGAGCTTCTTCCCCGGAACCTGGGGTCTGGGGCTTATCGGACCCGTTAACGAAGACGACGAACAAGACCTCATCGACACCATCCAGACCGTCGGCGGCGGTGTCGCCGACCCCGAGCTTGTCCAGACGTTTGTCCACGGCATTCCCCAGGCAATTGAATGGCTCGAGCAAGACCTGGGCGTTGAACTCAAGCGTCCGCAAAACGCTGAGAGCGCTCAGCAAAAGCAGTTTATCCCCTGCTTTGACCACAAGACGCGCATGTGGCGCGGCCTCACCCGCAAGCCCCTTGAGGACGCTCTGACGACCCGGATCGAGTCGCTCGGCATTCGCCTGCTCCCCCGCCATGAGCTTATCGACCTTGTTGAGGATACGAACGGCAGAATAACCGGGTCCGTTCTCTACGACCTTACCAAAGATCGAATCGTGCCCTTTGCTGCCAAGGCCACGATCATCGCAGCCGGTGGCACAGGCGGCCTGTTCGAGCGCAGCCTTACGTCGGCTGATGTGCTCAGCTCCTCGCAGGCCATCGCGCTGGCGCACGGCGCAACACTTACTAATATAGAGTTCATGCAGATGATGCCCGGCTTCATCGAGCCCAAGCGCAACCTGGTCTTCAACGAGAAAACCTGGCGCTACGTACATGTAGACCAGCCGGCAGATATTGCCGACGACAAGCTGGACGACCTGCTCGAGCAGCGCTCTGGATATGGTCCCTTCACGTCACGCTTGGCCTCCCGCGCTATCGATCTCGTCATCGATCAGGCAGGTGCCGAAGGCCTGGCACTCCACTACGACTTCCCCAGTGAGGATGTCCCAGAATTTGTGCAGACTTTTGCCACCTGGCTACAAGACGAGCACGGCATCGTCCCGACTGATGAGATGCGCGTTGCAATGTATGCCCACGCCGCCAACGGCGGCATCAAGATAGATAAGACCGCACACACGGGCGTTAAGGGCCTCTACGCTTGCGGCGAGGCGACAGGCGGCATGCACGGCGCCGACCGCATTGGTGGCTTGTCAAGTGCCAACGGCATCGTATTCGGACGCATCGCGGGCGCATCGGCAGCCCTTGCAGCGCAGAAAGAGCCTGAGGCAGCCCTGAAGGCGGATATCACCCTCCCCCAGTACGGCATAGCCGCAACAGATGCCGAACGCCTGACACACAGCCTTAAGCACACGATGAGCACCTATTGCATGATCAATAGGACCGAAGCGGGTCTATCCGAGGCACTACACGAGCTTGAGGGCTTGAAGACGGCGGCAACGACCTTGAGCACACAGAAAGCCCAAGACAGCGAAGTTGCAGCCCTCGCTCGCCTTCAATCGCAAATTAAGCTGGCAACCGAGATGGTCAAAGCCATGCGCAAGCGAACCGAAAGTCTCGGATCGCACTATCGAGCGGACTAAGCTGAGCACCCATCTAGAACAAAGCACAACTTCTCAATATTTATTGAGCCCCGCAACCTATATTCGGGGCTCAATCTGTTTGTATACGTATTTCCTCAGCTTCGCGCCCCGACGGGTTCGACCCCATGCGAGTTCAACAAAAAAGCGACCAGCCTAAGCTAGTCGCTTTAACATTCTTTGGTGGGCCGTCAGGGGGTCGAACCCTGGACCTTGGGATTAAGAGTCCCCTGCTCTACCAACTGAGCTAACGACCCGATATCAACACGAAGCAAGAACTGGGGTGGGTAAAGGGACTCGAACCCTCGACCTACGGGA
>CABURV010000136.1 GCA_902494035.1 uncultured Collinsella sp.
AGCATTAACGGTGACCGATCGGTCCCTGACTCTTTCCGCGCCGGCAAAGATTAATCTCTACCTGGGGGTTCATACCGAGCGCGATGACCGCGGCTACCACAGAGTCGATTCCCTGATGGCAGCCGTCGGTCTTTCCGATACCGTGACGGTCGCGCCGGCGCAGGCGCTGACCGTCCAGACGGTTCCGGCATCAGATTTTCCCATGCAAAAGAATACGGCGTATCGGGCTGCGGTTGCTATGGCCGAGCATTATGGTCGCGAGGCAAACATCTGCGTGACGATTGAGAAGCGCATTCCATTGTGCGCCGGCTTGGGCGGCCCCTCGACGGATGCGGCCGCGGTCATTGTCGCCTTGGCGGAGCTCTGGGGCATTGATCGCACCGACCCAGCGCTCGACGATATTGCGCGGGGCATTGGTGCTGACGTCCCGTTCTTTTTGCACGCGAGTCCTGCGTTCTACGTAGGTGGGGGAGACGTGCTGGCAACTGAGTACCCCGCGCTGTCCGCGACGCCCGTCGTGCTGGTCAAGCCGAGCGAGGCGAGCGTTTCGACAATTGAAGCCTATCGACGTTTTGACGAGGCCCCGGTGCCTGCGGACAAGCCCGGCGCGATAGCTTCTGCCTTGCGTGCTGGTGATGCCGAGACGGCATATGCACTCATCCATAACAACCTTGGTGTCATTTCCGCACAGATGGAGTCGCAGATTCAAACGGTCCTCGACTGGCTGCGTAAACAGGACGGAACCGTTGCTGTAGATGTGTGCGGATCGGGTGCCTGCTCGTTTGCCATTTGCGACACCGCTGCCACGGCCGAAAGGCTTGCCGATGCTGCCCAGCAAAATGGCTGGTGGGCCTGCGCGACTGAGCTTATTCCCAACACGGTTCAAATCGACGCTTCAAAGAAATAAAAATTTCTCTAGCACGCGGCGAAAATCTTTGTTACTATAGTCGAGCTAACGGGTTGTGGCTCAGTTTGGTAGAGCACTGCGTTCGGGACGCAGGGGTCGCTGGTTCAAATCCAGTCAACCCGACCAGAGCATGAGGAGGGACCGCTTCTTGCGGTCCCTTTTTTTAGCTATTGTTGTGATACCGCGATACCCGCGGTATACTCATTCGAGCTTGTCTCGCTGTATTGTGGAGGTCTACATGTTTGGACTGAGGGCTCCTGAGCTCATCATTATTCTCGTCGTTGTCCTGATTATCTTCGGGCCCAAGAACCTGCCGAAGCTCGGCAAGTCTCTCGGCTCTACCGTCAAGAATATCCGCGAGGGTATGGAGGGCGACGATAAGGCCGAGACCAAGCAGGCCGAGGAGGTCGTGGTCGAGCAGTCCGAGGAGGACAAGGAGATCGCTGAGCTCGAGGCCAAGCTCGCTGCTGCCAAGAAGAAGCAGGCAGAGGACAGCGACGCGGACGCAGAGTAGTCCCATCCCTTTGGGGTGAGCACCTGACCGGCTTGCCCGCAGGCTAGCCGGTCTTTTTCGTTTTGTTGACAGTTGATTGTTTGATCAGAGTTGGGGAGATATCCGTATGGACGCAAGCCAGATCGTACTGACCGCTGAGGGCCGCCAGAAGCTCGTCGAGGAGCTCGCTTGGCGTGAGGGCGATTACGCCAAGGAGATCGTCGAGGACATCAAGGAAGCCCGCGCGTTCGGCGACCTTTCGGAGAACTCCGAGTACGACGCCGCTAAGGACAAGCAGGCCCAGAACGCCGCTCGTATTGCCGAGATCCAGGCCATCCTCGCCAACGCTCAGGTTGCTGCCACCACGGGCGACCTGACCGTCTCCATCGGTTCCACCGTTTCGTTGATTGATCCCAACGGCGAGGTCATGGAAGTCACGCTCGTTGGTACCACCGAGACCAACTCGCTCGAGCATAAGATTTCCAACGAGTCTCCGGTCGGTCACGCCATCATTGGTCACGGCGAGGGCGACTCCGTCGAGGTCGTTACGCCTTCCGGCAAGACTCGCGTCTACACCATCGCCAAGATCGCACGCTAGACCACGGTCCCGCGTAAAGGTATGTTTTCGCTCCCTGGGACCGAATCCTGGGGAGCGTTTTAGTTTGAGGAGCTAACTTATGGCAGAGAACCAGAACGCCGCCGATCAGGCATCGACGCTCAACGACGAGCGCGCCACCCGCCTGGCCAAGCGCGCCGCCCTGTTCGAGGCGGGCCAGAACCCCTATCCTGAGCACTCTGAGCTTGAGGACTACGTCGCCGATATCGAGGCTAAGTACGCCGAGCTTGCCGATGGCGAGGACACCGAGGACGTCGTGAAGATCGCCGGCCGCGTGGTCGCCAAGCGCGGTCAGGGCAAGATCATGTTCATCGTCGTACGCGATGCGACTGCCGAGATTCAGCTGTTCTGCCGCATCAACGACATGGACGAGGCTGCCTGGAATACGCTCAAGGCCCTCGACCTGGGCGACATCCTGGGCGTGACCGGCGTGGTTGTGCGCACCCAGCGCGGCCAGCTTTCCGTTGCCCCTAAGAGCGCGACCCTGCTTTCCAAGGCCGTTCGTCCGCTGCCCGAGAAGTTCCACGGTCTTTCCGACAAGGAGACCCGCTATCGCCAGCGCTATGTCGACCTGATCGCCAACGACGACGTTCGTGAGACCTTCCGTAAGCGTTCGCAGATTCTCTCCACCTTCCGTCGCTTTATGGAGTCCGACGGCTACATGGAGGTCGAGACCCCCATCCTGCAGACCATCCAGGGCGGCGCTACGGCTAAG
>CABURV010000137.1 GCA_902494035.1 uncultured Collinsella sp.
CGCATCTCGGAGGAAGGCATACGGACGATAGCGTACTTGCCCTCCTTACCCATCAGCTGGCAGGAGTTACCGGCGGAACGGGCGATAGCAGCGCCCTTGCCCGGCTGGAACTCGACGGCGTGGATGAGCGTACCGACGGGAATGTCGGCGAGGGGCAGAGCGTTGCCCGGCTTGATGTCGGCGTCAGAACCGGACATGATGGTCTGACCGACCTCGAGGCCCTTGGGGGCCAGGATGTAGCGCTTCTCACCGTCAGCGTAGTGCAGCAGAGCGATGCGAGCGGAACGGTTCGGATCGTACTCGATCGTGGCAACCTTGGCGGGCACGCCGTCCTTGTTGCGCTTGAAGTCGATCACGCGGTAACGACGCTTCACGCCGCCGCCCTGGTGGCGGGTGGTGATGCGGCCGTTGTTGTTACGACCGGCCTTCTTGGGCAGGGGCTCGAGAAGAGACTTCTCGGGCTTGGTGCAGGTGATCTCGGAGAAATCGGAGATCGTCTGCCAACGCCTACCAGCGGAGGTCGGCTTAAGGTGCTTTACAGCCATTACAATCCCTTTCAATAGGAATCCGTTAGCCATCGCAGACAGGGATTCGAGGTTCTGCCTCGGGTGCGATGACACCGGACGTATACACGGTTCCGGGCGTGTCCATTTTATACGCCCAAAACCTTGAGCTCTCGCCTCCCCTATTTGGGAGGCATGAGCTCACTCAACAGCAGCGAGTCTTAGGCCTGGTTGCCAAAGACCTCGATGGTGTCGCCCTCGGCCAGCGTGACGATGGCCTTCTTCCAAGAACGGGTCTTGCCGGCGACATAGCGCACGCGCTTGGTCTTGGGCTTGACCGTCAGGGTGTTCACGCGAACGACCTTGACGCCGAAGATCTCCTCGACAGCGTCCTTGATCTGATACTTGTTAGCATCCTTGGCGACCTCGAACGTGTACTTGTTCAGCTCCATGCCGGAGAAGGAACGCTCGGACACGATCGGACGGATGATGATCTCGTGGGCGGTCATTTATGCAAGCACCTCCCCGAAGTGAGCGGCGATGTCGGCGGGCATCAGCACAGCGTTATTGTTGACGAGATCGTAGGTGTTGGCCTCGTCGGCGGTGATGATGAACGTCTTGGGAATGTTGCGGAACGACAGGTAGGCGTTGACGTCCTCATCGCGAACGATGATGGTCAGACGCTTGCCCTCAAGGCCGAGAGCCTTGAGCATGGCGACGGCAGCCTTGGTGGAAGGCTTCTCGAAGCCGTAGTCGTCGACGAGCACGAGCTCGCCATCGGCCAGCTTGGCGGACAGCGCGGAGCGCATAGCCAGCTTGACCTCCTTGTTGTTCATACGCTTAGCGTAGGAACGGGGCTTGGGGGCGAAGACAACGCCACCGTGACGCCACTGGGCAGCACGGATGGAACCCTGGCGGGCACGGCCGGTGCCCTTCTGACGCCAAGGCTTCTTGCCGCCACCGGAAACCTCAGAGCGACCCTTAGCAGACTGGGTGCCCTGACGCCAAGAGGCCATCTGGCACTTGACGATGTGGTGCATAACGTGGATGTTCGGCTCGATGCCGTACACCTCAGCGGCGAGCTCGGCCTCGGCGACCTTCTTGCCCTCGCTGTTCTTTACTTCAAACTTTGCCATTTAAGTGTTCTCCTTGGTATGACGCTGGGCTAAATGGGCTGGGCCCTTAGGCCATACGGATGGCGACGAGACCATTCTTGGCACCCGGGACAGCGCCCTTGACCAAGATGAGGTTCTGCTCGGCATCGATGCGGACAACGGAAAGGTTCTTGACGGTAACGCGCTCGTTACCCATGTGACCGGCCATCTTGACGCCCTTGAGGACGCGCGCAGGATAGGCGCACTGACCGATAGAACCGGGGTGACGCTGGAAGTGAGAACCATGCGTCATAGGACCGCGGCGCTGACCCCAGCGCTTGATGCGACCCTGGAAGCCCTTACCCTTGGAGGTACCGATGACGTCGACCTTCTCGACATCAGCGAAATCAGCGACGGTAACGACCTCGCCGACCTTGTGCTCCTCGCCGTTCTCGACGCGGACCTCACGAAGGAAGCGGACAGGCTCGACGCCAGCCTTGGCGAAGTGACCAGCCATGGGCTTGTTCACGTTCTTGGCCTTGATGTCGCCGAAACCGATCTGGACGGCGTCATAGCCGTCGGTTGCCTGAGTTTTAACCTGCGAGACAGCGCAGGGGCCAGCCTGGATGACCGTGACGGGAACGACGTTATCGTTCTCGTCCCAAACCTGGGTCATGCCAATCTTGCGGCCGAGAATCATGCTGATCAAGATATGATCCCAACTCTCGCGTGGTCTTGGGACAATGCGTACACCACCGAGCGTACGCCCCTAGAGGACCACTACTTACACGACGTGCTCCCCAGCCTTGTATTTCGCCCGGACTACCTGACAACCCTATTAAGCAGGCATTTTGTCCAGCCAGAATACTCCCCTGGTTACACACAGCTGTTTAGTATACACGGCTGCGGGCGTATCCATCGAGATTCATATTTCACTCACATTGTTTACGCAGGTAAAGTGCGTGGAGTCGCCTGGGCTTGGCAGAGGGGCGGCGAAATATATTAAGTTTGCTGCTCTACAGTCCTGCGCAAGACGGAAAGCACATTAAGTGCTTTCCTTTGCGTGCGGAACTCGCGACAAACTTAATATATTTCGCCG
>CABURV010000138.1 GCA_902494035.1 uncultured Collinsella sp.
GTAGATTTTTGGGACATGCCTCAAAATCTACCGAGGTGTATTAGCAATCGATGATGTGCAGGTCGTGCGGCGTCTTGGTGAAGGGCTCATAGCCGTTCTCGGTGACCACGCCGTAGTCCTCCAGGCGCACGCCGCCCACACCGGGCAGGTAGACGCCGGGCTCCATGGTGATAACCGAGCCGACCTCGATGATGTTCTTGCTGCGGTTGAAGTTGGGCAGCTCGTGAATGTCGATGCCCACGCCGTGGCCCAGACCATGGTTGTAGTAATCACCATAGCCGGCATCGCCGATGATCTTCTTGGAAAGCTTGAAAATGTCGTTGCCCTCGACGCCCGGATGGATGGCGGCGACGCACTCCTCGTGCGTACGGCGCACGAGCGCGTACAGGTCGAGCTGCTCCTGGGTAGGCTCGCCCATCACAACGGTGCGCGTCATGTCGGAACGATAATCGCAGTAGCCCGCGCCGTAATCCATGAGGACGAAGTCGCCCTTCTCGATCACGCGGTCACTCGGCACGGCGTGCGGGTTGGCGGTGTTGGGACCGCTCGCCACAATAGAGCCAAAGGCCAGGCTGTCGGCGCCGTTGGCGAACATATAGTTCTCGAGCTCGTTGCGAACCTGCCTCTCGGTCATGCCGGGCTTAATAAAGCCGAGCATGTGCTGGAAGGCGGCATCGGTGATCGACTGCGCATGGCGCATGAGCTCGATCTCCTCGGCGTCCTTGATAGCGCGCATCTTGCGAATGTCGGCATGCATCAGCGGCAGCATGCAGGCGACGGAACGATCCTCCAAACCACGCTGAATGCCCTGGTAAAAGTTGATCTGCATGTCGTCCTCGACAGCACAGACGCGGCACTTGTTGGCCGCGATCTTGCCGGCGACCCAACCGGGGATGGTGCCCTCGTCCATGTCGTAGACCCAGGGGCTGCCGGCGGGCGTGTTCTCCTCAAAGCTGTTGAGGTAGCGCGAGTCGGTGTGGAACAGGCACTGATCTGCCGTAATAAACGCGGCGTGCGGAAACTCGAAGGTGTAGTCGAAGACGCCCTTCACGCCCGTAAGCCAACGAAGGTTGGCCTCGTCGCGCACCACGATGGCATCGTAGCCGCGCTCGACCATCAGGGTACGGACACGCTCGATACGACCGGCAGGACCGGCAGCAAACTCAGACATGCAGATTCCTTTCTTGTTGCCTCTGTAAAGACGGGACGAGTCTCAACCGAACGACGGAATCGCATGCGATCCGCAACCGATTGGAAACCCGCCCCTCAACATGATACGAAAGACGATGGATGTCAATAAATCTTAGAGAAGTTCTTTGCGAGAAGCCAAGTAGGCGTGAGCATGGCGCTCCAGAACCTCGTCCTCAACGTTCGTTAGACGAATGGCGCCGAGTGCCGCGGGCAGCGGCAACATGCTGCGGTTCGAGCGGACAAACTGCTGCCTGCGGAACTCCTCGATATATGCGGCAGGCTCCAGATCGAAGGCAAGCTCATCGATACCAAAGTCCTCTAGGCAGTCATCGACCTCAAAGACGTAATCGATATCGAAGTCGCAGGCATCATGTGCTAGGCGCGCCTCAAAGCGCATGCCCTCGGACAACAGCTGGTAGGCAGGGACCTGCGAAGCGGCATCGCCCAAGCAGGCGCGCAGGGTACGCTCCCCCGTCTTGCCAAAATCGAGTGCATGGCGGGCGCTCGGGTTCGTGGCCATCAGTACGTCCTTACGGACAGTCTGAGACCACTGAACGGCATTGACGAGCGCGACCTCCTCGCCCGCGAGAATCTCGGGGACGGTCTCGGTAAACTGATTCCAGCGGGACTTGCTGCTCGAAAGCATGGTGCCAACAAGTATCGCATAGCCGAGCTTGAGGTCCTCGGGGTCCGTCTCGCGAACAAGGTCGAGGTCACACACGACCAAGCCCGGCTCGGGACGGAACGCGATAGCGGGAAGCGCATGCGCCGACGAGGCGACGAGCGGCTTCATGGTCGTCGCGACCGTGAGCATGGCGTCGAACGTCGTCGGCAGCAAGGCGCACTCGGTGCGACCGCACCACTGATTGGCACACCAGCAAACGACCGAGCAGGTCGCCGTGTCGCCGACAGCGACAACGAGATCGTCGCAGGTAATGCCGTTATCCGACAGGGCGCCAAAGATGGTATCGGCATCGGCCAGCGTAGCGCCGGAAGGCGAAACCTCAAGGACGAGCAGCGACACGGCAAAACCGGCGTCAATCAGAGCATGCTCGACGACCTCGCCAAAACGCTCGGATGTGGCGTCGTTCCAAACCACCATCGCGCGCTTAGGCTTGCCCACGGCCGAGGCAAACATGCGTGACAGCTCCTCGAACGCGCCCAATCCGACGCGGACATCGACACTGCGGTTTTGGAAATTGATAAGTTGACGGCGAATCATAGCAGTCCACGCTCCAAAAGCATCTCGGCACAAAGGTAGGAAACGTCCTCGAAGGACTTGTTGCGAATATCAAGGGTAATATCGGCGGCCTGACGATACAGCGGACGGCGATGCTCAAACAGGCGCGCAGCATGCTCGGGCGAGCGGAAATCGGGCCGGGTATCGGAGCGGCGAATCTGGCGTAACGAGTCCTCAAAGTCGCCTTCGAGGTACACGCAGGTACCCATCTCGTGCATCAGTTCAATGTTCACCGGCGTCTCGACGATGCCGCCTCCGCAC
>CABURV010000139.1 GCA_902494035.1 uncultured Collinsella sp.
CAGCGCGTGGCGCTTGCCGGCGTGCTCGCCATGGAACCGCGCGTGCTCATATTGGACGAGGCTTCCTCGATGCTCGATCCGCGTGGACGCAAGGGCCTCATGAAGGCTTGCCGCGCGTTGCACGCTCGCGGCATGACCATCGTGATGATTACGCACTTTATGGAAGAGGCCGCCGAGGCCGATCGAGTCGCGGTGTTTCAGGCGGGGCGCGTTGCCATGCTCGGTACGCCCGAGGAAATCTTGACGCGGGCGGACGAACTTGCACAGCTCAACTTGGATATGCCGGAGTCGTGCCGTTTGGGCATGGCACTTCGTGAGAAGGGTATGCCCATTTGCGCGAAGGTGCGCGAGGCGGATATGGTCGCCGATATAGCGCAGGCTTATGCCGAGCGGAGTAGGACATGCATCGCCGGGCGGCCTTTCGCATCCGATCATCGTATTCCCGACAACGTCTCCTCTGCAATCGATGGCGCAGACGCGCTGGAGTCCGTCATCGAGATTTCGCACCTTTCGTACAGCTATTCGCTGAGCGCCCGCGAGCGTCGCCGTTGGCACAAGCGCTCAGCCGCCGAGGGCACATCGAACAAGCAGGCCCTCTGGGGCAACGACCCTAGCAGCCCGTGGGCGCTGCGCGATGTATCGCTGACGGTGCGTCGCGGCGAGTTCCTGGGCTTGGCAGGTCATACCGGTTCGGGTAAGTCGACGCTGGTCCAGCATCTCAACGGTTTGATTCGCCCCCAGGAGGGATCCGTTCGCGCGCTGGGGCTCGATCTGTCAAACAAGAAAGACGCCGCCGCGGTTAAGGCCAAGGTCGGCGTGGTGTTTCAATATCCTGAGCGTCAGCTGTTTGCCGAAACCGTGGCGCAGGACGTGGCGTTTGGTCCGCATAACCTTGGCTTGCCGCAAGATGAAGTCGACCGTCGTGTCGAGTCATCGCTCTCACGCGTGGGCCTCGACCTTTCCACGGTCGGCGACAAGAGTCCCTTTGAGCTTTCGGGCGGTCAGCAACGGCGTGTGGCATTCGCCGGCGTGCTCGCCATGGAGCCCGAAGTCCTGGTGCTCGATGAGCCCATGGCGGGGCTCGATCCGGCTGCGCGCAGGGATTTCCTTGAGCTTATCGATCGACTTCACCGCGATGGCCTGACCGTTGTCATGGTTTCGCATAGTATGGATGACCTGGCCAATTGCTGCGACCGTATTGTCGTGATGAACGAGGGCGCGGTGTTTGCCGAGGGCACGCCCGCTCAGGTTTTTGCGCATGCCGTTGAGCTTAAATCAATCGGCTTGGGCGTTCCCGCCGCCCAGCGTATGGCGCTGGCGCTTACGGAGGCGGGCGTGCCGCTGCGCTTTGACGGCCTCTATACGGTTGAGTCGCTGACAGACGAGTTGGTGGACCTGCTAATCGGTTCCTCGGGCGGTCCTTCTAACGTCGCGGACATTGCTAAATTCAAGACGGTCGCGCGAGAGAAGGGCTGCTAATGGAGGCGTTTTCGTTTGGCAGCTACTATCCCGGCGATAGTGCGATCCACCGCCTGGACCCGCGAACTAAGTTGCTCTTGGGCTTTGTGTTTCTGATCACGACGCTCACGGTCAGTGGCTTCCGCGGACTGGCCCCGGTCGCAATTTTCGTTGTGCTGACCTATGCCGTGTCTCGGGTGCCGGTTCGTCGCGTTCTGTCGTCGATGGCGCCGCTGCTGGCAATCGTCGTCGTGGTCGCGGTGCTCAACTTGTTTACCGATCAGAGTGGGCGCATCCTGTGGCAGCTCGGCTTTCTGCAGATAAGCGAGGGCTCACTGCGTTCTGCCGCCTTTATGGCGTGCCGCCTGACGTTGATGATGGCCGGCATGAGCGCCATTACACTCACCACGCCGACGCTCGACCTCACCGCGGGCTTTGAGCGCCTGCTCGCGCCGTTTACGCGTGTGGGACTTCCTGCGCACGAGCTCGGCATGATCATGGGTATCGCGCTACGCTTTATGCCGCAGTTTGCCACTGAGATGAAACAGACGGCCGATGCACAGGCAAGCCGCGGCGCGCGCGTGACGGGCGGTCCGCTCGGCGGCGTGCGTATGCTCGGCAGTGTGGCGATTCCGCTGTTCACGGGCGTGTTCCGCCATGCCGAGACGCTGTCTGCCGCCATGGATGCACGCTGCTATCACGGCGAGCAGGGCCGTACGCGCCTGCATGCGCTTGCATTTGGCCGCGGCGATGCGTTGGCGGCGGTGGTGACGGCGTTGCTGCTCATCTGCGTCATCGTCATCAATCTTCAACTTGTTTAAGCGCGATTCGAGCGCAAGAAAGGGGTCCCTATGACCGACAACGACCGCACGGCTCAGCTTGAGCGCGCCTGTTCGTATCTCAGGCGCATTCCGGCGTGGTATCTGGCCACGACCGATGTGGCCGACGGACATCAGCCCCGCGTGAGACCGTTTTCGTTTGCCATGGTCGATGACGGTAAACTGTGGTTTTGCACGTCGCGCGACAAGGATGTGTGGGTGGAGCTGAGTGCGAATCCCAAGTTTGAGCTCTCGGGCTGGAAGCCGGGGGAATGTTGGATCGTATTGACCGGCGAAGCCGCACTTGAGGACGACGCAGTTGCGAGTGACAAGGTGCGTCAAGCGGGTTTTAAGCACATGGTGGGCATTGGCGAGGAACACGAGAGTGCCAAC
>CABURV010000140.1 GCA_902494035.1 uncultured Collinsella sp.
CATTGCCGTCTCGAGCCGTGATGGCAAGATGGCGATGCCTGTCAAGGTGCTGCCGGCTGCCGAGGTCACCGCTATGGCCAAGACGTTCCGTTACCTAGTCGAGGACTATGAGCCCGACATCCTGGTAAGCGGACGTCCCTTGACCATGGCCGGTGAGCCCGGCCCCCAGGCCGAGCGCGTCACCGCCGTGGCCCAAAAGATTGCCGACGAGCT
Organism: uncultured Collinsella sp.; assembly: GCA_902494035.1. GTDB lineage: Bacteria > Actinomycetota > Coriobacteriia > Coriobacteriales > Coriobacteriaceae > Collinsella. Next base: position 214 of record CABURV010000140.1, read on the forward strand.
CGAACTTCCGCTGGAGTTTGAGGACGAGCGTCTGTCCTCGCAAGAGGCTAAGCGCATCCTGCGAGAGCAGGGACTCAACGAAAAGCAGATGAGGGGCAAGATCGACATGATCGCCGCCAGCCTGTTCTTGCAGACATGGCTCGATCGTAAAAACGAGGAGGTTCAGCATGCCTAGTGCTTCCGATCCGCGCCAGCAAAATCGTACACGGCAGCCCGCGCAGCGCCCCGCTCAGCCTGGCCAGCGCCCGGTGCAGCCGATGCAGCGTTCGGCTCAGCCTACTCAGCGTGCTGCTCAGCAGCCCGCCACTCGTCCCCCGCAGCCCGCTGGCGGCGCTCGTTTTAAGCAGCAGGCTCCTGCCCAGCGCACGCAGGGGCAGGCCCGGCAATCACGCTCCCACGCACATCATGCTCATGGCTCGCACGGCGTTACTCCGGCCACGCGCTCGAGTTATAACACGCACGCCCGCCGTGGTGCCCAAAAGAAAAGCTCCCCGGTGCCCATGATGATCGGTGGCGTCGTCGCCGTGTTTGCGCTTGTCGCGATCGTTTTCTTTGTCGTGCCAGCCGTCAAGGGCTTCTTTGCCGGCGAGGATGCGAAAGTTGCTGCTGGCCAGCAAGTTACTATCACGATTCCCGATGGCGCCTCGGGTGATACCATCGCTTCGATTCTCTCCGAGAACCATATCGTCGATAATCCCAAGGATTATTACGCGGCGGTCAAAAAGCTCAACGCCGACATGTCGCTTAAACCGGGTAAGTATTCGTTCACCACGCTCATGGATGCGACCAGGGTCGTTCGGCAGCTCATGGAAGGCCCCAATGCGGGCTCTGATGCGCTGACTATCCCTGAGGGCCTTACGGTTGACCAGGTCGCCGACCGTGTGACCAAGGCGTACGACAGTATTTCGAAGGAGGACTTCCTTAACCAAGCTAAGGCGAGCAATTATGTGAATGACTACGCTTTCCTTAAAGACGCTGCAAACGATTCGCTCGAGGGCTTCCTATTCCCCAAGACTTATTCGTTGGGTAAGGGCCCGTCTGCCGATGATGTGATTCGCGCCATGCTTGACCAGTTCCACGCCGAGTATACGTCGCTTGACTTTGCCAGCTGCGAGGCCAAGATCAAGGAGCGCTATGGCGTAGAGATGTCCGATTACGACATCGTTAACCTTGCCTCGATCGTCGAGCGCGAGGGCCTCAACGCCGATCAGCGCGCGCATGTGGCATCGGTTTTCTATAACCGTCTGGCGGGCAAGCTCGATGGTCTGCGCTACCTCAATAGCGATGCGACCATGATGTATGTCACTGGCGGCGAGGTTACCGCCGACGACCTGCAGAGCGATAGCCCGTATAACACCTATAAGCACGAGGGCCTGCCGCCCACGCCCATCTGCTCTCCGTCCCTCGAGGCGCTCAAGGCCACCCTTGAGCCGACCGATTCCGATGACCTGTATTTCTACATAACACAGTACAAGGAGTATTTCTCGAAGACCTACGAAGAGCATCAACAGTCTTGGAATTGATCATGAGGATTTTTAGCCCCAAACGATATGTGGCCTCAGTCGACCGCATCGACCTCGATACCCTGTGGGCCGACGGCAAGCGCGCCATTCTACTCGACCGCGATAACACCCTGGTGCCGCGCGATACCGAGCGGGTTCCCGCTGCGGTTTCCGCTTGGCTCGAAACCGCCCATGCCAAGGGCTTTAAGCTGTGTATGGTGTCCAATAACTGGCATCGCGATCAGGTCATGGCATCGGCGCGCGAGTTGGGGCTCGAGGCCATCAGCCACGCCATGAAGCCCGCCCCGTTTGCCCTCAAAGCGGGCCTTAAGCGCCTGGGTGCCACGGCTAACGAGGCCGTACTGATCGGCGATCAGCTTTACACGGACGTGTGGAGCGGTAACTTTGCCGGCGTTGACACTATTCTGGTCAAGCCGCAGACAACCCAGGACCTGTGGTACACGCAGATCTTCCGTATCTTTGAGCGCCGGGCCCTGCGCGACCTTCCCTGCGAGGAATAGGTTTCGCCATGTCTCAGCACATCAAACACGGCTGCGACCATATCTTCTTTATCGGCTTTTTGGGCGCGGGCAAGTCGACGCTGGCGCGCAACGTGGGCACTATGTTCAAGCGGCGATTCATCGATACCGATCGTTTGGTTGTGCGTCGATGCGGTAAATCCGTGACCGAGATTTTTGAGACCGAGAGTGAGGATCGATTTCGTGAGCTCGAGACCTCGGCGCTCCGTTCGCTCCAAAGCGAGCGCAGCCTGCTGGTATCGTGCGGAGGCGGCATCGTCGAGACGCCGGTGAACATTGAGCTGATGCACGAGATGGGTACATGCGTGTACCTCGAAGGCGACTTTGAGGACTCGTTGCGCCAGATTCGTCGCTCCGATACCCGGCCCGATTTCCGCTCGCCCGAGCA
>CABURV010000141.1 GCA_902494035.1 uncultured Collinsella sp.
AAAAACCCGCAGGATGCCTTTGATCCCGATGTGTTTACCATCACGGATACGATTTTGGACCCGCCGCGGTTTACGTTTTTGCCGGCTATCTACCAGGATGCCACGCGCCGCAAGTGGGCTGTGCATCAGCGCGGCGGCGAGCCGAAGATTTTTGACTATGCGGACGTGCTGCAGTGCGAGATTGTCGAGACCGGAAATCCCGAGGATGTGCCGGAGCTTAGCAATCGCGAACTAGCTCAGCAGATTTTGATTAATCCAGCTCAGGCTACCAAAAACAATGCTGCCAAGCGTAATATGTGCCTTGGTATGGGTGTCATCGTTGCCGTGCAAACCGGCGAGGATGAGATTTCGAAGCTTGAGATTCCGGTGACCGCGGGCGAAGTCAAGCGAGACTCCGGCCTATATCGGTCGTATCGGAACGTTGCGGAGCAGATCAAAGAAGCCTTCGACGCCATGGGGCGTCCGGAGCAATGATGCCTGCAGCATCAAGCGGTTGAGGAGCCGTGCCCATGCCGAGTGAACCATATGCGATTCCGCCCAAAGATTGCGCCTTTGAGGGCATTCTTTGGTATATCAATCATTATGACCTGCAGGGTGGCGACCGGCTGCCCGCCGAGCGTGTGCTCTGTGAAGAGCTGGGCGTGTCGCGCACGGCGTTGCGTGCTGCGATCGCGCGCCTTATTTCGTGCGGAACTTTGGAAAGCCGCCGCGGTTCGGGCACCTATGTGTGTCCTCCCAAACCGCTGAACATCTTTCAGGAAACATGGAACTATACGCAGGCGGTGGAGAGGGTTGGCTCAAAGTCGACCGCACGCCTGGTTTGGTCCAAGGTCGTGTACGCCGATATCGATCTGGCCCAAAAGGCCCAGATCGACCTGGGCATGCCGCTTTTCTGCATTCGACGTGTGCGCGTGGTTAATGGTTCCCCGGCGTCGATTGAGACGGCCCACGTCAATCTGTCTTTGTGCCCCTCGCTTCCCGATCACGATTTTGAGCAGGAAAGCCTCTACGACGTTTTGCTCAAAGAAGGGAATGTCCATGTGACGCACGGCAAGGAGCATATTTCCATCAGCCGTCTGAACGCCGACGAGGCCAAGTTGCTGGGTGCTCAGGAGGGCACGCCGGTGTTTTACAAGGCTTCGCACGAGCGTGACGAGAACGATGGCTTTGTCGAGTATTGCAAGTCCGTGATTCTGCCGACCAAGTATCGTTTTGCCGATAACGGCGAGGCAGACGGCGTTGCGACGAAGGTAGGTGTCGAATGGCTGATGCAGTAGAAGACTTGCCGGTTTACAAACAAATTCGCCGCTGCATTGCGGAGCGAATCGAGCGCGGCGACTACCCGACGGGCTCGATGATTCCGTCCGAAAACGAGCTGGCCGAGGAGTTTGGCACTACGCGCCTGACAATCCGAAGTGCCATGGACGAGCTGGTCAAAAGTGGCCAGATTCGTCGCGTGCAGGGCAAGGGCGCCTTTGTGGGACACAAGTGGTTTGACGAGCACGAACGCAAGGGCGGCTTCCGTCAGTCGGTTCTGGCGTCGGGCGCGACGCCGTCGGTGCGCATTCTGGCGCGCTCCAAACGCTACGCCGGCCCGTATTACGCCGACCTGTTTGGCATCGCCGAGGACGATCTGCTTTACTCGGTGCGCCGTCTCAACTGCATTGATGGGGAGCCCGTGTCGATTGAGATGACGCTGATTCCGTGTCTGCTGTTTCCGGGAATCGAAGACGTGGACATTTCGGTCTTCAGCCTGTTCGAGACCTACGACATGTTGGGGCGCAAACCGGACAAGTCGATTGAGAAACTCGATATTGAAGCGCTGGGCGCACGCGATGCGAGTTTGCTCAATCTTGAGCCGGGCGACCTGGCGCTCGTACTGGAATGCATGACCTATGACTCGAGTGGGCAGGCGATCGAGCATGCCAAGTCTTTTAACCGCGGTGATGCCGGCGGATATACCTACAACTATTAGCGTCTAGAGCATCCTCGTGCACGGCGGGGTGCTCATTTTTTTACGGACATGTGTCGCATGACCGATGAACGGCAAAAACTGACCGTCTACCGAGAGGGGAGGATGAAATCAAAAAATCGGTATTAAAAACGGCTAACCTGTAATCGTTCACTGGTATTAAGAACCTTTGAATTGTTGAGCTTGGGGCCAAGATGTCCACAAGGTTAAGCGGCGAGACGGGGCGGCAAGCCTGTCCATTCCGTGCGACAATTCAAACTGCTCGTGAAAGGAGCGGGAATGAAGGAGACCGAGAAGATCGAGATCATGCACTTCGACCAGGAGGGCTACCTCGAGGACGGCAGGAACGTCTACGAGGCCGGCAAGAAGATGACCGCCCTGGCCGACCGTGTGCACGAGGAGGGCTACGACGCCGTCTTCCTGATGGGCGTCGGCGGCACCTGGGACGAGTTCATGCAGCTCGAGTACCTCATGAACAAGTTCGGCGACCGCGACCTCGAGGTCTACCT
>CABURV010000142.1 GCA_902494035.1 uncultured Collinsella sp.
AGGAACGCCGTGAACGAGCCGTACTCCTTGGTGGACGTCGCCGTACGCCCGGCCTCGAGTGCCACGGCGTCGAGTGGGATCGCACGGGCGTCGAAGCCCCGCGTGCGCAGCCATGCGGCCGCGAGGTCGCCGTACGCGCCCACCCCGGGCACCGCCACGGGCACCGCGGGATCGAGTGCCTCGCCACCCTCGGGTATGACGGAGAGCGCCATCGAGGGAGCGGCACAGTCGGCACCGGCCGCACTCGCCGCGCGCGCGACCCCGCTAGCCGCATCCCGGTGCACGCACGACGGCCCGGACACGACGTCGGCCGTGGCCGCATCCGCGCCAACACCCGCAGGCGAGCTCACCCGCTCCGCGTCCTCCTCAGAGAGATGTGCCAGCGCGTTCAGGAACGCTTCCACGCGCGTGATCACGCCCACGCGGCTGAAGTGCTCATCGCACTCGATCGTGAGGTAGGGCTTCTCACCCATCTCCTCGGCGAAGAGCTTGTCGAGCATGGTGTCGGGACCGCAGCCGTGGTTGGTGAGGTACACCGCGAAGAGCCGCGAATCGCGCCGCACCATCTTAGCGCCCGAAAGGATGTGCTGCCCAAACGGCCAGCAGATGCCGGGGTGGTCAGCCGAGACATCGATATCATGCGCGTGCAGGTGCCCGAGCGTGATGACCTTCTGTCCACGGTCCAGCAGAATCTCGGGGATTCCCATGTTGAGGGCGCCATCGGAGATACCGTAGTTGCGCGTGATGAGCACAAGCACGCGCTCCCCCGGCGCGAGCGAACCCAAAAGCTCGTCGCCCAGCGCCTCGGTCTTCTCACCAAAGGACGTGACGGCAAAGCCGCCCGCCATCATGGCCACGGCCGCCTCCTGGCGCGTATGGCCCAGCCGCTCGCCCAGCCCCAGCAGCGCCTGCGCCATGGCCTCCTGGCCAAAATCCATGTCGAGCAGGGGGTTCAGTAGCTCGATGCCGCGCCGCTCCAGACCGAGGGCGTCCGCCACCAAGCGCGGCGCCGTCTGCATATAAGGGCATGCGTAGTTGTGCGCCACACGCGAGCTCGCGTGCCGGATGGTGTGCAGGCTCGGCATGAAGATGTAGTCGGGTTCGCGCTCCGCGAGCCACGCCATGTGCCCGTAGATGAGCTTCACGGGATAGCAGGTCTCACCGCGCGCGTTCTCCTGTGCCAGGCGGACCTGCTCCTCGGTGGTGTCGGGCGAGAGCAGCACGTTGTAGCCCAAACGGGAGAAGTAGGCGTTGGCAAGCGGGAATAGGCGGTGCAACATGAGGCAGCGCGGGATGCCCACGGTCTTCTTGGCCGGGTCGATTTTGCCCGTGTAGCCCTCGAGAAAGAGCTCCTCGGTCTTTTTGTAGAACGCACGGTTGAGCGCGACCGCGCGCTCGTCCACGCCGCGCGCCGCGGCTGCCGTGCCGGAAAGATCGAACCCCTTGAACGCCGTGAGCTCGAAACCCGGCTTCGCGGCGGCATCGGCGGCCATGAGGGCCGCCCCCACCGCACCCGAGATGGCGAAGTTGGGCGACACCGTGAGTGCGTCGGGGTAAAACGAGCGGAACGCCTCCACGATTGCGGGGTTGTAGGCGACGCCGCCCTGCAGCACGATATGCGACCCCACGCGCTTGCCGCCCACCACGCGGTGCAGGTAATTGCGCACGATGGAGAGGGCGAGGCCGGCGGCCACGTCGCGCTTGGCGGCACCGGCGGAGAGGGCCGCGCTGATAGCACTCTCCACGAAGACCGTGCAACGCTCGCCCAGATCGACCGGTGCTTCGCTCGAAAGCGCGAGCAGTCCGTACTCGGCGAGCGGTATGGCGAGGCGAGCGGCCTGCTCCTCGATGAAGCTGCCCGTTCCGGCAGCGCAAACCTTATTCATCTGAAAGTCGGAAACCTGCCCGCCGGCGAGCGAGATGAACTTGGAATCCTGTCCGCCGATCTCGAAGACGGTGTCCACCTTCGGGTCGGCATGCGCCGCGCCGGCAGCCTGGCAGGTGATCTCGTCCACCACGGCGTCGGCGCCCACGAACTTGCCGATGAGGCTGCGGCCGGAGCCCGTCGTGGCCACGGCGCGAACCTGCACCTCGGAACCCAGGCGGGCGGCCAGCGTTGCCAGCCCCTCGTGCACGGCACGGCGCGCGTCGCCGCCGGTGCGCAGGTACTGGGCATTGAGCACGCGGCCACGGGGGTCGAGGAGGACCAGGTCCGTCGAGGTCGACCCCACGTCGATTCCCAAAAACACCGGAATGCGGCCGGTCAGGGGGTCGCGCTCCCAATCCTCGCGCGGCAGCACGGCGAAGCCCTCGCCGGGACGGTACCCGCTGTTCGGCAACGGTGCCAAACGGGGCAGCTCGCCCGCCTGG
>CABURV010000143.1 GCA_902494035.1 uncultured Collinsella sp.
ATCGTCTCGCTCGCCATGGGCGTTGCCGCTTGGGCGTTTTTGGCCTCGTTGAATATCGCGACCGACTATCGCGAGCACCATGCGTGGATTTACGCGCTTCTTCCCGTTGTGGGCGTTGCCACCGCATGGGTGTACAAAAACCACGGTCTTGCCGCCAAACGCGGTAACAACCTGGTCATCGACTCCGCTCTGGGCACCCGCCTCATCCATATGCGCATGGCCGTCCTCACCTTCGTCTGCTCCACGCTCACGCACCTAACGGGCGGATCGGCCGGTCGCGAGGGAGCTGCGGTGCAGATTGGCGGCACCATCGCCAGCAACATCTCGAGCCTCGCCCACCTCAAAAAGCATGACCACCACGACCTCATGCTCGCCGGAATCTCGTCGGCCTTTGGCGCCGTATTCGGCTCGCCCCTTGCCGGAGCTTTCTTTGGCATGGAGATGTGCTTTATCGGCAAGATCGACTACACCGCGGGCATCTATTGCCTGGTCGCGTCGTTTACCGGCTACTTTACATCACTCGCCCTGGGTACCGAGTACGAAGTGAATGTCATCGCCAGCGTTCCCGCTATGACGCCTACAACGGTCGTCATCGTTGTTATCAGTGCCATCATCTTCGGTCTGACGGCACGCCTCTTTGCGTGGTCGGTTCGAACCGTCAAGAGCCTGTACGGTCGCTTTATCACCAATTACCTCGTTCGCGCACTTATAGGCGCACTCGTGGTTTTGGCCGCCTATGCCCTCCTCGACGCCTGGGACTACGCCGGCCTTTCCACGTGGCTTTCCGGCGCCGGATTTGCGGGCAACACCACCCTGGCGGACGCAGCCATCAAGTTGGTCGTCACAGCGCTTTCCCTGGGCGCTGGCTTCCAAGGCGGCGAGGTCACGCCCCTGTTTGGCATCGGTGCGGCACTCGGTGGCTGGATCGGTTACCTTACCGGGCTCGACCCCAGTTTTCTGGCGGCTCTCGGCATGCTCGGCGTGTTCTGCGCCGGCCTCAACGTACCCATCACCACCTGCATGATGGCCATCGACCTGTTCCACGGCACGGCCGCCGGGTTCTTTGTCATCGTGGCCTTTATCAGCTACCTAACCGGCGGACACCGCGGCGTGTACCCCGCCCAACGCATCATCTCACCCAAGCGCCGTTCGCTTATTGTGGATGAGGGCGGTACGGTAGCGGATGCTATCGAGCGCCACAACGACCTGATAGAGTAGATGTAATAATCGCCGTGCAGCCACAATCGGGGGCAACTCTACCTGAGCGCGACCGCACTGTCATGTCACACGCCGGGAGTCGCCCCATGCACGCAACTGATTTTGGTCGCACGCTCATCATCGCCAACCCAGCCGCCCAGTCGGGCGCCGCGCGCGAGGTTGCCGAACGCCTGCAGCGCTTTTTGGATATGACCGCACGCGCATCCCAGTTTGACCTGGTACTAACCGAACGCACGGGGCACGCCAAGGAGCTTGCCGCACAGGCTCAGGGCTATCGCACTGTTATCGCCCTTGGCGGCGACGGCGTGATCCACGAGGTCGTCAATGGACTCATGACGCAGGATGAGGCGGTCCGGCCCGCCCTTGCCGTCCTGCCCGTGGGCTCCGGCAACGATTTTGCCCAGACGCTCGGCATCGAAGATTTCTCCGGCAAGGATTTTGGCGCGCTGCTCACCTGTGAGCTGCAGCGTCAGGACATCGGGCGGATTCGCTCATGGAACCCCGCAAGCGGTAGCGGCGAATGTTCCGTTGAGTACTATGACCAGACGCTTTCGATCGGCATCGATGCTGCTATCGGCCTTGGCACCACCGAACTGCGCAAAAAGACCGGCTTGACGGGCGCCCCGCTCTACACCCTCTCGGGACTTGAGCAGTTTGGCCTACGCTATCGCAACTACCCCATGGCAGTCAGCTTTGACGGCGCGCCCGCCGAGCGCGTAAGGGCGATCGTCATGGCGATTCAGCTGGGTCCTACCTATGGCTCGGGCTATCGTATCTGTCCCGAAGCCGACCCCTGTGACGGCATACTCGACGTCTGCTACGCCTGCGGCCCCGTTCCGCGCGCGGTCGCGCTTCCCATGTTCCTTTCGGCCAAAGATGGCCACCACACCAAGCTGCCACCGGTTCGCATGCGCCGCTGTCGCCATGCCGAGCTTACCTTTGAGGAGCCCGACTACCCCATCCAGGCCGACGGGGAGCCCGTTGTCGCCTCGCGCATCGAGGTCGACGTCCTCGGCGGCGCCCTCAACGTCTGGCGCCCCACCCACTAGCCACCCCTAAGTTGCGGTGAAATAGGGACTGTTTATGCAGTTAAAGCCGC
>CABURV010000144.1 GCA_902494035.1 uncultured Collinsella sp.
AGCTTTGATTGCCGTTTGGCATTAGGCGGCTGCGGAAGCCTTGTCGGTCGTTGCCTTGCTGTTGCTCTGCTGGCCCTCAAAATGCTTGTAGCACCAGCTGGTGACCAGCGGGGTCAATATAGCCGTCACGATTGCGCAGGCAGCAACCTGTGCCGTAGCCGTCGCGAGCACGGCGCCACCGTACATGGCCCCGTTGACGCTTGCCATGGCAGCAGGCGTAGCCACATTGGCTCCGGCGCAGCTCGAAATGGCCGCACCTGCGACACCCGTGCCGCCCGTGAGCTTGTCGACCGCGATGACGGGAATTGCAAAGATCACCGAGCAGATCACGCCGAGCAGAATACCGGGAAGACCGCCATTAATGAGCTGGCCAAAGGTCATGGTCGAGCCCATGGCAAAGAAGACGAGCACGATGACGGCGGAAAGTGCCGGTGCCATCATCTTCTTAAAGCTGGGGAAGACGTTGCCCAGAATAATGCCGACGACGATCGGCAGGATGGCACCCACGAGCGACCAGCCGATCGGAGCCTGGCCGGCAGCGCCGAGCACGATCATCGTGACCGGAGGGCCGACAACGAGCGTGGTGATTGCGACAGCGCCACGCTCGGCCTCATTGCCCATGGTGCCCATCAGACCAGCGTACATAGCGTTGTTGGCGCCGGTGCAAGCCGCCAGCATCACCATGGCAGAGATGCCAAACAGGTTGTCGTTGAACACATAAAGGATGAGCAGCGACACGGCAACGACCACGATTTGCTTGACGGCGATGATGATGGCACCGCGGGCAGCGGCGGCAGGAGCACTCTTAAACGAAATCGTCGTACCGACGATAAGCAAAAAAGCGCCCACGAGCGGGCCTGCACCCTGCTGGGTCATGCCAAGCGTAAAGCTGCCGAGCGTTTTGAACAGATCGGGGAATAGCGTGTTGAGCAGGCAGCCCAGCAGAAGCGGCACCAAAATATTGGCACCCGGGATGGAGGACATCTTAAAGAACGGCTCCTTTGCCGCCGGCGCCTCCACCACAGTCGATTCACTCATTTATATCTCCTTTTGATGCGTGTGGCACGCGGTCGCACGCTCCTGTGCCAGAAAGAAGGCGACGGTCCCGAGTCGCAGGAGCCGTCGCCGAATTAACGTCGCGGGGTATTACCCGTCCAGAACGATGCCACCGTCGCAGTCACCGATCTCGCCGTTCACGAAGCTGGCGAGGTCGGAGGCAAAGAAGAGCACCATCTGCGCAGGCTCGCTGGCCTGGGCGGCACGGCCCAGAGGAATACCGTTGATGATGCGCTGAGAGTTCTCGTCAGAGAGAATCGAGGTCATATCGGTCAACGTGAGCGACGGGCACACAGCGTTGCAGCGAACGCCGAACCTACCGCCCTCCTTGGCGACTGCCTTGGTTAGACCGTTAACACCGGCCTTGGAGCTCGCGTAAGCCGCGGTGCCGAGCAGGCCGCCGCCGATCTTGCCAGCAACAGAGCTCACGTTGACGATAGTGCCGGCATGGGCAGCCTTAAAGTGCGGGTACACGGCGTTCATCATGGTAAAGGTGCCGTTGAGGTTGATGTCGATGGTACGGCGCCACTCGGTGTCGTCGATCTCGTCGAACTTCTTGGTGCTGATGACGCCAGCGCAGTTGATCAGGATATTGGTTTGCGGCAGGTCTGCGAAAATCTGTTCGACGGTCTCGCGCGCCTTGGGCGCATCAGCGACATCGAGCTGATAAAACTTGTTGCCCTCGCCAAGCTCGGCCACAGCGGCCTCGCCCTTAGCAGCGTTCCTTGCGATGAGCGCGACATGTCCGCCGCCCGCGACGATGCCCTTGGCGATCTCGAGGCCAATGCCCTGAGTGCCGCCCGTGACAATCGCGGTCTTGCCCGTGAAGTCAAATGCCATGACTCCATCCCCCTTTATATAAGGTGTCTCCTCGCGGGAAGTTGGAGCATCGCACGTGGCGATTATATGAGTCCCAGTCGTCATGGTGGTGACAACCCCTCGCCTAACCGCGTGCATGATAGTTCTTTGAAACGCTGCAATTCTTGAATGATTTTAATTCTTTATGCGTTCTTTATATTGCCTAGCAACCAGGTAGTTTTTGGGACATGCCTAGAGATCTGCCCTTAACTTTGCTGGCACCGACGGTGTACGGAGGTCGCCTAAAGGTAGTTTTCTAGACATGTCCCAAAATCTACCGCATAGGGCACGCGTGCAAGGGTATCATCTTCCACCGGAAATAGTTTCTAGTGTTAGGGGTTTTCGGTGGAAGATACCGATTTCCATGAGCTTGGGA
>CABURV010000145.1 GCA_902494035.1 uncultured Collinsella sp.
AAAGCCCACGATCGTGACGGGGATCGAGATCATAGCGGCACCGACGTTGGCATCCGCAAAGTCGGTATAGAACAGAGAGCCCAGAATGCCAAAGACAATGATGATGCCGAGAACCAGGCCGGCCACCATCGCGATAGTGCCATCCGAAGCAATAAGCTCGCGCGCCTCCAGCTTGCCCTTAACTGTGCTCTGATAGTCCTCGAGCTTGTCGCCAACAGATGTGGTGCGCTCGCTAGCGTACTCCTCCAGCTCGCTAAACGTGCGCGAACGGACTCCGTCCTTATCGGGCTTAACGCCGGCGAAGAAGACCTTGAGCACATCGCGATCGATGCCGTCCTTCTTGGCAGCCTTCCAGGCCTCGTCGGTCACTGTGATGCGATACGTCTGCTCCTCTTTTTCGCGACGGAGCAGACCCTTCTTCTTGGTCTCGGTCGCTTCTTCCAGCTTGATCACGCGGTCGTCGGTCAGCTTCATCAGTGTGGCGATATATGCCTGATCGGGCACGTCATTCCAGCTCATAAGAGCTGCAAGCACCGCGGGATGGTCGGCAGAGGGCACATCGCGGAAGTACTCGTCCTGGAAGAGCGGCTTGGGCTTGGGCCTGTGCAGCTTGAGCATCACGATCGCGCCGGTATAGGCAACCGCCACAACAACACACACCACGGCAATCGTGCTGGCAACCGCACGCGCGTGCTCACGGCGGGCGTTGGCCTCGTCGGCCCATTCCTTCTCTTCGCTCAGGATCGTTGACATGCGCTCTTCACCCGAGGCGGCAAGCTGCGGCACCCAGTCGCTGGGGAAGGCGATGCGTGCCTCGGCGAATTCGCCCTGATGCACGCAGGGAATGGTATAGGTGACCATGGGCTCGTCCTCATCGAGCGACACGTCGCCCGTCAGCGGACCGTGGCCCCATGCGCGGAAGTTATCGCCTTTGACGGCCGCCGTCCCGGCAGCGGCATTTGCGAAGCGCACTTCCATCTCGACATCGTCGGAATCCGCAGACCAGCCGTCGCCCACGAACTTCCAGTAGAGCTCGGCGGTATCGGCCCAGTTCATAACCGCACCGGTCATGGTGTAGCTCACGTAATAGATCGCGCTGTCGCCGCTCTCGTGGGGGCTGAACACCTTAATCCTTACGCCGTCACCGGCCTGCTCGACCGTGTAGACACCAGAATCGCCCTTGTTCGCGCTATCGACTTTGTTAAACGCGGTGTCCTCTTCCTCGACACTCAGCACGTCAACGCCCGCCGTGCCGCCCTGCTGGTTGGTGCCCGTATTGATCTCCCAAAACACGCCGTTGATGTCGTCGTCGAAATCAAACTGGCGTCCCTCGACAACGGTCAGCGATCCATCGGCCTCGACCGTGGCACTGATGTAGGTTTGGGTCATGGAATACCCGTCGGCACGTGCAACGGCGGGTAGCAGCAGCAGCGCGCACGCGACGAGCGCGCAAATGGAAGCAAATCGCGCAAACAGGCAGCGCTGCCGACAGGTCTTGGCAACGGGGGCGTTCATAGGCACATCCTTTGTCTGTGATACCAGTAGCGTCATTGTCCCACGTTTGCGGGTTCATGTGACGAACATCTAGGTCAGCGGAGTATCAAACGGGACGAAAGTCACGCCCGCGGCCGGCACCTGGGGACGTTCCTTATTTGCCGGCAATCTGGGACACTCCTTGGCATAGCCCACTCCGGCAATAGATACCACTTCATAGCTCCGTCACAGGTGTAGCGGCTTTGTGTTGCCGCTAAAAACGCTGATTGAGCCTGCGGGCGAAGGGCATAAAGCAGTTGAGCGAAAACGGTTTGCCCCTTTGCCGTTCGCTTGAGGATCATGTCCCCCTTTTCCGCGGAAACCCCGGCAGTTGCGAAGAGCTGCCGGGGTTTCTGTCGTTTGAGGGGTTGAAGGGGCTGAGCTTGGGGCGGTAATCGAGGTGTTGAGTCGGTGCCCGCCGCGCACAACACGCAGCCTCGGCAACTCGCGAGCATCGACGACGCCCCATTACAGTCTGAAATAGGCCATCGATAGATTTCGATGGCGAGCATTCGGCGCATTGCCTACGATACGGGCAAGCCCCGAGGGGCCGCCGATCGGGCGCCTCCGGATGGCCGTCTGCCCCTGCCCCGTAGAGGGCCCGGGGGGTGTTGCCACCGGAGGCGCTCGCC
>CABURV010000146.1 GCA_902494035.1 uncultured Collinsella sp.
AAAGGCGACGAGTCCTCGTACATCTTTAAGCATCATATTTCGCGCATCGAGCAGCAGCTTTCCTACTACGATCGCACTTATGCCTGGCAGGACGACAAGGATCAAGCGGTGGTGGATTACATCGCGAGCATGACGGACGGCTATTTCTGCGAGCTGACGAGCAAGCTATTCCCTGGTCTGGAGTTTCCGCATCGTACCTATATTAACGAACGGTAGTTCGTATCTTTTCGGTATACTGTTCGTGGAAAACGTTTTTGATTGATGCACGGGATGGCTATGGACGACCTTTTTTCTGCTTCGACGCGTGAGCGTTCCTTTCAGAATGCGCCGCTTGCGGTGCGCATGCGCCCCAATTCGCTCGACGAGTATGTGGGCCAGCAAAAGGCCGTCGGTAAGGGCTCATGGTTGCGTGCGGCGATTGAGCATGATGTGCTATCGAGCGTAATTTTGTATGGGCCCGCCGGTACGGGCAAGACGACGCTGGCCCACATTATCGCCAACCATACCAAGAGCGAGTTTGTCGAGGTCAGCGCCGTGACGGGCACCGTGAAGGACCTGCGTCGCGTGATCGACGAGGCAAAGACGCGCCTGAATACGTATGACCGCCGTACCATCTTGTTCATCGACGAGATTCACCGTTTTTCGAAGTCGCAGCAGGATGCCCTGCTGCATGCCGTTGAGAACCGTACCGTCATTATGATTGGCGCCACGACCGAGAACCCGTACTTCGAGGTCAACTCTGCACTGTTGTCGCGTGGGCGCGTCGTAGAGCTTGAGCACTTGAAAGATGAGGATATCGCCACGCTCATTGAGCGTGCGCTCGAAGCGCCGCAGGGTTTAAACGGTAAGTTCTCGGCCGATGAGGATTCAGTCAAGACCATTTGCACGTTGGCCGCGGGTGATGCGCGCTCGGCTCTGACGACGCTTGAGCTTGCGAGCGAGATTGCCGTCACACGTCCCGATACCGAGGGAACGCCAGCGCCGGCGGCGGGGAAGCGTTATCCCATTACCGTGGATGACGTTAAGATTGCCAACCCACGCCGCGGTTTTTCGTATGACAAAAACGGCGACATGCACTATGACATTATCAGTGCGTTCATCAAGTCCATGCGCGGTAGCGACCCCGATGCCACGATCTACTGGCTTGCGCGCATGATCGATGCGGGGGAGGATCCCAAGTTTATCGCTCGCCGCATTATGATTCAGGCTTCCGAGGATGTTGGCAATGCCGATCCACAGGCGTTGCTGGTGGCACATGCCGCATTTACATCTGCCGAGGTCATTGGCTATCCCGAGTGTCGCATCAACCTGGCACAGGCTGCGCTCTATGTATGCCTGGCGCCCAAGTCGAATGCGTGTGAGGCCTCGATCGATGCGGCGCTGGCCGATATCCACAGCAGTGGTCTTCGCGAGGTGCCCAGCTACCTGCGCGATCGCCATCGCCCGGGCAGCGATGAGTACGGTGTGTACAAGTATCCGCATGATTATCCCGAAGGCTGGGTCGATCAGCGCTATTTGCCCGAGGGGCTGGAGCGCGGTGCGTTTTGGCGGCCTGCCGGTCGCGGCTGGGAAGAGTGGCGCGTAGAGCAAAGCGAGCGCGATCGTAGCGGGAATGCTCCGAAGTAGCTGCTGGTTATTTTGTCCCACGATTTCACGCTTGGCATGTTCGGTCCCCTTTGGGGTACCATAAAGAGCGTCTGTATTTCGATTCATTTGGGAGGCTTGTATGAGTCCCATTCAAATCGCCCTGCTGCTACTTGCCGTTGCCGGCGTGTGGGCTGTTATCGAGCTCGCGCTCACGCTGCGCAAGACGCGCACCGTCGTCGACTCGCTCGACAAGACGGTGAGCGACCTCAACAACACGCTCGCCGAGGCACAGCCCGTGGTGGCAAAGCTCGATGGCGCCGTTGACGAGCTTACGCCGGCACTTGCCCAGGTGGAGCCGCTCCTCAAATCGAGCAAGACTGCCGTTGACGCCCTGACGTCCAACCTTGTTGAGGTTGAGGCGGTCGTTCGCGACATTTCTCAGGTCACGGGCAGTGTGGCCGAGGCCAGCAATGCCGTGTCGAGCGTGACCGACTCTGCGGCCGGTGCCGTGCAGAAACTATTTAACAAGGTGAAGGCTCCTGCAGCCGACGCCGATCGCAAGC
>CABURV010000147.1 GCA_902494035.1 uncultured Collinsella sp.
CAGGCCTACGTGATTTGCCCGCTCGTGGAGCCGAGCGACTCGGCCGATGAGCTGGAGGACGTGCCCGGTATCGCCCGCGACGACGAGGGCCGCGTGACGGTCCCCGTGCCGCTGCACGATACAGCGACCGAGCTCGACCGACTGTGCCTGGCGTTGCCGGGTCTTGCCATCGAGCGCCTTCACGGCCGCATGCCAGCGGGGGAGAAGGACCAGGTTATCGATGCCTTCAAGCGTGGCGAGATTGACGTGCTCGTCTCGACTACGGTGGTCGAGGTGGGCGTCGACGTGCCTAACGCCACGGTCATGGTCATCGAGAACGGTGAGCGCTTTGGCTTGGCGGCTCTGCACCAACTGCGCGGCCGCGTGGGCCGCGGCAGCGTGTCGGGCACCTGCCTGGTTATGACGCACTCCAAGGGCAACGGCGGCGCGTCGGCGGCACAAGACCGCCTCCAGTCGCTCGAAAAGACCTCGGACGGCTTTACGCTCGCCCAGATGGACCTTCGTCTGCGCCACGAGGGCGAAATCCTGGGGTACCGCCAGCATGGCGGTGTGACTCTGCGCTTTGTCGACCTGGATGCCGACGAGGAGCTGATCGAGTGGGCCCATTTGGACGCGGTCGAGCTCTTGCGGTATGCTTGCAACCTTGACTCCGTGGCGACGCGCCCCCTGCGCGATGCGGTCGCCATGCGATATCGACACATTTTTAAGGAGGTCAGCGGAGGATGAGAATCATCGGCGGCGAATGGCGCGGTCGTAAGATCGAGGAGCCCCGTGGTCGCGATGTCACCCGCCCCACGACCGATCGTGTGCGCGAGGCATGCGCATCTATGGTCATGTCGGCATTTGACTTCGATCTGGATGAGGTCCGCGTGCTGGACGCCTTTGGCGGCTCCGGCGCTTTGGGTATCGAGATGCTCTCACGTGGTGCCCGCTCGCTCACGACGTTCGAGATCGATCGGAATGCCGCGCGGCTCATTACCAAGAATATCGAGTCGCTCTGCCGTGACCGTGCGCGTTGGCGCGTGATAACGGGCGACATGCTGGCAAGTGCCTCGCGCGGTCGTGTGCCGGGCGGCCCCTTTGATCTGGTCCTGCTCGACCCGCCCTATGCTTTTGGTGCCGAGCCGGTCGAGGAACTGCTGCAGAACCTGGCTCAGCAGGGTCTGCTTGCATCTGACGCTTATGCCCTGTTTGAGCATGCCGCCGCCGATGCGGGCGCGCATCCGGCAGGCTTTGAGATTGTGCGCGAGAAGCGCTACGGCATTACCTCGGTCGACCTGCTTCGTTGGGTCGGCGATGACGATGGTGAGGGCGATAACGCCGGCACCGATGCTGACAACAACGATGCCACGACGTTTTAGGAGGACGTCCATGAGTGACACCATCAACCGCGTGATCGTCCCAGGCACCTTCGATCCCATCACGTTTGGCCATATCGACGTCATCCGCCGCGCCCGCCGCATCTTTCCCAGCGTGATCGTCGCTGTTGCCGAGTCGCAGGGTAAAAACGGTGTGGGTACCACGTTTATGCTCGATGAGCGCGTGGCGCTGGCCCGCGAGGCGCTCGGTGATATCGACGGCGTCGAGGTCCTGCCCTTTACCGGCCTCTTGGTCGACTTCGCTCGCGAGCAGGGGGCGGGGGCCGTGGTCAAGGGCCTGCGCGCCATGACCGACTTTGAGTACGAGCTGCAGCAGGCAGACCTCAACTATCGCTTGGATAGCGAGCTGGAGTCCATCTTTGTCATGAGTGCGCCGCAGTACGGCTATATCTCGAGCTCGGTCGTTCGCCAGATCGCCTCGCTCGGTAGCGATGTCTCTAATTTTGTTCCGCCCAATGTGGTCAGGGCGCTCAAACATCGCTTTTCGTGACGTTTTTTAATGCCTGGTGGCATGTGGTAAACTTACACGATGATATGTTACCTATGAAAGGAGACCGGATGCCGGGCGAGAATTTTCCTGGCGACAGGATCGTGAGTCTTGTCGACGAGCTCGAGGGGCTCATCGAAGAGGCTAAGACGCCGTTCGGCAAGAATGCCCAGATGAAGGTTATCGACGCCGACGTCTTCTTTAACATCCTCGACGAGATCCGCATGAGCTATCCCGAGGAGTGGCAGAAGTCCCGCCGTATC
>CABURV010000148.1 GCA_902494035.1 uncultured Collinsella sp.
CAGGTGGTCATGATCGTCATACGGCGGTCACGCTCGTTCTCGATGGTACGGGAAGCCATAACACCGGGAACGCCGCAGCCGGTACCAACCAGAATGGGGATGAAGCTCTTGCCGGACAGACCGAAGCGGCGGAAGATACGGTCCATGATGAAGGCGACACGGGCCATGTAGCCGACATCCTCGAGGATGGACAGCAGGAAGAACAGAACGAGCATCTGGGGAACGAAGCCCAGAACAGCGCCGACACCGGCGACGATGCCGTCCATGATCAGGCCGTACAGCCAGCCAGCAACGCCGATGGATTCCAGCAGGCCGCCCAGGGCGTTCGGGACGATCTCACCGAACAGAACATCGTTCGTCCAGTCGGTGGCAAAGGTGCCGATGCCGATGCCGCCGTCCGCAACGGAGGTGCCCATCGCGATGGCGTACATCAGCCACATGATGAGCGCGAAGATCGGCAGCGCCAGGATACGGTTCGTGACGAACTGGTCGACCTTATCGGAGGCGGTCAGGTTCTCGGTGCGGGGCTTCTTCTTGACGGCCTTGTCAACAACGCCGTTGATGTAAGCGTAGCGCTGGTTGGTGATGATGCTCTCGGCGTCATCGTCCATTTCCTTCTCGCAGTCGGTGATGTGGGCGTCGATGTGGTCGAGCAGCTCTTTGTTCAGGTTCAGCTCAGCCTGGACCTTGTCGTCGCGCTCAAACAGCTTGACAGCGTACCAGCGCAGGAAGCGGCCATCGACCTTGCCCTGAATGGACTCCTCAATGTGGGCGATGGCATGCTCAACGCTGCCGGTAAAGACGTGAGGCAGCTCGCCTGCCTTGCCCTTCTTGGCAGCGGCGACGGCCAGCTCGGCAGCCTTCTCGCTGCCCTCGTTCTTCAGGGCGGAGATCTCGACGGCCTCGCAGCCCAGCTCGTTGGACAGCTTCTTCAGGTCGATCTTGTCGCCGTTCTTGCGGACGAGGTCGATCATGTTGACGGCCATGACCACGGGGATGCCGAGCTCGATCAGCTGGGTGGTCAGGTAGAGATTACGCTCGATGTTGGTGCCGTCGATGATGTTCAGGATGGCGTCGGGCTTCTCATTGACGAGGTAGCCGCGGGCAACGACCTCCTCCAGCGTGTAGGGAGACAGAGAGTAGATACCGGGCAGGTCCTGAATCACGACGTCGTCGTGACCCTTGAGCTTGCCCTCCTTCTTCTCAACGGTAACGCCGGGCCAGTTGCCGACATACTGGTTAGAACCGGTCAGGCTGTTGAACAGGGTGGTTTTACCGCAGTTCGGGTTGCCTGCCAGAGCAATTTTAATTGCCATTTGGTTAAACCCCTTTCTTTACTTTTTCAGAACTCACTCAACTTCGATCATTTCGGCGTCAGCCTTGCGGACGCTGAGCTCGTAGTTGCGGACGGTCAGCTCCATCGGGTCGCCCAGAGGTGCGACCTTGCGGACGTAAACCTTGGTGCCCTTGGTCAGGCCCATGTCCATGATGCGGCGCTTGACAGGGCCCTCGCCGTGCAGCTTGGCAACGGTGACGGTCTCGCCGACCTGTGCATCTTTCAGAGTCTTCATACTTCGTTCCTCCTCTTGGTACAATCAATCAAACAGCCGAGGGGCTGCGATTCCAAATTTTTTACGCAACGATAATGCGCATGGCCAGGGTCTTATCCAGCGCGATGCGCGCTTCCTTGACCTGAAGGATGAGGTTGCCACTGATCTCATTGACCACGGTAACGGTCTCCCCCACGACAAAGCCAAGCTCGGCCAGATGCTGGCGGACCTCATCCTTGCCGGTGATCTTTCGGATAGTAACGGTATCGCCTGCTTTAGTCATCGTTAAAGGCATTCCACACACTCCCCTTTTGCAATTCTGCAATATATTAGCCTATGCTAACGCATGGAGCAAAAGCATGCGGTTAGAACGCTCTAACCGCTTACAATGGTAGTTTACCACCACTAACTCACGATGTCAATACGGAAGTTAGGCTAACCAAACAGGTTTGTGAAAAGTAGATAGTTATTGCTAACTTAAATTGTGCAGCTTTGAACAAATTGTGAAGGAAAGGAGGAACGGCAGATGATTGGATAACCACCTGCTTTCGGGCCGG
>CABURV010000149.1 GCA_902494035.1 uncultured Collinsella sp.
CGCCTGGGGCACTGAGCGTGGGGTTGACGTTTACGGTCACGACTTGCTCTGCGTTAACGGGCAGACCGTCTGCGCCACGCGCATCCGCCATGAGCTGGGTCAGGGTCATGTGGAGCTTGCTGCCGAGCTTCTCGGCCGTCCCTATATGCTGCGCGGCGTTGTGGCGGCTGGCCGTCACGAGGGCTCCGACATGGGCTTTCCCACGGCAAACATCCAGGTGCCCGACGGCATCCAAGTGCCTGCCGATGGCGTCTATGAGGGCCTGGTGCTGGTCGACGATGCCGTATGGCCTGCTGCCGTTAACGTCGGCCTGCCGCCGACCTATGCCGATGATGCCGCCTCGGCGCATCTCGAGGCCAACTTGATCGGCTATGCGGGCGACCTGTATGGCGCTTCCGTGTCGATGGCGTTTACGCGCTGGCTGCGTCCGTCTCGCGTGTTCGATTCTCTGGACGAGTTGATCGCGACCGTCGAGGGTAATATCGACGATATACGTCATAACTTGGGTGAGCAGGGGGTGAGCATCCGTGATTAGCGATGAGGAAAAAGATCAGGTACGCGCAGCGTCGGACCTGGTTGCCATCGTGCAGGAAACGGTTGAGCTCAAGCCCCGCGGCCATGAGTTTTGGGGCTGCTGCCCGTTCCATGGCGAAAAGACCCCATCGTTTCACATTATCCCTGCTACGCAGGTGTGGCACTGCTTTGGCTGCGGCGAGGGCGGCGACGTCTTTACCTATATCATGAAGCGTGAGAACCTGAGTTTTCCCGAGTCGATCCGCTATTTGGCTGATCGTGCCGGCATTGAGCTGCACGATACCGGTGCGCAGCGCGATCGCGGCACCAAGCGTGCCCGCATCTATGACCTGTGCGCCGAGACGGCTCAGTTCTACCACACCATGCTTATGCGCGGTAAGGACAGCCGTCCGCGCGAGTACTTTGCCAGCCGCGGTATGGGTGGCGATGTCTGCCGACGCTACTGCCTGGGTTTTGCGCCGGGTCGCAACGCGCTGGTTTCGCATCTGTCTCAGGCGGGCTTTACCCCACAGGAGATGATCGACGCCAACGTGGCCGTGAGCCGCGGGCGCGGACAGCTCGCGGACCGCTTTTACGACCGCGTGATGTTTCCCATCTTTGATGAGCAGGGTCACAATATCGCCTTTGGCGGGCGCATCATGGGCGATGGTCAGCCCAAGTACCTCAACACCGCCGAGACGAGCGTGTTTCATAAAAAGCGAAACCTCTATGGCTTTAACTGGGCCAAGGAGTTTATCGTTGCTCAGGATACTGCCATCGTGGTGGAGGGCTATACCGATTGCATCGCCTGCTGGGAGGCGGGGATCAAAAATGTCGTCGCCACGCTGGGCACGGCGCTGACGGAACATCACGTAAAGACGCTCACCCGTTTTGCCAAGCGCATTGTCTATATGTTTGATGGCGACGCCGCCGGTCAAAAGGCCGCACGCCGCGCGATTCAGTTTATCGAGCAGGATTCGATGGACCTGCGCTGCGTGGTGCTTCCCGACGGCAACGACCCCATGGAGTTCATCACCGCGCATGGTGGCGAGGCACTGCAGGCGCGTATCGACGCCGCTGAGCCCCTCATGGACTTTGTGTACCGCTCGCTGCAGGAGTCAAGCGACATCACCACGCCGGGCGGTCGTGCCAAGGCGCTCGAGGATGCGCTGACGCTCATCTATCCGCTGCGCGATAGCTACATGATCGATACGTACTTTATCCAGATTGCCGACCTGCTGGGGTTGGACTTGGAGACGGTGCGTTCGAGCTCGGGCCGTGTGTTTCGCGATGTTGCCAAGCGCGAGGATGCCGAGCGTCGACGCGAGCAGAACTACGAGCGTCAGCGGGCGCAGGCTGAGCGCGCAGGTAGCGCGGGCGGTCGGGCGTCTGGTTCGCAGGGGGCGCCTCGCGGCGCTTGGGCGTCGGGAGCGACACCGCCGGTGTCCACACCGGTCGAGGAAGAGCCGTATGACTATGTGCCGCTCGAGGCCTACGGGGTCGCGCCGGTCGAAGTCATCGACGATGTGCCGCCGATCGATTTGCC
>CABURV010000150.1 GCA_902494035.1 uncultured Collinsella sp.
CAACGACGTGCTGTACAAGGAGGGCCTGGACCTTCTCGTCGTGCCCTCCGCCGAGCTCTCCCGCGGCCGCGGCGGCCCGCGCTGCATGAGCATGCCCTTCTGGCGCGAGGACCTCTAAGGTCTTCAAGGACCCGTACAGGTCTTAATACATACATCTAGCTGCCATTAGATGTCTCCCATTGGGGCGGTGCGGGTATTCGCACCGCCCCATTCTTGTATGAGGAACGTCAACACGATTGGATGACTGCTTTTGTAAGGAGCTTGGTCATGGATATCAAGGCAATCGGCGTTGAGGAGTGGCTCAACGTTTGGGAGAAGAGCGCCACGTGGGATATCGCCCAGTCGACGATTTCGTCACTTACCATGGGCGAGCTTCGCGCGCTCGACGAACAGGACGGCGGCACGTTCTACGAGCGCCTGGATCGCGAGAAGATGAACTACGGCTGGATCGAGGGTTCGCCGGAGTTTAAGGCCGAGGTTGCCAAGCTGTATCGTCGCGAGGTCAATCCCGATCACATTCTGCAGACCAATGGCTGCACGGGCGCGAACCTCAACGCCATCATGGCCGTAGTCGAGCCCGGCGACCACGTTATCGCCGAGTGGCCTACCTATGCGCCGCTCTATGAGATTCCGCGTACGCTTGGCGCCGAGGTCGAGTATTGGGAGCTTCGCGAGGAGCTCGGGTGGAAACCCGATATCGAACAGCTCAAGCGCTCGGTGCGCCCCAACACGAAGCTCATCTGCATCAACAACGCATCGAACCCCATCGGTACGGTGCTTGATGCCGATACGCTCAGCCAGATTGCCGAGATCGCCCGCTCGGTTGGCGCCTATGTGCTGTGCGACGAGGTGTATCTGCCGCTTGAGAACACTGAGGACTTTTTGTCGATGGCCGATGTGTACGAGAAGGCCATCGTCACCAACTCGGTGTCCAAGACCTATTCGACGCCTGCGGCCCGCGTGGGCTGGGTTGTGGCAGACGAAGAGGTATCTAACCGCATTCGCACGTACCGCGACTACACCATGATTTGCGGCGGCGTGTTCAACGACGCCCTGGCGACCTATGTGCTCAAGCACAAGGACAAGATCCTCGAGCGCAACCGCAAGATCGTGTTTGGAAACCGCGATATCGCGCAGGCTTGGATTGATACGCAGCATCGCGTTTCCTGGACGGCCCCGCAGGGCGTGTCTACCTCGTTTATCAAGCTTGATATTCCCGAGGACGACGAGGAGTTCTGCAAGCGCCTGCTGGCCGAGAGGGGAGTGCTGTTGGTTCCCGGTAGCCGCTTTGAGCTTCCCTGCGGCGCACGCCTGGGCTACTGCGCGAGCGAGGACGTTCTGCGCGAGGGTCTGAGGCTTTTGGACGAGGCACTGGCGGAGTTCGATTGCTAGGATTCCGACGGCTCTCAAAGCCGCTCAAATCTGTCTACGATTATCGATAACTGACCCGTTTCCCAAGAGGGGAGCGGGTCTGTTTTTCTATACCGAGAAGTCAAGTTGTTACAAATGAGGCCGTAAGGCGAGCCGGTATCCGATGGGCCTTATACTGAGCTTCCGGTGAACGGTATCAAGCGTCTGGTAAACGGTAATTTGTTACCAGAAATGAATAGGACAAACTTTTTTCTGAATAAAAATGAAAATGGTTGAGACGCGGTATGAATCGCTAATTCTATTCATAGCTTTATTGGAAATATGCAATTTGAGGGTGGTTTAATAAAGTTTAGTTCCATTTGCTATCTGGATTGAAAACGCGTTTAAGCACGTAAATAAACTTTATTAAATCAAAGTGTGCCATGCGTGAAGTATATGTGTATGCCGTTCACCCCTCATATAAAACCGTTCGGGGGCGAGGTGGAAGTATGGACTGATTTTGGATATAAATATGTCGTCAGCAATAACGCCTCACACGGAGGGGCGCTAACGAATCGGCCCTGACAAGGGCCCGAAAGAAAGGTAGGAGGCCATGACGAAAGGTCTGCACGTGCCTTCCGAGATCGGCAAGCTCAGGAAGGTCTGCCTGCACCGTCCCGGCGACGAGCTCCTCAACCTGCCGCCCGA
>CABURV010000151.1 GCA_902494035.1 uncultured Collinsella sp.
AACCCGCGAGACCATGGTGCCTCTTTCTTTTGCGGATGCATATCGAGCACAGTTCTACCACGCTATTGGCATCTAATTATGGTGCCCCTGTGTTCCATGAACTCACCGTGCTCGGTGCTGTGCCCATCCCCTCCGCGTGCAAACTTTTTCTGCACATGCGCCCGTTGCGGGGTGCATCGATGCGCTCGATGCGCTACATTAAATCAGTATTTTCAATGCCGCTGCGCGAGCGCTGCAGATCGACGTATCACCGACTCACAGAGCACGGCGGCGTACCAGACAGGAGGACTGCATGGGATCTGATGTGAAGATCGCACGCGCGTTGATCTCGGTTACCGATAAGACGGGCGTCGTCGATTTCGCACGGACGCTGGTCGATGACTTTGGCGTCGAGATCATCTCTACGGGCGGCACGGCTCGTGCCATCGAGGACGCGGGCGTTCCCGTAACCCCCATCGAGGAGTTCACGGGCTATCCCGAGATGATGGACGGCCGCGTCAAGACGCTGCATCCCAAGGTTCACGGCGCGCTGCTGGCCCGCCGCGATTCCGAGCAGCACATGCAGGAGGCCGCTCAGCACGGCATTAAGCTGATCGATCTAGTCGTCGTCAACCTGTACGAGTTCGAGAAGACCGTCGCCAATCCCGAGGTCACCTTCGCGGACGCCATCGAGCACATTGACATCGGCGGTCCCTCCATGCTGCGCTCTGCTGCCAAGAACGCCACGAGCGTTACCGTCATTTCCGACCCGGCCGACTATGATGCCGTCCTGGCCGAGATGCACGAGACCGGTGGCTGCACCACGCTTTCCACCCGTCGTCGCCTGCAGGTGAAGGTCTACCAGACCACCGCCGCCTACGACACGGCTATCTCCCGTTGGCTTGCCGCCCAGGCAAGCGACGTGGCGGACACCTCTGCCAAGCTCGAGATCTCGCTGGAGAAGGTCGACGACCTGCGCTATGGCGAGAACCCGCAGCAGAAGGCTACGGTCTACCGCTTTGCCGAGGGCTGCGAGAACACCGCGAGCTCGCAGTTCCCGCTCGTTGGCTCCGAGCAGATCCAGGGCAAGCCGCTCAGCTACAACAACTATCTGGATGCCGACGCCGCCTGGAACCTGGTCCGCGAGTTCGACGAGCCGGCCTGCGTGATTCTCAAGCACCAGAACCCCTGCGGCTCCGCCGTTGCCGAGGACATTACGTCCGCTTACGACCGCGCCTTCGCCTGCGATCCCAAGAGCGCCTTCGGCGGCATCATTGCCTGCAACCGCGAGGTTCCCTATGAGCTGGTCGAGCACTTTGCCGATCAGAACAAGCAGTTCGTCGAGGTTATCATCGCCCCGACCTACACCGACGAGGCGCTCGAGCGCATGGCCAAGCGCCCCAACCTGCGCGTGCTGGCCACCGGCGGCGTGGACCACGGCGCCCAGGTGGAGCTGCGCTCCATCGACGGCGGCATGCTGGTGCAGGAAGTCGACCACGTGACCGAGGATCCCGCGACCTTTACGTTCCCCACCGACCGCAAGCCCACCGACGCCGAGATGGCCGAGCTCGAGTTTGCCTGGAAGGTCTGCAAGGGCGTTAAGTCCAACGCTATCTTGGTTTCCAAGGGCAAGGCCGGCATTGGCATGGGCCCGGGTCAGCCTAACCGCGTCGACTCTGCGCTGCTTGCCTGCGAGCGCGCCGAGGACTTCTGCGAGCGCGAGGGCGTGGAGAAGGGCGGCTTTGCCTGTGCAAGCGACGCGTTCTTCCCGTTCCGCGACAACGTCGACGTTCTTGCTGCACACGGCGTGACCTGCATCATCCAGCCCGGCGGCTCCAAGCGCGACGACGAGAGCATCCAGGCCTGCAACGAGCACAATATTGCGATGGTTTTCACGGGTGCCCGCCACTTCCGCCATTAAGTAGGGAGGTGGCGCTGCGG
>CABURV010000152.1 GCA_902494035.1 uncultured Collinsella sp.
AGCTACGAGTTCCCGCGCGCCTACCGTGCGCTCTACGACTTCGTGGTTACCGAGCTCTCCAACGTGTACCTCGACGCCCTGAAGGACCGTCTGTACTGCGACAAGCCCGGCTCGCTCGAGCGCCGCAGCGCCCAAACCGTGCTCGCCGAGCTCTTCTCGATGCTCATGCGCGACCTGCAGCCGATCCTGTCCTACACGGTCGACGAGGCCATGGCCTATGCGCCCGCCGGCTGCGTCGATCACCAGAAGTACGCCGCGCTGCTCGATTGGTACAAGTCGCCCATCACGGTCGACGAGGCCAATGAGTTCGAAGGCGTGCTCGAGGCATCGCTCGAGCTCCGTAGCGCCGTGACCAAGGCCCTTGAGGATGCCCGCTCCGCCGGCACCTTCACTAAGAGCCAGCAGGTCCGCGTCAAAGCGGTCGTTCCCGCCGAGATGTACGCGCTGCTGACCGGCGACAAGGCGGTCGATCTGGCCGAGTTCTACATCGTCTCCGATGTTGAGCTGACCCAGGGTGAGGAGCTCTCCGTTGCCATCGAGGCTGCCGAGGGCGAGTGCTGTGACCGTTGCTGGAACTACCGCACCACCGTCGGCGAGTACAACGGCCACGCGCATATTTGCAAGCGCTGCGCCGGTGCTTTGTAGGTTACGGCGTTCGTAGAACGCCGTAACCTACCGACGCTGCAAACGCCCCTAAGCGGCAATCTGACGTTCAATCGTCGGTCGCGTACCAAAGTACGCTTCCCTCCTCTTTCACGTCACCTTGCTCGCTTAGGGACGTTTTCGCTGTTGGTGACGATAGCGCGGCGTTTCCATCGCTGGAGCTAAAGGCTTTCTTTCGCTTTCGCTCTTAGTCGAAAGCTATCAAGCGACATTCCGTTATTCGGAATGTCGCTTTCGTTTTATGCTGATTATTTCGCTTGCGTTGGTGGATATGTCGTGCGCTCTGCGTTTGGCAATATAAGATGGTTTATTGCGTTAAACGGAATTCGATGTTCTTGAGGGTAGGGGATTTCTTTGGGTCGTGGTGCGGATATGACGCCGCCTTTGGGTTGGCGGCTGGGTGTTGCTGGTGGTGTTGCACTGGTTGTGCTGCTTGTTGACCAGCTGACCAAGCTTGCGGTTCGTGCCGTCGGCGATGCTCTGCATGCGACTGTTATCCCCGGTGTGATCGATTTTGTGTTTGTCCGCAATATCGGTGCCGCCTTTAGCATGGGCGAGGGGCATGGCGTTGCATTCGCTTTGCTGGCGCTTGCGGTCATTGTCGCCATTGCCGTGTACTTGCTTCGCGCGCCCCAGCTTGCTCGCCTTGAGGTCGTGGGCATGGCGATGGTTGCGGGCGGTGCTATCGGCAACGCTATCGATCGTTTGGCCTTTGGCTTCGTGACCGATTTTATTGCCACCACCTTCATCGACTTTCCCGTCTTTAACGTGGCCGATATCGGCATTACGGTCGGTGTCGTGCTGGCACTCATCGGTTATATGTTCATGAGTCCCGCCGCTCGTGAGGTCGATGCGACCGCCGAGCTCAACGCCCGTGACGAGGCCCGCGCCAAACGCAAAGCCAAGCAACGTGGGGAGCGTGCCCGCAAGATTCGCGAAAGGAATGAGCGCTAATGGCCGACATCCATATTCTTGTTGCCGACGATTGCGCTGGTCAGCGTCTCGATGCCTATCTGGGCGCCAATGACGGCTGCCCTACGCGCTCTGCCTGCGCGCATCTGATCGAGGGCGGCGCCGTTGCCGTCAACGGCGAGACTTGCCTGTCAAAAAAGTACGCCGTGCGTTCCGGCGACCGCATCTCGGTCGACTTGCCCGAGCCGCATGACCCGACCGACGTGATTCCTGAGGCCATTCCCCTCGATATCCGCTACGAGGACGACTATCTTATCGTG
>CABURV010000153.1 GCA_902494035.1 uncultured Collinsella sp.
CGAGGGAAAGTGGATCGATCGAAGG
The DNA here is from genome assembly GCA_902494035.1 of uncultured Collinsella sp. Taxonomy (GTDB): domain Bacteria; phylum Actinomycetota; class Coriobacteriia; order Coriobacteriales; family Coriobacteriaceae; genus Collinsella. The sequence continues at coordinate 26 of CABURV010000153.1, forward strand.
GCACGGGCATGGCTCATCAGGCGACGTTTAACGCGTAAGCGAGCCGGAATGGGATCAAAGGGATTGCCGACGACCTCGAGCGCGCCACTTACGATACGGCGCATCCATGCCTGACTCACGCCGTCACTCACGTAATGGACCGGCAGGATAGTGCCCGCGGCGCGCCCTTCCTCAAGCTTTTCAAAGTGCGGCGAGGCCATCTGCTTAAAGCCGTAGGCAAACTCGACCTTACCCATTACGGCCAGGCGGTCGCCCTGCTTAAGCTGCTGGGCAATCCAGGGCTGGCGGAAAAAGGCGACCTGCAGCACGCCCGTCTCGTCAACGAGTGAGACCTCGGTCACCTGCATGCGCGGACGCGGCTGCTTTTGGACAATACGATCGACCGTGGCGATGATGGTACACACGGTACCGATGGGCGCCATCTCGATGGACCAGGAGCGCGTAAAGTCCAGGTATCGATGAGGGATATGGAGAAGGAGGTCCCCCACCGTCCGAATTCCCAGACGACGAAGGGCCTCCTCACGTTTACCCGAAACATATTTGAGTCGCGCGATATCCTCGTCGAGCGCATTGCTCTGGGCAAAGCGCTCCGAGACGCGCGGCACGGAGCACAGTTCGGACATGGGCAGTTGCCTACTCGATCGAGAAGATCACGGGATAGAGCGGCTGCTCGCCACGATGGGCGTCAATCTCCAGATCGGGCTGAGCCCCCTCAATGGCGTCGATAATCTCCTGGAAGGCCTCATCGGACAGCTCCTCGCCGGCCAGAATCGTCAGCGCGTCGCCCTCCTCTTCCTCCTGCATACGGTTGATGCAGTCGAGCGTGACCTGCTTCACGTCGGAGCCGACCACGTCGATGGAGCCGGCAATGATGCCCATGACGTCACCGGAGTGAATCGGCGAGCCGTCGGAGGCGCTGGAATCGCGCACGGCACGGGTGACCTCGCCATCACGAACCTCACTGATGGCGTCGACCATAGCGGCGACGGCATCCTCGAGCTCGGAATCGGGCAGGACCGCGAACAGCGCGGAGAAGGCCTGCGGAACGGTCTTGGTGGGAACGACGGCGACCTTCTTATCGGAGCAGGCAGAGGCAGCGGCCTCGGCGGCCATGCGGATGTTGCCGTTGTTGGGCAGGATGATGACCGAGGTCGCGTTGACCTGGTCGACGGCGCCCAGCAGGTCTGCAGTCGAGGGGTTCATGGTCTGACCACCGGACACGATCACGTCGACGCCGAGGGACTTGAGGATGTCTGCCTCGCCAGAACCGGCGGCAACGGCGACAAAGCCCAGCGCCTTGGCGGGCTCGGCGGCCTTTTCCTGGTCCTCGTGAATCTTGGCGGTACGGTCGTGGGCCTCCATCTCCATGTTGTGGATAAAGACCTCGTAGATCTGGCCAAGCTGCAGCATGTGCTCGAGCACCAGGTTGGGGGTGTTGGAGTGCACGTGGATCTTGTAATCGGGGTAAGCACCCACGAGCAGCTCGCAGTCGCCCATGGAACCCAGGAACTTGAGGCACTCGTCCTCGTCAAAGGGAGCGTCGGCCTTAAAGAGGAACTCGTTGCAGTAACGGAACTCCGAGCCCTCCCAGTCGTCGTTGGCCTCGATCTCAACGCGGCCAAGAGCGGCATCGCGGGCAGAGCCGGCAGAGTCAAACGTGGCAGAGAAATCCTCGACAACGGTGCTGCGGCCAAGCGCGGCGGCAACAAAGTTCTCAAGGAAAATAGCAAAGCCGAAGGCGCCGGAGTCAACTACACCGTTCTCCTTCAGAACGGGCAGCAGGTCGGGCGTGCGGGCGACGGACTGGTACGCCTCGACGACGATAGCATCGAGCGCATCCTCGGCCGAGAACTTCTTCTTCTCGCACTC
>CABURV010000154.1 GCA_902494035.1 uncultured Collinsella sp.
CGCACGCCCAGGTTTTCCCAAACATGCAGGTTGGTGTCATCGTCGATCCAACCGCAAAGGGAATCGGGCGTATCGGGGCGAGCGACGTTTTCCGTTCCCGCCGTACCCGCGGCACCGGCCATGATATCGCCGGGGTCGCCAATCCAGTGCACGCTGCCCAAGCGCACAATGGCACCCGCGGACCAGCGCTCAACCAAAGGCTCGCAACCTTCGTACCAATCGCATTCAAAACCGTAGATAAAGGCGAGCTCCGGCGCAATCTGCGCGGCGAGCTTGCGGGCGTCCTCAAAGGCCAGACGATGTGCTGACAAGTCGCCCTCGACGACCTGCACCTCGCAGTTAGCATCCATGCTGGCAGGCAGGGTGAGGTGGTCGGTCGAGACCATGACGCGGCATCCGGCGGCGGCAGCAGCGCGGACGTTGTCCTCAAACGTGGCATGGCCGTCCGAAAACGAGGTATGGGTGTGGCAATCGACCAGCGGGCATGCGGGCATGGCGACTCCTTTGCATTTGGTGAATCCGCTCCATTGTAATGGCGCGGACCCCGATGCGACGAGCGCGCTGGGGCCGAAATCGACTGGAAAGGTGGGTTGCGTGCGAGGGTCGCCACGCAGCATCGGCCCCGCGTCAAAACGTGTACGTCAGCCTCCAATACCGACAAAAAATGACATGTTTGGAGGCTGACGTACACGTTTGGATAGGGGCGAGGGCGGCAACGGGCGAAAGTCACGCCTGGTGCCACGTCCGATGTGCTAGCGTTTGGGTGAATAAAACGAGCCCGTGCGGAAAGGATCCGGACCGTATGCAACGTGGAAGTACATCTCCGCTGTCCCGCGAGACCGATGCGCCCGAAACCATCGTCAAGCTGGAGTGCGACATCGACGACGCGTCACCCGAGGTACTCGCCTATGCCGCCGACCGCCTGCGCGAGGCCGGCGCCCGCGAGGTGCATTGGTTGCCGCTACACTGCAAAAAGGGCCGCCCCGGATGGCAGTTGCAGGTGATCTGCTCGCACGAGGATATCGAGCGCCTACAGACGATTATCTTTTTGGAAACCACGACCAACGGTATCCGACGCCAGGTGATGGAACGCGTCTGCCTGCCACGCCGCTTTGAGCAGGTGGCGACGCCTTGGGGAGAGGTGGCCGTCAAAGTAGCCACCCTGCCCGACGGCAGCGAGCGCGCGGCTCCCGAGTACGAGGATTGCGCCCGTCTTGCCCGTGAGCACAACGTGCCGCTCCAGCGCGTGATGCAGGCGGCCCAGAGCGTGGCGCTGCGATTCGAGTAACACGGTAGATGGGCCCCACATCCGCCGGACCCCGTATTCAGCCCCATCAACCCCACACCGAAAGGACTCCCCATGAAATACCTCATCGCCTCCGATATCCACGGCTCGGCATACTGGACCGAGCGCCTCTGCTCCGCCATCGAATCCGAGCAGCCCGACCGCATCGTGCTGCTGGGCGACCTGCTCTACCACGGCCCGCGCAACGACCTGCCGTGCGACTACGCCCCCAAGCGCGTGATTCCGCTGCTCAACGCCCTGGCCGACCGCATCATCGCGGTGCGCGGCAACTGCGACGCCGAGGTCGACCAGATGGTCCTCGACTTCCCCGTCATGGCCGACTACGCCACGCTGTTCGACGAGGCCGGCCGCGAGCTGTTCCTAACGCACGGCCACGTCTTTGGCGCCGGCATGCACAACAGCGTCGACCACGCGCCCGCGCTGCCCGAGGGCTCCGCGCTCGTCAACGGCCACACGCACATCAAGGTTAACGAGGCAAGCGAGGCGCACCCGGGCCTGTGGCTCTTCAATCCCGGCAGCGTGAGTATTCCCAAGGACGGTACGCATAGCTACGGCATCTACGAGGGCGGCGCGTTCCG
>CABURV010000155.1 GCA_902494035.1 uncultured Collinsella sp.
GATCGATGAGCTCCAGGAAATCACTGCGCGCCGCCGGATCGAGCCCGGCCATGGGCTCATCGAGTACCAGGACCTCGGGCTCCATGGCAAGCACGCCAGCAAACGCCACGCGCCGCTGCTGCCCACCCGAGAGCTCAAAGGGGCTCTTGTCGCCCACCGTGGCCAGGTCGAGGCCCACGCGCGCGAGCGATGACTCAACGCGGTGGGCAACCTCGGCCTGCGACAAGCCAAGGTTATGCGGACCAAATGCCACGTCCTGTGCCACGGTCTCGGCAAACAGCTGACGCTCTGGATACTGAAACACCACGCCGACCTTTGCCTTAACCGCGGCGGCATCTTTCTTGTTTACCAGGTCGAGCCCCAACGCGTAAACGGAACCCTCCTGGGGACGAATCAGGCCGTTGAGATGCTGAACCAGCGTCGACTTACCCGAACCGGTATGGCCCGCAAGGCCCAGGAACTCGCCACGACGCACCGTTAGCGACACATCGCGCAATGCCCAGGGGCTGCTGGGGTCGTTGCCCCAGAGGGCCCGTTTGTTCGATGCGCCCTCGGCGGCTGAGCGCTTGTGCCAACGGCGACGTTCGCGGGCGCTCAGCGAATAGCTATACGAGAGGTGCGAAATCTCGATGACGGGCTCCAGCGCGTCTGCACCATCGATTGCAGAGGAGACGTTGTCGGGAATACGAGGATCGGATGCGAGAGGCCGCCCGGTGATGCCTGTCCTACTCCGCTTGGCATAAACCTGCGCTATATCGGCGACCATATCCGCCTCGCGCACCTGTGCGCAAATGGGCACGCCCTTCACGCGAAGCGCCTTGCCAAGACAGCACGATGCCGGCATATCCAGGTTCAGCCGCGCGAGCTCGTCCGCCCGCGTCAAGATCTCCTCGGGCGTACCGAGCATGGCAACGCGGCCCGCTTGGAAGACAGCAACGCGATCGGCCTCAGCGGCCTCTTCCATAAAGTGCGTAATCATCACGATGGTCATACCGCGTTCGTGCAGCGCGTGACAGGCCTCCATAAGGCCCTTGCGCCCGCGCGGATCGAGCATCGAGGACGCCTCGTCCAAAATGAGCACGCGCGGCTCCATGGCGAGCACACCGGCAAGCGCCACGCGCTGTTTTTGTCCGCCCGAGAGAGCGTGGGTCTCGTGGCGCTCAAAGCCCACCAGACCCACGGCCTTCAGCGCCTCACGCACGCGCTGTGCGATCTGGGCCGATTCAACCCCTAAGTTCTCGGGACCAAACGCAACATCGTCCTCGACAAGCGTCGCCACAAGCTGGTCGTCGGGATTCTGGAACACCATGCCCGCAGTCGAGCGGATGTCGTAGACCAGCTCGGGATCGGACGCGTCCATGCCGTTGACGCACACCGTTCCCGTATCGGGCTGCAGCAGCGCGTTCAAATGCTTGGCAAACGTCGACTTGCCCGACCCGTTTCCGCCGAGGATGCAGAAAAACTCGCCATCCTCGATGTTCAGATCGATACCATCGAGCGCCGGTGCCGCACCGTCATAGCTAAAGGAAACGCCCCGACACTCAATCATGCGCGGCCTTTGACCTGGTCCTTCTTGGGCGTGATGAGATTAGAGACCGCCTTGTACACCGCCAGCGTCAACACCGAGTTGAGCACGGTCTTGATAAGGTTGAACGGCAGCACGGCGGGAATCATGAGCGGCAAAATCACGTCGACCGAGCCATACCAGAACCA
>CABURV010000156.1 GCA_902494035.1 uncultured Collinsella sp.
GTGCGATCTTCACATCAGATCCCATGCAGTCCTCCTGTCTGGTACGCCGCCGTGCTCTGTGAGTCGGTGATACGTCGATCTGCAGCGCTCGCGCAGCGGCATTGAAAATACTGATTCAATGTAGCGCATCGAGCGCGACGTTGCATCCCGCAACGCACGGCTGTGCAGAAAAAGCTTGCGAGCGGAGGGCATGGGCGCAGCACCGGGCGCGGTGAGTTCATGGAACACAGGGGCACCATAATTAGATGCCAATAGCGTGGTAGAACTGTGCTCGATATGCATCCGCAAAAGAAAGAGGCACCATGGTCTCGCGGGTTCTCTACCGACCGTTTGATACCGAAGACTTCGACGCCATCGCGCTGATTCTGCAGCAGCTTTGGCATAACAATTCGGATAACGATGAGTACAACCGCCTTGAGGCCGCGTGCGACCTCGCCTACTGCCTTTCGTCGTCGACGTTTTCACAGGTTGCGGTGATTGACGGCGAGGCGCGCGGCATTGCACTTGCACGCGCAGGACAGAGCTCCGGCGTCACTATCAACGAGCATTGGATGGATACCGAACGCGCGCTGCTATCGCAGATGCGTGAGCTGGAGCCCGATGCCTGCGCCGAGTATCTTTCCTTTGTGCGCGCAACCATCCGAACCAACAACCGCCTGCTCGAGAGCAGCCCGTTGCCGCACGACAACGAGGTCACGCTGCTTGCCGTGGATCGCGATGTCCATGGCCTGGGCGTTGGCACGGTTCTGCTCGATGCCGCGGTCTCGCACCTGTCCTCGCTTGGAGCGACGAGGGCGCACCTGTACACCGACTCCAACTGCTCGTGGAAGTTCTACGAGCTGCACGGCTTTAAGCGCACGGCCACGCACCGCGCCAACCGCGAAGAGCGCCGCCACGACATGCCGCGCGAAAGCTTCCTCTACGAACTCGACCTAACAGCCTAAACCCAGCAGCCATACCTAGTCATTTAGGAACGTCCCCAGTAACTAGTCGCTGGAGACAGTCTTCGTAGGTAGCGCATAAAAAGGGGATGGATCCGTCGGCAGTCGCCGGAGAAGATCCATCCCAAAAATCAGAACTCGCTAGAACGTTCCGCCTCCGCCTCCGCCGACGCCGCCGCCTCCGCCGCCCGAGAAGCCGCCGCCGCTGCCGCCGCTCGAGCTATCGGAACTCGAAGCCAGCTCGCGGATGGTCTCGTGATACACATCGTTGAACGAATCGAGCGGAGACTCGTTGCCGTAGTGATGGTAATACCACCAGTAGCAGGGGTAGTTGTCGTAGAAATCGTCGCTGTTGCGCAGGTCCGCAGGCACGGCCTCGGCCAGCTGTCGCAGCACTTCTTTCGAAACGCCCAGGGCAACGCCCATCACCAGCAGCTTGTTCCACAGAATCAGATCGCTGGGGATGGCCTCCTTCAGGCGCGTAAAGTCCTCGAGCCAATGCTTAAGCGCCTTGCAGCGAGCCGCCACCTCGGCGCCCTCCGGCGTGTAGCGACGGAAGGTGCAGCTCAGGACAAAGCCCACGATCGTGACGGGGATCGAGATCATAGCGGCGCCGACATTGGCATCCGCAAAGTCGGTATAGATCAGAGAGCCCAGAATGCCAAAGACGATGATGATGCCGAGAACCAAGCCGGCAACCAGGGCGATGGTGCCATCCGATGCGATAAACTCGCGCGCCTCCAGCTTGCCCTTAAC